>NZ_JCAFRS010000002.1:0-414239 GCF_059368435.1 Stenotrophomonas sp. YJH_SMC_54 | reverse complement strand
CAGGGCTGGGCCTACGTGTTCGATCGCCCCGCCAACGAGGATGCGCAGTATCTGGCATTGTGGGATGCGAACGGCCGTCTGACGTATGCGCTGGGCGCAAAGCCCATGCGGATCATCGGTGTAGGCGGCGTCTTCCCCAATGGCGGTATGGAAGAGGACAGGTTCCCTGACTTCACCGGCAAGACGGTCGCCGGGGTGATCTGCGCGCCGGCGACCAGCACGTTCCAGAACAGCTTCACCGTGATGGGGATCGGCAACGGGCAGGGCGTTAGCGGGAAGCATGGCCTGTTCGGCAACGCGATCACCATCCCGAAAATCGGGACTGGCGGCTCACCAAACCAGGCCGTGGTCGGGATCGTGATGGCGGTTGACGTAACGAACTACTGATCTGCCGCGATCACATGGCCTGCACGTGAGGCGGCGCCAGATGAGGGCATGTGCTATTCCGCCCAGATCACCGCCGCCTATCAGAAGCTGGTCCGGATGACCGGCGCCACCCTGTCGCTGCAGGAGTTCGCCGCGCTCTACGCGCACGACCCGGGCAAGAAGCGGCCCAAGACGCCGAAGGCCATGGATGACGCCTTCCGGGCCGGCGTGAGCCCGGCAGAGCTGGCGGTCTGGGCAGAGGTCGAGCAGTGGAACCGGGCCGAGGCCGCCCTCCTGGAGCAGGAGCTGTTCGCCAACCGGAAGCGGCTGGCCGACGCTGAGCGCGCGCTGCAGGTCAAGGAGACGAAGAAGGCCCGCGAGGACGTGCGGATTGCCGGCAACAAGATCGAGCGGGCCAAGGCGCGGCTGGCGGATCTGCAGCGCCTTGAGCCAAAGGACCGTGACAGCCGCATCTTTCCCGGCGTCTATGCCCCGGTGATCGTTTCCGAAGCAGGGAAGATGGTCATCAAGCCGATGCGCTACCAATGCCGACTGGCCGGGAAGCCGGCCAACTACGACCAGCGCTTCCCCGGCACCTACAACGCCCGTCGCGACAGCCTTGAGAAGTTCTGGGCGCCGGCGTTCGGCCACGCCCACGGGCTGATGGTGGTGGACACGTTCTACGAGAACGTCGAGGGGCCGGACGGGAAGAACCAGGTGGTGCAGTTCACGCCGCGCACTGGCGAGCCCATGCTGGTAGCGTGCCTGTGGTCGCAATGGAAGGATCCGGCCGGCAAGGAGCCTGATCTGCTGTCGTTCGCCGCGATCACAGACGACCCTGAGCCCGAGGTGGCCGCGGCCGGCCACGACCGGACCATCATCAACATCAAGCCCGAGCACGTGGATGCCTGGCTCAACCCGGACCCGGCAGACCTAGCCGCGCTGTACCGGATCTTTGACGATAAGCGGCACCCGTTCTACGAGCATCGATTGGCGGCATAGGGAGAACCCCGAACGTCAGCGGGTGGTTGCCCGATACCGAGCGTCCGCCGGTCCGGGCATTCTGACTGTGCCGGATCCGGGGCCGCAGGCAGCTCAACCCGGGGGCGCGTGAGCAGCGCCGCGCCGGCACAGAGTCGAGTCAGGCTCGACCATGCTATTCGGGCGAATTGACGATTTCGTCAAATCGCCGATGCAGCGCTTAACAATTCCTTCCTCGAACCATTCAGCCAGGCCGCTGCCGCGTTCGCAGGACCTGAGACGGCCGGCCGTATCCTCCAGGCCATGCCGCTCCCCGCCGACTTCAACTGGACGACCAGGTCCTCCAGCTTCCCAGATGACCCTCCGACTGTGATCGCTTGTCACAGGGTGTGGGTGGTTGCAATGGACCAGCGGGTGAACGACGGAATCTGGATCGCCTCGCTGGACCGGCATCGGCACGGCCCCGGCGGTCCGTTCCGCTGGTGCAGCAGCTACGAGCAGGGCCGGGCAGGGGCCGAGCTATGGGTGACCAGGCACGAGGCGAGGTTGCGGGAGGACGTCGCCAAGATATTGGCGTGGCAGGAGAAGGTCCGGGGGAACCGGCTGGCCAAGGCCGCTCAGGATCCGCCTTTCGGGTGGATGGGGTAGCGCCCAGCGGCAGCCGCCATCGCTGCAGTGCGGGGAAGCAAGGAGTGGGGCCAAATGATCGGGAGGCTGACACGCAAAACGTGGTCAAAATGCCCATTAAAGATGTGTGACTCTAACGGTGTCTGGCTCATGTTTCACAGCATTAGAGGATTCCGTCGCTCCATGCATCACTGCAACGGTGAACGTGTTCATCTTCGGGGTGGGTTGTCTGCGGCTAGTTGACACGGCTAAAGCCGGCCTGAATAATTGCGCCGCTTTTGTCAACTTGTTCATGGCTATGCCGCTATTGTCAGTGTCAGGTTCCATCTGATACAACGGGCCAATGGCCACAAAAGGATCTGGACCATGTGCATCTGACCGATGTTGTTCAGGGGAACTTGTTGTTTGGCCGAGTTGTCTGTGGCTTTAGAGCAAGAGGCAACAATCAGGAGGAGCTCATCATGGCGATGGTTGGCGTAGAAGTCTAATCAATCAGATTAGCTGCGATCGGGGAGGGGCTAAAGGCCCCTCCCTTCGCGTTTCAGGGGGAATCATGGAGCAGTTGTTTAGGGATTTGGTCACCAAGTGCTGGTGGTCTTGGATTTCATTGCTGGCGTTCTTGATCGCCGGCGTGATGTTGTTCGGGGGCGCACTCAATAACGATCAGCAGTTCGGCACTTTGACGATTTGCTACTTTGGACTGTGCGGGTTCTTTGCCTATCCTCTAATTACGGCGGCTTACGCTGGTAAGAAGCATATCCTCACGGTCTGCGTCTGGAGCTTTGTGCTCGTCGTGGCAGGGGTTGGCTACATCCATTATTCCTTCTATCTGCTAACTGCGAAGGAGGGAGTGGCGCCGGCTCACTACGACAAGTTCCTCAATGTTGTTCCTGTATTAGTTGCCATTTGGGCCGCAGCTGTGGGCTGGTTTGTTCACTTTCGGCTTACCACTAGTGCCCACCGGACCAATAACGCGTTTGTTATTACGATGGAGATGGTCAAAAGCGCCGAATTTCTGAAAAGACAGGAAATAGTCTCCAAGCACTTCCCGCCTGGGACTCACGAAATTCCAGTTGACTACCATCCCTTCTTTCCAGGGTCCTCACTGCGCGACGCATTGAATGCAGTTCCCCCGTCCCCTAAGAACGTGGAGAAGGCAGAAGCGATCTACGCTTTGAAGTACATCCTCAATTTCTACGAGTTCATGGCCGTTGGCATTAAAAAAGGCGACCTTGACGAAGAGCTTGTGTATGACACCAATTCGGTACAAGTGGTCAACTTGTTCACTCGAGCCAACGCCTTTATAGAGTATGTAAACAAGCCGGGGCCAATTGGGGCAGGTCAGCCATTGGCGTTCTGTGAGCTTCGGACGCTCGTAAATCGCTGGCGCGTCAGGATTCAAGAGGATACTGCTAGGCGGTAGGCATCCCCAAGCGATGTTGTGCGGACCTGGGAAATTCCTGTTTGCAGCAGGCCCGGCGCCTTGCCGAGGCCGGGGCGAAGGAGGTCGAGCGGATCAAGGCAGCACTCGAACCGCGCAAGCCGCTGCCAGAGACAAAGCCCCGCCCGAGGGATGGACGCAAGGCGTGGCTCAGGGCAGGGCTGCAGCAGCTGCGACGTGGTGTCTGAGCGGCCTAAAGACGTTCCGCAAAATTTCCTAACCCGTTGTGCCGCAAGGCTTTGAAGAGTTCGTTTTGATCTTGCATGCGGAACGGATATGGGCGTAGGTTGTTGAAAGATAACGGGTTGACCGGTGACTTTTAATCTTTTGGTCGAAGGTTCGAATCCTTCACGGCCCACCATTGCATCCAATGACCCAGGTCATTCAGAAAGGCACCGTAATGCGGTGCCTTTTTTGTTGCCCTGGTCCGTGGCCTCTACTTCGCCCGCATTCCCTTGGCTTTTGCGGCCGCCGCGTCGGCAGCTTGCTGTGCGGCCGTCGCTGCCGCATTCGCGGAACGCACGGCTTCCGCTTGAGCCGCGTCAAAGTCAGCCCGGCGCTGCGCGCTGATCCGGCGTTCCAGTTCTGAATATGCGACGTAGCTCTCCGGATACTTCGCGACGCAGGCCTGCTGCAGCAGCGGGATCGCGTGGTCGGACAATCCCGGTTGGAGGTGGGCGAGCAGGCAGTCCGCATACGCTGCGGATGCTGGCGGAGTGCTGCTGGACTGCGGTGAGGCGGCGGCAAGGGTGGTGGCGATCAATACACTCAACATGGGAACCTCCTTGTGGATATGAGCGTGGCGGCGACCAGTCCTTGAGCCAAAGTGCCCGTTGCATGACCATCACCGGCTCCATGGTGCTCCAGTTCCGGCAGATCGGCAAAGTGCCGCGAACGACAGTGCCTCCGGCGGTCTATGCTCGGCATCTTTCCCAGGATGGGCCGTCCCATGCGTCTGATCGTGCTGTCGCTGTTGTTGTCCGTCGTCTCCGCCGCGCCGCTGATGGCCGCCGAATCCGCGTCGCCCGCCGCCGCCACGCCGCTGGTCATCGGCGAGACCTTCACCATCGAGTCGAAGGCTCTGGGCGAGACCCGTCGTATCAACGTCTACCGCCCGCAGCCGTGGGGGCTGGACCCGAAGGCGCCGCTACCGGTGCTCTACATGCCCGACGGCGGCATCGGCGAGGACTTCCTGCATGTGGCCGGGCTGGTGCAGGTGCTCAGCGGCAACGGCAGCATGCGTCCGTTCCTGCTGGTTGGCATCGAGAACACCGAGCGCCGCCGCGACATGACCGGCCCCAGCAAGGACCCGCAGGACCAGAAGATCGCGCCGCGCATCGGCGGCTCGGCGGCCTACCGTACCTTCCTGCGCGATGAACTGATGCCGCAGGTGCGTCAGCGTTACCCGACCACCGAGGAGCGCGCGTTGATCGGCGAGTCGCTGGCTGGCCTGTTCGTGGTCGAGACGCTGCTGCAGGAGCCGACGCTGTTCAACAGCTACATCGCGCTGGACCCCAGCCTGTGGTGGAACCGTGGCGCAATGCTGGCCGGCGCGGCCAAGCAGCTGCCGGCGGTGACGCGTGCGCAGCCGCGCGTGTTCCTGGCCAGCAGTGGGCAGCCAGAGCTGGCTGCGTCCGCCGCGCAGTTGGCCACGCTGCTGCAACAGGCGTCGCCGTCGCCGCTGGTGAAGTACCTGCCGTTGCCGGAGGAAACCCACGCCACGATCTATCATCCGGCCGCGTTGCAGGCGCTGCGCACGCTGTTCCCGGCGCCGCCGCCGGCCTCGCCCTGACCGCACTGGTACCCGCCTGCACACCATGCAACGATGCGGCAGCGGCGCCATCGGGTGCGCCGCCCGCAACGGGAGCGTGTGGATGCAGCGTGTGCGTGGATGGAGTGTGGCGGCCTGCCTGGCCGTGAGTGGCTGTGCGATGTCGGTGGCGCCGCCCGCAATGCAGAGTGAAGCGAAGGACAGTGCGCCGACTGCCACGCCGGGTGTGGTGCTGCCGGACACCGAAGCGCTGCGCGTGCACGACCCGGTCGGCCGCGATTATCCGGTCTGGGTGGCGCTGCCGGCCGACTACGCGGCGCATCCGGAAAAGCACTACCCGGTGCTGTACGTGACCGATGCGCTGTACAGCTTCCCGCTGGTGCGCAGCGTGCGCAACATGGTCGGGCAGAAGGGCGTCAACATCGAGGATTTCATCCTGGTCGGGCTACCGCCGCAGGAAGGCCTGACCTCCAAGCAGAGCCGCTCGCGCGATTACACGCCCAGCGACCCGGTGCGTACCGATCCGCGTGATTACAGCGATGACGTCAGCTACGGCGGCGCGGCGCACTACCGCGATTTCCTCGCTGGGCAGGTGCTGCCGATGATCGACGCGCGCTACCGCACCGATCCGGCGCGGCGTGCCTATGCGGGGCATTCCTATGGTGGCCTGTTCGGCGCCTATGTGCTGACCACGCGCCCGGACATGTTCCGCACCTACATCCTGTCCAGCCCGTCGCTGTGGTTCGACGACCATCGGGTGCCGCGCATGCAGGCCGAAGCCAAGGCGCCGGCGCAGCCGACCACGGTGGTGCTGTCGGTGGGCAGCTTTGAAACGGTCAAGCCCGAACCGCGTTACTTCACCCGCAACGACATGCTGCGCCACAACGCCGAATTCGCCGAGCAGCTGCGCAGCAGCGGGCGATCGTTGAAAGTGGAGAACATGGTGATCGATGACGAGGATCACTTCACCGTCTACCCGGACATGATCACCCGCGCACTGCTGAAGGTGTTCCCGGGTACCGGACCGTACAGCAGCGGTTGATGAATGCCTCAGGCCGCCTGTGCATCCGGCCCGGTCAATACGCCCACATCGGCGTGCCGGAAGCACAGCCGGATGGCGTCGAGCAGCTCGCTCATGTTGTACGGCTTGGGCAGGAAATGGATGCCGTCGCGCAGCTGCGGCAGCACCTGGTGCTGGTCCATGCCCGACGTCACCAGGATCGGCAGCTGGGGATACAGGCCGCGGACCCGGTTGGCGGCTTCAATGCCACTGATCGCGCCCAGATTCACGTCGGTGAACAGCAGGTCGAAACGCTCACCGGCGGCCAGCAGGCCCAGCGCCGCTTCGGCAGAGCTCACGCCCACTACGTGGCAGGCCTGGCTTTCCAGCGCCAGCCGGCTCAGTTCGCGGGTTTCCTCGGCGTCCTCGATGAGCAGGACGCGGGGTTCAACGTGGCGCTTGGACAGCAACATGACGCGACAACTCCGGACAGCAACGGTGAAAAGGCGCGCAAGTATGCGTAAGCCGGTAGTGATCCCGACGTGCACGGCAAGCTAAGCGGGCGTTACAGGCCTCTCTGGCGCCGGAGCCGCACGTGCCAGGCCAGCCCCGTGACCGCGAGCAGGGCGGTGCCGATGCGCAGGCTGGTGGCCTGCCAGCCCAATGCGAGGGCGTCATCGAGGCTGAACACATTCCAGGCCAGGTTCATCGAAACATGCAGGACCAGGCCGCACCAGAGCGTGTTGCCATCAAGGTGGTCGAGCCAGGCGAAGATGAAGCCGCCCACGGCGATCACCGCGCCGACGAACAGCGCGATGCCGCCACCGTCGAACCCACCGAAGCCGAGCCAGTGCGCCATGCCGAACAGCAGCGCCTGCGGCAGTGCAAGCCATGGCCAGGGGCCGCGCACGATCTTCACCAGCAGCACGAAGCCCAGGCCGCGGAAGAGCACTTCCTCGGCCAGCGGGAACAGCACCGCCAGCATGGCGGCATCCAGTGCAGTCAGTGCCCTGTTCGGTGTTCCGAGCAGCGCCAGGCCAAGCCAGCACGGCAGGCTGGCCAGCAGCACCCACATGGGGCCGCTCCAGCCGTTGCCGCGCAGCCCCAGGCTGGCCATCAGGCCCATGTCACGGGGCCGCAGCAGCGCGGCCAGCAGCAGTGCCACCAGTACCGCCAGCGCGTTGTCCAACAGGCTGCCGCCATAGGGGATGGGCAGTGCGGGAGTGGGTGCGCCGATGGCCGCGGCGATATCCCGCAGGTTCAGGCCAAGGCCGACGCCCAGCAGCACCAGCAACAGGCGTGCGGTGGTGGGCAGGCGGGACAACACGGTCATGTACGCATTCCCTGCGGAACAAGGGCGCAGTGTGCCCCGCGGTACGCATGTGGGCACACGCCGGAAGTCCCTGTGCCATCGGTCATGCGTTGCCGCACAGTCATCGCGGTGCAGGTACAGTCGAAACCAGACCGACAGGAGCAATGCCGATGCTGTGCCCCGTGTGCAAGACCCAGACGCTGCAGATGGCCGAGCGCCATGGCATCGAGATTGATTACTGCCCGAGTTGCCGCGGTGTGTGGCTGGATCGTGGCGAGCTGGACAAGATCATCGAACGTGCGGGCGCCGGTGCTGCAGTACCTCCGCCAGCGCCCGTGCAGGCTCAGCCGGCGTCCGCGCCGCCACCGGTGACGCACCGTGATACCCGCCACCTCGGCCAGCGCTACGAGGACAACCGGGGACACGGCTACAAGAAAAAGAAGAAGGACAGCTTCCTGTCGGAGTTGTTCGATTTCTAGTTTGTAGCGTCGAGCCATGCTCGACGTTTGGCGCTAACAGTCGAGCAAGCTTCACTCTACATGGGGCGCGTGATCACGGCCGACGCAGGATGAACTCGCGGTCGTGGGTATCGCCCACGATGAAGTCGTACTCGCCAACCTTGCTGCAGCCATAGCGCGCGTAGAAGCGCTGTGCGCCGAAATTCTCTTCCCATACGCCTACCCACAGGGTGCGGCGCTGCGGCTGGTCCAGCCACGCCATGAACGCGTCCATCATGCGTGCACCATGTCCGCCGTTCTGGTGTGCGGCCAGGATGTAGAACCGCTTCAGTTCGATGTCACCTTCGCATGCATCCGTGTGCGGCAAGGTGTTGGCACCCGCGGCCAGGTAGCCGACCACGGCGTCACCGTCCAGCAACAGCCAGATGGCACTGCGTGGGTCGGACAGTTCGATGCGCTGCGGTTCGCTGCTGTAGTGCGCCTGCAGGAAATCGTGCAGCTCCTGCGGCGGATAGGAATCGCCCCAGGTTTCGTTGTACGTGGCGATGGCGATCTCCGACAGCGCGTCGACATCAGCAAGGGTGGCGCGGCGGATCTGCAACGACATGGCGGTGCCTGCATTGGAACGTGGCGCAGTGTAGCCGGCCCCGGCGGCTGCCGGGGCTGGCCATTGCTCACGATCCGCTGCTCAGAACCACATGCGCACGCCGGCCACCCAGCGCGTGTCGCGCGCGTGGTCACCGGCATAGTCGGCGGTGTCGCCAAAACTGCGTTCGTGACTGATGCCGATGTAGGGCGCGAAGCGACGGCTGAACTCGTAGCGCAGGCGCAGGCCGGCCTCTACCTTGTTCAGGCCACGGCCGATGCCGTACTCCTGCTCGTCCTTGGCCGCAACGGTAGCTTCCAGCAGCGGCTGCAGGATCAATCGGTTGGTCAACAGCACGTCGTACTCGACCTCGGCCTTGGCCAACACCTGGCCGCCGGAGCCCATGTACAGCGTGGCCGAGCTTTCGAACTTGTACGGCGCCAGACCCTGGATGCCGATGGCCGCCCATGTGCGCGAGTCGGACGGGCGGAAGTCCTGGCGCACGCCGACCAGCACGTCCCACCACGGCGACACGCTGCGGCCATACAGTGCTTCCAGTGACGACGATTCGGTGCGGCCGCGGCTGCGTTCGCCATCGGTGCGCAGCCACAGGCGGTTGATGTTGCCGCCGACCCAGCCGGTGGCTTCCCATGCCTGGCCGTTGCTGCTCTTGCCATCCCAATGCTCAAGCCGGTCGATCAGCAGCAGGCTGTTGATCTCCGGCGCGTGTTCCATCGCGCCATGCGCGATCGGCGGGAAGGCGGCGGCGCGGTCGGCATCGGTCGGGACCGGGATCGGTTCGCGCGGTTCGGTGGGTGCAGGCGTGCCGTGGCCCATCGCCCCGTGGTCCATCTGCGAATGGTCCATCGCAGATGGCTGCATCGCGCCATGGTCCATCTTCGAGTGGTCCATCGTGGAGTGGTCCATGCCGGCCTGATCCGCCGCACCCATGTCCATCTCCGAATGATCCATCTTTGAATGATCGACCGGTTCGGCCGGGGCCTTCGCGCTCTTCGCAGGCGCGTTCATCGCGCCCATGTCATGGCCGGCGTGCGACTGCGCGAACACCGGCAACGCGGCGGCGAGGCCCAGGGCCAGCAGGCTGGGGGAAAGCAGTGAGCGGCTCATTCTTCGATCCTCACTTCGCGCATCATGCCCGCTTCCATGTGGTACAGCAGATGGCAGTGGTAGGCCCAGCGGCCGAGTGCATCGGCGCGCACGCGATAGCTGCGGCGGGTACCCGGCGGCATGTCGATGGTGTGCTTGCGGACCTGGAACTCACCTTGCGCGTTTTCCAGATCGCTCCACACGCCGTGCAGGTGGATCGGGTGCTGCATCATGGTGTCGTTGACCAGCACGATGCGCATGCGCTCGCCGTAGTTCAGCCGCAGCGGCTCGGCGCTGGCGAACGGGACGCCATCGAACGACCAGGAGAACTTCTCCATGTGGCCGGTCAGGTGCAGCTCGATCTCGCGGCTCGGCTCGCGGCCATCCGGGTCTTCGAACAGGCTGCGCATCGCGCCGTAGGTCAGCACCTGGCGGCCGTTGTCGCGCAGGCCGATGCCAGGGTCGTCCAGCTTCGGCTCGGTGGCCGAACTCTGCATGTCCACCAGCGGGTTGTTGCGCTCGCTGGCCGGATGCTTCGGTACCTTGCTGGCGGCACCGCCGCCGTGCGCACCGTGGCCCATGCTGGCGCCGCAGCTACCTTCCGTGCTCTTCATCGCGGCCATGTCGTGGCCGCCGTGGCCACCACCGCCCATGTCGTGCCCCATGTCGCTCATCGTCAGCAACGGGCGTGGGTCGCGCGCGGGAATCGGTGCCTGCAGCCCGTAGCGTACCGCCAGCGTGCCGGCGGCGTAGCCGGTGCGACCCATGTCCTGGCAGAAAATGGTGAACGCATCCTGGCCGGTGGGTTCGACCAGCACGTCGTAGGTTTCGGCGGGAGCGATGCGGAATTCGTCGATGCTGACCGGGTGGATGTACTGGCCGTCAGCGGCCACCACGGTCATCTTCAAACCGGGGATGCGCACGTCGAAGTAGGTCATCGACCCGCCGTTGATGAAGCGCAGCAGCACCTTTTCGCCACTGCGGAACAGGCCGGTCCAGTTGCCGGCCGGGGCGGTGCCGTTCATCAGGTAGGTGTAGGTATGCGCGTTGATATCGGAGATATCGGTGGGCGTCATCCGCATCCGGCCCCACATGCCACGGTCGGACAGCGCCGCGGACCAACCGTCGCGTTTCGCGTCGCGCAGGAAGTCGGGCAGGGTGCGCTTGTAGTAGTTGTCGTGCTCGGCCAGCTTCTTCATGCGCCGGAACAGCGCGCCCGGATCCATGTCGGTCCAGTCCGACAGCATGATCACGTGCTCGCGGTCGTGGTGGTACGGCGCCGGTTCGGCCGGGTCGATGATCAGCGCGCCGTACAGGCCGGCCTGTTCCTGGAACATCGAGTGGCTGTGGTACCAGTAGGTGCCCGACTGCTTCAGCTGGAAGTGGTAGTGGTAGGTTTCGCCGGGGCCGATGCCGTTGAAGCTCAGGCCCGGCACGCCGTCCATGTTGGCCGGCAGCAGGATGCCGTGCCAGTGGATGGAGGTCGGGTGGCGTTCCAGCGTGTTGCGCACGAACAGGTCCACGGTCTGGCCTTCGCGCCAGCGCAGGATCGGGGCCGGCAACGAGCCGTTGACGGTGATCGCCGGGCGGGTGCGGCCGGTGAAATTGGCCAGCGATTCGCCGATGGCCAGTTCGATGCGGGTATCGCTGAGCACGGCGGGGGCACCGGCCAGCCGTGGGGCGGCAGTGGCGGCGGCGAGCGCGCGTTGCGGCACGCCGACAGCGGCGATGCCGGCGACCACGCCACCGGCGGCCAGGCCCTGCACGAACAGGCGGCGCGACGGCATGGGCACAGCGCCCGGACCGGGGAGATTGCGGGTATTCATGGTGGAGACTCCAGACACGGAAAGACGCCGGCAGGCCGCCGGCCCCGGTGCGCAGGGCGCACAGTACGTGTGGAATCAGCCGATGGGAGGGCGTGAGATCGGCGGCAGCGGCGGCGACGGGCGGCCGGTGGCCGGCATCGGCTGCGGTGCCAGCGACAACGCCGGGCCGGCCATGAACGGCAACGCCTGCACCACCAGCAGCGGGTGCTGGGCGCAGCTGCGCACGCAGTCCTTGATCTGGCAGTGGGCGTCGTGGGCGGGGGCCTTGGCCTGCGGGGCCTGATCGGCCTGCATGGCGGCGTGGTGGTGGCAGTCGGCATTGCCGCCTTCAAGGGCGGCTGCCGCGTGGGTCATCCGGCCCATTTCCTCGTGACCGCTGGCCATGGCCGCGTTCAGCCCGTTGAGCAGCAGGCTGAGCATGAGCACGACACGGAGCAGGGTCGAGGCGAGGGACATGGCGCTAATCTAGCCGCAAGCGGCCGTGGATGCACTTCCGGCTGAATGGTCGGTTCAAGGTTGGACCTGCACCAATGTAGAGCCGAACCCGCGCTCGGCTGCTTCTGCGGCCACGGCAGCCGAGCGTGGGCTCGGTGCTACAGGGAGCGCGGCGTCAGCCTTCTTCGCGCACGATCTCGACCAGGCGCGGGCCGTAGCGGCTCAGCTTGGTGCCGCCGATGCCGCCGACCCGGGCCAGTTCATCCAGGCTGGTCGGGCGCTGCTCGGCGATGTTGCGCAGGGTGCTGTCGTGGAAGATCACGAAGGCAGGCACGTTCTGTTCGCGCGCCAGTTCGGCACGCAGGCCGCGCAGGGCGTTGAACAGTGCCAGGTCCTGCGGCAGTACCGACAACCCGGTGCGCTGCGCGCTGCGCTCGCGTCCGCTGGTGCTGCTGGCCGGGTCGCGGCGCATGCTGATCTGGCGGCGGCCGGTCAGCACGTCACGGCTGGCATCGGTCAGGCGCAGGCCACCGTGGCCCTCGCTGTCCACTTCCAGCAGGCTGGCGGCGACCAGCTGGCGGAACACGCTGCGCCAGGTGCGCGCATCCAGATCGCGGCCGATGGCGTAGGTGCTGAGCTTGTCGTGGCCCTGCTGCTTCACCTTCTCGTTCTCGCTGCCACGCAGGACGTCGATCAGGTGGCCGACGCCGAAGCGCTGGCCGGTGCGGTAGACACAGCTCAGTGCCTTCTGCGCCGGAATGGTCGCGTCCCACGAGGCCGGCGGCGTCAGGCAGTTGTCGCAGTTGCCGCACGGCTGGGGATAGGTCTCGCCGAAACCGGCCAGCAGCACCTGGCGGCGGCACTGCATGGATTCGCAGTAGCCCAGCAGGTGATCGAGCTTGCCCCGCTCCAGCTGCTTGCGTTCTTCGCCGGCCTCGGATTGTTCGATCATCTGCTTGAGCAGTACCACGTCGCCCAGGCCGTAGCACAGCCAGGCCTCGGCAGCTTCACCATCACGACCAGCGCGGCCGGTTTCCTGGTAGTAGCCTTCCATCGACTTGGGCAGGTCGGTATGCGCCACGAAGCGCACGTCCGGCTTGTCGATGCCCATGCCGAAGGCGATGGTGGCGCACATGACGATGCCGTCCTCGCGCAGGAAGCGGCGCTGGTTGTTCGCGCGCACTTCCGGCGGCAGGCCGGCGTGGTAGGGCAGGGCGTTGAAGCCCTGGCCGCAGAGGAATTCAGCGGTCTCCTCGACCTTGCGCCGCGACATGCAGTAGACGATGCCGGCCTCGCCACGGTGGCCGCGCAGGAAATCGGTCAGCTGCTTGCGCGCGTTGTCCTTCTGCACCACGGTGTAGCGGATGTTGGGGCGGTCGAAGGAGCTGACGAAGTGGCGTGCTTCCTGCAGATCCAGGCGCTCGGCGATCTCGCGCTGGGTCGGCGGGTCGGCGGTGGCGGTGAGCGCGATCCGCGGGATCTGCGGCCAGCGCTCGTGCAGTACGGTCAGCTGGCGGTATTCCGGGCGGAAGTCGTGGCCCCACTGCGACACGCAGTGGGCTTCGTCGATGGCGAACAGGGCGATCTGGCTGCGCGACAACAGCGACAGGAAGCGGCCGGTCAGCAGCCGCTCGGGAGCGACATAGAGCATGTCCAGCTCACCCGCGAGCAGTTCGCGCTCGACGCGGCCGGCGGTCTCGGCATCCAGGGTTGAATTCAGGTACTCGGCACGCACGCCGAGCTGGCGCAGGGCTTCGACCTGGTCCTGCATCAGCGCGATCAGCGGCGAGATGACGATGCCACATCCGTCACGCAGCAGGGCCGGGACCTGGTAGCACAGCGACTTGCCACCGCCGGTGGGCATCAGTACCAGGGCATCATGACCGGCAGCCACATGCTCCACGATGTCCTGCTGCGGACCACGGAAATCGTCGTAACCAAAGACGCGTTGGAGCAGGTCGTGCGCGGGACGGGAAGCCATCCGGCTAGTTTACCTCCCGGAGGCGGCGGCAGGGCTGCGCCCTGCACCTGCTACAAGCCAGAGCAACGTCAAAGGCAACAGCCGGCTCTGGGGTGTCTTCTGGCTGGGCGGGGCGGTGTGGGCTTGCAGGACACGCCGTAAACCCGTCCTTGGGGGCTCGATGGCGCCATCCATGGCGCCAACGGTCCTGCAAGCCCACACCGCCCCACCCCCGACAGTTTCCCGGTGACGGTGGATCCATCCACGCCATGCGTGGATGAAATCTGTCAGATATCGACAAACAAAATGGGGTCGGATCCGTTTTCCGACGGAAAACGGATCCGACCCCAATGGCTTTGCCGGCAGATCGCGAAAATCTGTCGAAGGCGGGGTGGGTCCGGTGGCAGGGGTGTCCGCGGCATGGATGCCGCGGCCAAGCCCCCAAGGACGGGTTTACGGCGTCCCCTGCCACCGGATCCACCCCGCCAACCCTCAGGAAACCAGCTTCTGCTCTGGCTCTGGCCTTTGATTCAAGGCCTCTGCGGGTGCAGGGCGCAGCCCTGCCGAACACCCCCAACCCTTACTGGAGCAGGGAACGCAGCATCCAGGCGTACTTCTCGTGTGTCTGCAGCCGCTGGGTCATCAGATCCTCGGTCGGGGCGTCATCCCCCTTGGCCGCCACCTCCAGCACTTCACGTGCCGTACGGCAGACCGCTTCGTTGGCGACCACCAACTGGCGTACCATTTCACGCCAGTCCGCACTGTCGGTCAGGCCCGGTTCCTCGGCGATCGAGGTCAGCGCAGCGAATTCCCGGTAGGAGCCCGGGGCATTGAAGCCCAGCGCGCGGATGCGCTCGGCCACGTCGTCCAGTGCCGCCCACTGCTCGGTGTACTGCGTCTCGAACATGGTGTGCAGCGAGTTGAACATCGACCCGGTCACGTTCCAGTGGAAGTTGTGCGTCTTCAGGTAGAGCGTGAACGCATCGGCCTGGAAGCGCGACAGACCGTCGGCGATCTTCTTGCGGTCGCCCTGGGTGATCCCGATATCGATGTTCGGTGCCGACGGTGCCGCCGCAGCAAGCTTCTGCTTGCCGGTCTTGGCCTTGGTCGTGCTCTTGGTCTTCGCCATGGGGTTCCTCCTTGTGGAATCGTTGGCCTTCACAATAAACCGGTCGTGATGACTGGTCGCTTTCAAAGTTTTGAACGAACCGATTGATGAACTCTATCGATAAAAATCCATCACCCCGCCTGCGCCAACAGCGTGCCGCCATCGACGGCGCCATGAGCCGCGACCGGGGCCGTTTGCTGGGGATGCTCTCGCGTTGCCAGGCCAAGCCACAGGATGCGGCACTGGCCGCCACCTTCGAGCAGGCCTTGCAGGCGTCGGTGCAGCGCCGGCAGGTGCGGGCGCAACAGCAGCCGTCCATTACTCTGGACCCGCAGCTGCCGATTGCGCGTGAAGCCGACGCCATCATCGGGCTGATCCGCGAACATCAGGTGGTGGTGATCGCCGGTGAAACCGGCTCGGGCAAGACCACCCAGCTGCCGAAGCTGTGCCTGGCTGCCGGCCGTGGCCAGGCCGGCATGATCGGCTGCACCCAGCCGCGACGGATTGCCGCACGTGCGGTGGCCAGCCGCGTGGCACAGGAACTGCAGAGTGAACTGGGCCAGCTGGTCGGCTACCAGGTGCGCTTCAATGACAAGGTCAGCGAAGACAGCCGCATCAAGTTCATGACCGACGGCATTCTGCTGGCGGAGATCGCCAGTGACCGCTGGCTGTCGAACTACGACACGATCATCGTCGACGAGGCGCACGAACGCAGCCTCAACATCGATTTCCTGCTGGGCTACCTGAAGCAGCTGCTGCGCAAGCGCCCGGACCTGAAGCTGATCGTCACTTCGGCCACCATCGACACCGAGCGCTTCGCCCAGCATTTCGACAATGCGCCGGTGATCAGCGTCGAAGGCCGTACCTATCCGGTGGAAGTGCGCTACCGCGCGCTGGAAGGCGAGGGCGAAGACCAGGGCGAACGCACCGTCAACGACGCCATCGTGTCGGCCATTGACGAGATCACCCGCCTGGATGCGCGCGGCGACGTGCTGATCTTCCTGCCGGGCGAGCGCGAGATCCGCGATGCGCACCAGTCGCTGGAACGGCGCAAGTACCGCAATACCGAGGTGCTGCCGTTGTACGCGCGGCTGTCCAACCAGGACCAGGACCGGGTGTTCAACCCCGGGCCGAACCGGCGCATCGTGCTGGCCACCAACGTGGCGGAAACCTCGCTGACGGTGCCGCGCATCCGTTACGTGGTCGATCCGGGCTTCGCCCGCGTCAAGCGCTACAGTCCGCGCAACAAGCTGGACCGCTTGCACATCGAGCCGATCTCGCAGGCCAGCGCCAACCAGCGCAAAGGTCGCTGCGGACGTATCGCCGAAGGTATCTGTTACCGCCTGTACGCCGAAGCCGATTTCCAGGCGCGGCCCGAATTCACCGATCCGGAAATCCGCCGCTCCAGCCTGGCCGGGGTGATCCTGCGCATGCTGCAGCTGGGCCTGGGCCGCATCGAGGAATTCCCGTTCCTTGAGGCGCCGGACGAGCGTGCGGTGGCCGATGGCTGGCAGCAACTGACCGAACTGGGCGCGATCGACGCCGAGCGGCGCATGACTACCATCGGCAAGCAGATGGCACGCCTGCCGGTGGACGTGAAGCTTGCGCGTATGCTGGTGGCCGCGCAGGCCGCAGGCTGCCTGCGGCCGATGCTGGTGATCGCCTCGTTCCTGGGCATCCAGGACCCGCGCGAACGCCCACCCGAAGCGCGTGGTGCGGCCGACAGCGCGCACGCGCAGTTCGCCGATGGCCGCTCCGAGTTCGTTGGCGTGCTGCGCCTGTGGGATGCCTACCGGCAGGCCCATGAAGACCTGACCCAGTCCAAGCTGCGCGACTGGTGCGGACGTCATTTCCTCGGCTTCCTGCGCATGCGCGAGTGGCGCGAGCTGCATCGCCAGCTGCGGCTGCTGTGCGAGGAACTGGGCTGGAAGGAAGAGGCCAGCGAGGCGTCGATGGCGCCGTTGCTGGCCGGCAGCAGTGCGCCGGCACCGGCGCGTGACGACGCGGCGGCGGTGAAAGCCACCCGGGGCCAGCTGCACCGCGCCGCGCGCCTGGCCCGCGAAGGCAAGGCCGAGGCCGCACCGGCGCCGGTGGCCGTGCGCGCGCAGAAGGAACAGGCGCCGGTTGGCGGCGGTTTCAGCGAACGTGTACGCGCCGCCGCCTACCAGACCCTGCACCGGGCGCTGGTGGCGGGCCTGCCGACGCAGATCGGCCACCGCACCGAGAAGGGCGATTTCCAGGCGCCACGCCAGCGCCGGTTCCTGCCGTTCCCGGGTTCGGCGCTGTCCAAGCGGCCGCCGCCGTGGCTGCTGGTGGCCAACCTGCTGGATACGCAGAAGGTGTGGGGCATGACCCTGGCCGCGATCGAACCGGACTGGGTGATTGCCGAGCTGCCGCACCTGCTGCTGCGCAAGCACTTCGATCCGCACTGGTCGCGCGCGCAGGGACAGGTGCTGGCCTCCGAGCAGATCAGCCTGTTCGGCCTGGTGCTGGCGCCGAAGAAGCCGGTGCATTACGGCCGCATCGAGCCGGGCGAGGCACATGACATCTTCGTGCGCCAGGCATTGGTGACCGGCGAGATCAACACCCGCGCCAGTTTCGTGGCCGACAACCAGAAAGTGCTGGAGGTCGCCCGCGAGGAGGAAGCCAAGCTGCGTCGCGCCGGCATCGTCGCCGACGAGGACTGGCAGGCGCGCTGGTACCTGGACCGGGTGCCGCCGCAGATCCATTCGGCTGCGGGCCTGGATACCTGGTGGAAGGGACTGGCACCGGAACAGCGCAAGGCGCTGCATTGGTCGCTCGCAGACTTGCTGCCCGGCGAGGGCAGTGAGCAGGAGCGCTACCCGAAATACCTGGCGCTGGGCCAGGCGCGGTTGCCGCTGCACTACCGCTTCGAGCCGGGTGCCGACGATGACGGCGTGACCCTGGACGTGCCGCTGCACCTGCTCAATGCATTGGACCCGGTGCAGCTGGGCTGGCTGGCGCCTGGCTTCGTCGCCGACAAGGCCTCGGCACTGATCCGCAGCCTGCCCAAGGCAATGCGTCGCAACTACGTGCCGGCGCCGGACTTCGGCCGTGCGTTCTACGAGGCGTTCCCGCAGCCCAGCGCCGATGCCATCACCGGCGAACTGGCGCGTTTCCTGTCACGTGCAACCGGTGCCACCGTGACCGCGCTCGATTTCGAGCCCGGTTCGATCGAGCCGCACCTGCACATGAACCTGCGGCTGCGCGACGAGCAGGGCAAGGTGCTGGCCACTTCGCGTGATCTGTACGCACTGCGCGCGAAATTCGGCGGTCGTGCCGGCGATGCCTTCGCTGCACGCGCTGGCCGCGAGATGGCGGCCGATGGCCTGCGCACGTTCCCGGCGACGCCGATACCGCTGCAGGTGCCCGGTGAAGCCGGCGTTCCGGCCTATCCGGCATTGCTGGACGAGGGTGACAGTGTGGCGCTGCGCATCTTCGCCGATCGGCAGCAGGCACAGGAGGCTCACCCGCTGGGCGTGCGCCGGCTGCTGGAGATCGCCCTGGCCGAGAAGGTCAAGCAGGCGCGCAAGCAGCTGCCGGTGGGCGCCAAGACCGGCCTGTTGTATGCGGCGATCGAGTCGCAGGAGCGCCTGCGTGGTGACCTGGTGGATGCGGCGATGAACGCGGTGTTGGCGGAGGGCCTGGAAGACATCCGCGATGCGGCGGCCTTCGAACAGCGCCGTGAGCATGCGGCCAAGGCCCTGTTCGGCGAGGCCATGTCGCGGCTGAAACTGGCCGAAACCATCCTGGCGCTGGTGGCGGAACTGAAGCCGATGCTGGAAGCACCGTTGATGGGTTGGGCGCGCGGCAACCTGGACGACATGGAAGCGCAGCTGTCCGGGCTGATCCACCCCGGTTTCCTGCGCGATACGCCGGCCGACGCGCTGGCGCAGTATCCGCGCTACCTGAAGGCGATGATCCTGCGCAGCGAGCGCGCCAAGCGTGATCCGCCACGTGACCAGGCACGCATGCTGGAACTGCATCCGTTCCTGGAAGCGCTGGAAACGGCAGAGCAGCAGGGCCTGCGCGATCGCCCGCAATGGCAGGCGCTGCGCTGGGACCTGGAAGAGCTGCGGGTGTCACTGTTCGCGCAGGAGCTGGGGGCACGTACCGGCATTTCGGCGAAGAAGCTGGCGCAGCGGGTGACGGCACTGCGCCAGGCCTCGTAACCCCCGACCCGACCCCGCCGGATGATGACCGGCGGGGTACGGTGGAATGTCATCCACGCGTGGCGTGGATCCACTACTTGGAGCGGCGCACCTTGGGCTGGCTGTTCACGCCTTCCACCTTCATGTACCACACGCCCATCACGCCGGGCTTGATGCTGACCTTGGGCGATTGCTTGCGCACGCCGACCACGCTGGTGCTGTCGGTCTGCTCCCATTCCTGGCCGTTGTCCAGCACGTAGACGCGGCCCTTGCCGAAGCCACGGAACTCGCCCTGCAGCACGCCGGTGATCGGCTCGCTGCTGCCGAAATCGAAGAACCCGCGGTTCTTCACGATCACTTCCTGGCGGCCCTGTTCGCGGGCTTCTTCGCGTACCGCTGCCACAGCCTGGGTCGTCGCCGCTTCAACCTTGCCCTGCAGCCAGCGGTTGAGCGTGGCCAGTTCCTGCGCGCTCAGCTTGTCCAGGCCGGCCGCCTTGAATTCGGTCGGCGACATCTGCTGCTGCAGGTCACCGTCCACCACGCGCTGGGCCAGCGCAGGCGCCGACAGGGACAGCAGCAGTGCGGCGCAGGCCAGCAGCCGTGGACGGAAACGTGGGGCGATCGAGGGCATGGCGGAACTCTCCTGGGTTTGCCGGCGAGTGTAGCGGCATGTCTTCATGCCGGGTGATGGTGGCTGCGGTGATTGTCCCTGAACGGCGCCGGCGCTAGTGTAGGAACCTCTGTCTTGCCTGCTCGATGCTGTGAACCGCGCTTCTGTCCCCGGCCTGGATGCCTTGTTGAACCGTCCCTCCGCCGCGGTGCTGCCCGCTCCGCTGCGCCAGGCCCTGCGCGAACACTGGGAAGCACCGGAGTGCGACCACCAGATGCGCGCCAGCTGGTCGGTGCTGGGCGATACCCTCGATGCACTGTCGATGCTCTCGGCCGACGAAGGCGCGGTGGTTGCCGCGCTGTTGTTCGACCTGCCCGGCCTGCGCGCCAGCCTGGACCAGCTGCCGCTGGGCAACCACAAGGCGGCGGTGATCGGCCTGCTCGACGGCCAGGACGCCGCCGATCCGGTCTGGGCGCTGCATGCTGGCCGCGAGGCCGGGCGCAACAGCGAGGGCCTGCGCCGCCTGCTGCTGGCGATCATCCGCGACCTGCGCGTGGTGCCGATCCTGCTGGCCCGGCAGCTGGCGAGAATGCGCGCTGCCGACAAGCTGGACGACGAGCAGCGCCGGGCGCTGGCGCAGCTGACCCGCGACATCCACGCGCCGCTGGCCAACCGGTTGGGCATCTGGCAGCTGAAGTGGGAGCTGGAGGACCTGGCGTTCCGCCACCTGGAGCCGGAAACCTACCGCCGCATCGCGCGCGAAGTGGACGAAACCCGCGTGGCGCGCGAGCGCTACGTGCAGAACGTGAAGAAGCAGCTGTCGCGCGAGCTGGCCGCACAGGGCATCCATGCCGAAGTGAGTGGCCGCCCCAAGCACATCTACAGCATCTGGCGGAAGATGCAGAAGAAGCGGCTGGCGTTCGACCAGCTGTACGACATCCGCGCGGTGCGGGTGATGGTCGACGACGTTGCCGCCTGCTACGCCGCGCTGGGTGTGGTGCATGCGCTGTGGGCCCCGGTGCCGAGCGAGTTCGACGATTACATCGCACGCCCGAAGGCCAACGACTACCGTTCGCTGCACACCGCCGTGGTCGGCCCGGAAGGGCGCACGATCGAAGTGCAGATCCGCACCCACGAGATGCATTCCCAGGCCGAGCTGGGCGTGGCCGCGCACTGGAAGTACAAGGAAGGCGGCAAGGGCGCGGAAAAGTCGTTCGATCGCAAGATCACCTGGATGCGCCAGCTGCTGGAGCAGGCGCAGGACGGGCAGGGCAATGAACTGGCCGGGGCACTCGACGCCGAGCTGACCGAGGACCGGGTCTACGCGCTCAGCCCGAAGGACGAGGTGCTGGACCTGCCCCAGGGGGCCACGCCGCTCGATTTCGCCTACCAGGTACATACGATGGTGGGCCACCGCTGCCGTGGCGCCAAGGTCAATGGCCGCATCGTGCCGCTGACCTATCGCCTGCGCAGCGGCGACCGTGTCGAGATCCTCACCGGCAAGGAGGCCGACCCCCGCCGCGACTGGCTGATGCCCGCGCTGGGCTTCCTGGCCAGCAACCGCTCGCGCGAAAAGGTGCGCAGCTGGTTCCACAAGCTGGACCGCGCGCGCAACGTGCAGGCCGGGCGCGAACTGCTCGAGCGCGAGCTGAAGCGCCTGGGGCTGCAGCATTCGGATCTGGCGGTGGCGGCGAAGAAGTTCCATGCCGACAGCGTTGACGACCTCTACATCCAGGTGGCGCTGGGCGACACCGGCCCGAACCAGGTCAGCCGTACGCTGCTGGAGGCAGAGCGCGCGGCCAGCCAGCCGGCCCCTGCGCCGGCGCTTCCGCGCCCGACCGCCCGCCGCGAGAACCTGGGCAAGTCCAAGTTCACGGTGCAGGGCGTGGGCAATCTGCTGGTGCAGCTGGCGCGCTGCTGCCAGCCGGTGGCCGGCGAACCGATCGTCGGCTACCTCACCCGTAGCCGTGGTGTCACCGTGCACCGGGCAGACTGTGCCGCGCTGGCCCGGCTGGCGGCCACCAGCCCGCAGCGCATCCTGCCGGTGGAATGGGGCCAGGCCGGGGGCGGCTACGAGGTGGACGTGGTGGTCGATGCGGTCGACCGCCGCTGGCTGCTGAAGGACATCACCAACCTGATCGCCCAGGAAGACGCCTACGTGCTTGACATCCACAGTGACAACGTGCGCAACAGTGGCCGTGCCCATCTGCGCCTGAGGCTGAAGGTCAGCGACTACGACCAGTTGTCGAACCTGCTGGGCAAGCTGGACGCGCTGCCGGGCGTGAGCGAGGCGCGTCGCCTCGGCTGAGCTTCACGCCGCCCCGGCTACCCTGCACGCATGGAACGCGAGCCCCCGCATCGCCCGCATGGCGCTGAACACCCTGCGCTGGATCGCGTCCGCCGCGAAGGCCGCTGGTGGTGGCTGCAGGCACGTCATGCGCGGCGGGTCTGGCGATGGGCGCTGGTCGCGGCGCTGGCGGTGTTCGTGCTGCTGGTGCTGCTGCGCAAGCCGCTGGCCGACTGGTTCTGGGACGAGCCGCAGATCGAACAGCTGCTGGTCGAAGGCGATCGTGCGCTCGCCGCCGGCCGGCTGAGTGCGGCCGATGGCAGTGGTGCGCGGGAGCGCTACCAGGCGGTGCTGGCACTGGATGGCGATCGGCCGCAGGCGCGCCAGGGCCTTGCACGAACCGCCGCGGCAGCACTGCAGCAGGCCCGCGACAAGCTGCAGGGCGACGATCTCGAGGGTAGCGCGCAGTCACTGGCGCTGGCCCGCGAGCTGCAGGTGCCGCAGGGCGACGCCGACGCCGTGGCCCGCCAACTGCAGGCGCGGCGTAGCGCCGGCGCCGGTATCGGCGCGTTGCTGGCCCAGGCCCGCAATGCGTTCGCGGCCGGCCGGCTGGACGATGGCGACAGCAGTGCGTTGCCGCTGTTCCAGCGCATCCTGGCACTGCAGCCGGACAACCTGCCCGCTCTGGAAGGGCGCGAGGATGCACTGAGCGATCTGCTGCAGCACGCGCGCGCCCTGGCCGGACGCGGGGAACTGGCTGAAGCCGCTGCGACGTTGCAGCGCGCGCGCCTGTTCGATGCAGGCCACGCCGATCTTCCCGCCAGCCAGGAGGCCCTGGCACGGGCGGTCGACGAGCGCTTGCGGCAGGCACAGCGCGCACTTCAGCGACAGCAGCTGGAACGTGCCGCAAAGGGGTTCCTGGCCGTGCTGGCGGTGGCGCCGGACGATCCCACTGCCCAGCGGGGCCGCGAGCAGGTGCTGCAGGCGGTGCTGGCGCGAAGCCAGATCCAGGCCGACGATTTCCAGTTCGAGGCGGCGCAGCGTGATGCCGTGCTGGCCGAAGCACTGGGCGCTTCGCAGGCGGCACGACAGCAACTGGTGCAGCGCCTGCAGCGTGCACGGCAGGCCCGGGAGGCACTGCAGCAGCCCGCAGTGAGCAACGCGCAGCGTGAACGCGAGCTGCGCGATCACCTGCGCCGGATAGAACGCGCCGAGCGCGCAGGCCAATGGATCAGCCCGCCGGGGCACAGCGCATTCGATGCCCTTCGCGAAGCACAGGCGCTGGCACCGCGCGATTCACGTGTGAAGGCTGCGGCCGCGCGCCTGCTGCCTGCCAGTCGCCGTTGTTTCGACGACAACCTCCGGCAGAACCGGGTGCAGGCTGCAGGTGCCTGCCTGCAGGCCTGGCAGACGTTGTCTCCCACCGCCGGCGGCCTGCCTGCGGCCCGCCAGCGCCTCGCGCAGCGTTGGCTTGCGATTGGCAGCGAACGATTGGGCAACGGAGATGTCGCCTTTGCCGAACGTGCGCTCCAGCAGGCGGGCGAGCTTGGCGTCGGCCCTTCCAGCAGCGAGTACCAGCAGTTGCGGCAGCGCCTGCGCGACATCGGGGTGTCGTCGCCCTGAGCCCGCCGCTGCCGGAGGGACCGCTATAGTAGCCACCCCTCGCAACATCCCCACGGAGTGCCGATGACCGTCCTTGTTTCCGGAGCCACCAGCCAGATCGGCCGGTTCCTGCTGCCGCGCCTGGTGCAGGCGCATGGGCGGGTACAGGCGGTGAGCCGGCAACCGCAACCGGCACAGGACGGCGTGCAGTGGCTGTGCGGGGACCTGGCAGCTGCGCTGGACAGCGTGCCGTCTCCGGACTGGCAGGCGATTGCCAGCTTCGGCCCCCTTGAAGCATTGGCGCAGTGGTTGTCGCGGCAGACGGCGGCCCCCGCGCGGCAGGTCATCGCCACCAGTTCGATGAGCGTGCTGAGCAAGCAGAATTCCGAGCAGGCCGACGAGCAGGACGTCGTGGCGATGCTGCAGCGGGGCGAAGCGGGCCTGATCGCGCAGGCCGAGCGTCTTGGCATGGGCTGGACGATCCTGCGGCCGACCCTGATCTATGGGGCCGGCATCGACCGCAGCATCACCCCGATCGTGCAGCGTGCGCTGCGTCTGCGCCTGTTTCCAATTCCGCTGGTGGGAGGCCTGCGCCAACCGGTGCATGCCGACGATATCGCCCGCGCCGTGGTGGCCTGCATCGCCACCGGTGCAGCGTCGGCACGGGTGCTGGAAATCGGCGGTGGCGAGCGCCTGCCCTATCACGCGATGTTCCGCCGCGTGCACGCCAGCCTGGCACAGCCGACATTGGCGCTGCCGTTGCCGGGCGCGGCACTGCGGGGCCTGGCCGCGGTGCTGCCGCGGGCGCGTGGTCCGGTGTCACGCCTGCAGCAGGATCTGATTGCGGACAATGGCCCGCTGCGGGCGCTGCTGGACGTACATCCGCGGCCGTTCCAGCCCGACGCGGACACGTGGCGACCGATGAGCGCGGCCCAGGCCGTGCAGCGGATCGCTGCGTATCCCGGCAACGGCTAGCCAGCCACCGTATCCATCCTCTTTGGGGGCTCTGCTACCATCCCCCGGCCCTTGTTTCCGCGAGTACGTTCGATGCCTGACGCGCCATCCCGATCGGCCCCTGCCGAGCGCATTGGCGTCGCGCTGTGCACCTACAACGGTGCGCGCTACCTGCAGGCGCAGCTGGACAGCATCCTCGACCAGGATCTTCCGGTGAACGAAGTCATGATCGGCGATGACGGTTCCAGCGACCAGACGCTGCAGCTGCTGCAGGCCTTCGTGCCGCGTGCACAGGCGCTGGGCATCCGTGTCGAGATCGTCCAGCACGCGCGCAATCTCGGCTATGTGCGCAATTTCGCCGATGCGCTGATGCGTTGCCAGGCCGACATCCTGTTCCTGTGCGACCAGGATGATGTCTGGCATCCGGGGCGTGTCCGCCGCTACGTGGAGCGCTTCCACGCCGATCAGGGCCTGTTGCTGCTGCACAGCGATGCATGGCTGGTGGACGCGCAGGGCGCGCCGCTTGGCCAGCGGCTGCTGGGGGTACTGGTGGTCCATCCGGCCGAGGTCGAGCTGGAACGCTCGGGCCTTGCGATCGACGCGATCCTGCTGCGCAACTTCATCACCGGTGCCACCTGTGCGCTGCGCCGCGGGCTGCTGGCCGGATCGCTGCCGGTCCCGCCGGGCTGGAGCCACGACGAATGGCTGGCGGTCCACGCATCGCTGCGTGGAGGATTGGACATGCTGGCCGAACCGACCATCGACTACCGGCAGCATGGCAACAACCAGATCGGTGCCAGTCGCCGCGGTTTCCTGCAACGCCTGCGCCATCTCGATCTGTTCGATTCACAGGCGCGCCAGCGCACGGCCGGGCGCCTGCTGGCCCTGGCCGATCTGCTGGGGCAGCGCGGCGTGGTGGTGGCGCCGGAGCGCTTCCAGGGACTTCACGCGCTCGCCTGGCGTATGGCCTGGTCGCGACTGCAGCTGTATCGCCGCGTGGATGTGCCGGCAGGCTGGATCGCCCATGATGCGCCGCGGTTGATCGCACGCCTGGCCAACGTCTGCCTGGCGGGGGGCGGCTGGAAAGGGGGCTGGGCAGCGCTTGCGGGTGCGTGGGCCGGGTGGCGGGCGCCGCGCGCTGCTTGAACTGCAGTGAAACCGCGGGCCATCGCCTGCCAGCCACCGCGGCGCCTGCGTTAGACTCGCCAGACCCTACCTGCCTGCATGCCCGTGCCCCGACGCTACGATTCCGACGACATCGACGATTTCGACGACGACCAGCAGGACGACAGCCCGCTGTGGCGGCGTCGCCTGATCACCTGGAGCATGGCTGCGGTCGCGTTGGGATTGGGCTTCCTGATCCCTTATACGCTGTACCTGAACCAACAGGTGACCCAGCGCTTCGGTGAACTGCGTTGGCAGATCCCGACCCGGGTATATGCGCGGCCGCTGGTGCTCACACCCGGCAAGGCGATGGACGCGGCGACCCTGAAGACCGAACTCGCCGCATCTGCCTACCGCGATGACGGGCAGGGCAAGGAGCCGGCGACCTATGCGGTGAACGGCGGGCGCTTTGTCATTTCCAGCCGTGGCTACAACGATGTGGATGGCCGCGTCGCACCGCGTCGGCTGGAACTGTCGCTGGCAGACGGTGCGGTCGCGTCGCTGCGTGATGCCGACAACCGCAAGGCGCTGAAGGCTGCGCGCCTGGACCCGGCGCGTATTGCCACCCTGTACGGGCAGAAGCAGGAAGAACGCCGCCTGATCCGCATGGACGAGGCGCCGGACCTGCTGGTGACCGGCCTGCAGGCGGTGGAGGACAAGGACTTCAACCGTCACCACGGCATCGATCTGTCCGGCATCGCGCGCGCGGTGTGGGTGACGGTCCGTTCCGGTGGCCAGAGTCGCCAGGGGGCGTCCACGCTGACCCAGCAGCTGGCCCGCAGCGGCCTGCTCGGGATCGGCAAGGAACAGACGGTCACCCGCAAATTCAACGAAGTGCTGTACGCGCTGATCATGGAGGCGCGCTACGACAAGCGCACCATCTTCGAGGCCTATCTCAACCAGGTGTACCTGGGGCAGCGCGGCAGCCAGGCCATCCACGGCATGTCTTCCGGCGCCGAGTTCTGGTTCGGCCGTGACCTGCAATCGCTGGAAACCGAGCAGATCGCGCTGCTGATCGGCCTGGTCAAGGGCCCGTCCTACTACGATCCGCGGCGCAACCCGGAACGCGCGCTGGATCGCCGTAATTTCGTGCTGGGCAAGCTGCATGAGGCGACGCTGATCGACGATGCCGAGTACCAGCGTGCGCTGAAGGCGCCGCTGGGCGTGCCCAAGACGCCGGGCCTGGTGGCGGCCAACCGCTTCCCGGCCTATGTGGACCTGGTTCGCCGCCAGCTCGGCCATGACTATCCGGAATCGGCGCTGCAGGGCGCCGGCCTGAGCGTGATGACCGGCATGTCGCCGTCTGCGCAGGCCTATGCCGAAGGCGCGGTGACCCGCACCATCAAATCGCTGGAAAGCAAGCGCCGTCCCGAACTGCAGGCCGGCATGGTGCTGACCGACGTGCACAACGGTGACGTGCTGGCGGTGATCGGCAGCCGTGAGGTGTCCGAGGTGGGGTTCAATCGAGCGATCGAAGCACAGCGTCCTGTCGGCTCGCTGTTGAAGCCGTTCGTGTACCTGCTGGCGCTGGCGCAGCCGGACCGCTACTCGCTGGCCAGCTGGGTCGACGATTCGCCGGTGACGGTGCAGCTCGGCCGTGGCCGCAACTGGAGCCCGGGCAACGCGGACAACCGCAGCCACGGCACCGTGCGCCTGATCGACGCGCTGGCGCATTCCTACAACCAGGCCACGGTGCGCGTGGGCATGCAGGTCGGCCCCGAGCGTGTGACCCAGCTGATCCACGTGCTGGCCGGCATCAAGGCCGAAGCGAATCCGGCGGTGATCCTCGGTTCGACCGACCAGAGCCCATACGCGATTGCACAGCTGTACCAGTTCCTCGCGTCCGGTGGCGAAATCCAGCCATTGCATGCGGTGCGTGGCGTACTCGATCCGCAGGGCAAGCTGCTCAAGCGTTACGACAAGACCCCGGCACCGGCCCAGGAAGGCGATTCGATTGCCGCCAACCTGATCAGTGTCGGCCTGCAGCAGGTGGTTGCCAGCGGCACCGCGCAGCGGCTCAACGCCGATGGCCTCAGCCGCCTGCAGCCGGCCGGCAAGACCGGTACCACCAACGATGGTCGTGACAGCTGGTATGCCGGTTACACCGGGGATCACCTGGCGGTGATCTGGATCGGCAACGACCAGAACGAGCAGGCTGGCCTGTACGGTGCCACCGGCGCGATGCGGGTCTGGTCGGGTATCTTCCAGCGTCTTCCCAGTGCGCCGCTGCGGGTCAGCAACAAGGGCCTGGACTGGCAGTCGGTGGCCGCCACCGGCCTCAACACGACTGATGAGGGCTGCCCGGGAGCGCGCCGCTTCCCGTTCGTGGTCGGCTATGCGCCGGCCTATGCGCCCTGTGCACCGGCGGTGTCGCCGGACGGGCAGGGCGAGACCGAAGGCGAGGGTGGTGGCTGGCGCAGCTGGTTCGGCCTGGACCGCAAGCCGGAAGCGCCTGCCGAACCTGCCGCGACGCCCGCCGCCACTCCTCCCCCGAGCCGATGATGCCGATGAACATGCGATCCCTGCTGCAGCCCCTGACCCTGACCGGCCTCAGCCTGGCCCTGGCCGCCTGCGTGAGCAGTGCACCGCCGGTGGTCAAGCCGGTCGATACCACCACGCCGGCGCAGCGCCTGGCCGCAGTTGACGCAGCCGCTGGCCCCGATGACAAGGAGTTGTCGGTGCAGCCGTTGCGTGACTCGCAGGTGGAAGATCTGCGGGTGACCGCGCAGGCACAACGCCAGGTCAACGATCTGGCCGGTGCCGCCAGCAGCCTGGACCATGCGCTGGAGATCGTCGCTGGTGACCCGGCGGTGCTGCAGGAGCGCGCCGAGCTGGCGCTGCTGCAGGGGCAGTGGGCGCAGGCGGAGGCGTTCGCGCGCAAGGCGGTCGACCTGGGCTCGAAGACAGGGCCGCTGTGCCGCCGGCATTGGGCGACGATCGAGCAGTCGCGCCTGGCGCGGGGCGAGAAGGAGAATGCGGTGTCGGCGCATGCGCAGATTGAGGGCTGCACGGTGCCCGGGATCAAGCGGTATTGAGTTTTCAGCCAACGGCGCAGCCCCTCGTGGCTGGCTGCTTGGCCGCGTAATGCAAAAGCCGCGCTTGGCAGGGCGGGGTGGGTTCGCGGGGGACGCCGTGAACCCGTCCTTGAAGTGACCCCCGGGAGTTGGACGTCAGATCCAACCCCGAGGGATACATGAACAGATATGACGCACGTTTCAAACTGCAGGTCGCCAAAGAGGCCTGCAAGACCTCCACATCGGTCAAAGCCATTGCCCGTCGCCACGGCCTTGAGTTCTCCACGGTCAGGCGCTGGGTGGCGACCTATCGGCTGCATGGTTGGCGCGGATTTCATCGCCAGGCCCGGTTCTATGACCTCCCGTTCAAGCTGGCTGTCCTGGAAAAGATGAGCCAGGACGGCATGTCTGGGCGGGAGGCCACCACCTACTTCCAGATTGGTGATGCCGGCGCGGTGGGGCGATGGCGGCGGCTGTATGCTCAAGGCGGTGCCCAAGCGTTGGCACCGCCTCCGCCGCTGCCCCGAAAGCCGATGAAAAAGACCCGTTCGTCCAAGCCGCCTGAGGAAATGAGCCGCGATGAGCTGCTCAAGGAAGTCGCCTATCTGCGTGCGGAGACCGACTACCTAAAAAAACTCGATGCCTTGATCCGGGAAGAGCAGGCGGCGCAAGACGCAAAGCGCAAGCCATCCAAGGATTGAGGCAGGTTCATACGCTGTCGCTTCTGCTCGAAGCGGCGGAGCTGACACGCAGTACGTTCTATTACCAGAACCATGTCCTGGCCCATCCGGATCAGGACGAGGCAGCCCTGTGCGAGCGCATCCGTGCAATCTACGATCAAAGCCAAGGGCGCTATGGCTATCGCACGGTGACGCTGGAATTGGCCAATCAGGGTCATCGGACCAATCACAAGCGGGTACAGCGCCTGATGGGGGAGATGGGCCTGAAATCACGGGTACGGGTGAAGCGCTACCGGTCCTTCAAGGGGGCCGCCAATGTTGTGGTTGGCAATGACCTCAATCGCCAATTCCACGCCGAGCGCCCCAACCAGAAGTGGGTGACCGACGTGACCGAGTTCAAGGTACAAGGCATGAAGCTGTATCTGTCCCCGATCATGGACCTCTACAACGGCGAAATCGTGGCTTATCAGATCAAGCGCCAGCCCGTGTTCGATCTGGTAGGTCAGATGCTGGAGGAGGCCATCAAGAAGCTTTCGCCGGATGAGCGCCCCATGATCCACTCCGACCAGGGCTGGCAGTACCAGCATGAAAACTACCGGCACATGCTGGAAAAACATTCGTTGAAACAAAGCATGTCCCGGCGTGGCAACTGCCTGGACAATGCGGCGATGGAGAGCTTCTTCGGGACCCTGAAGTCGGAGTTCTTCTACCTGAACAGCTTTGACAACATCGAGAGTCTGGAGGCTGGGCTGGTGGAATACATCCAGTACTACAACCAGGAGCGCATCAAACTGAAACTGAAAGGTCTGAGCCCGGTAGAGTACCGGGAGCGGGCCCAATCGGCCGCCTGACCCCGTCCAAGTCTCGGGGGTCACTTCACCTTGGGGGCTTGGCCGCGGCATCCATGCCGCGGACACTCCCGCGAACCCGCCCCGCCCGACCTCTGACAGTTTCCGTGTGCTGCCAGCCACGGAAAAGAAAAAGAAAATCAAAAGCGGGTCGCGCGCTGCGCGCACTCGACCCCTTCTTGTTTCCGTTCCACCCACCGCTTCTGAAAGGGCAGCCGAGCAAGCTCGACTTTGCGAAGCACGTCCCTCCGTCACCGGGAAACTGTCGAAGGCGGGGACTGTGGGTTTGCGGGGTGTCCGCGGCATGGATGCCGCGGCCAAGCCCCCAGGGACGGGTTTACGGCGTCCCCGCAAACCCACAGTCCCCCGCCAGTCCCCAGTACAACCCAGAGCCATGAACACCGCTGTTGCTGTTGCTGGTGCTCCGGCTTGAAACGGGTGCCGGGCAGCGCCCGGCCGGGTATCCTTTCCCTCTGATGTCCGACCTTGTCCATGCCAGCCGCGAAGCCCTCAGCGACGGCGGCGCGCTCGCCTCGCACCTGGATGCCTTCGTCCCGCGTCCGGCACAGCTGCACCTGACCGAAGCCATCGCCGATGCGCTGCAGCAGCGTGACCTGCTGCTGGCCGAGGCCGGTACCGGCACTGGCAAGACCTTTGCCTATCTGGTGCCGGTGCTGCTGTCCGGGCTGCGTACCATCATTTCCACCGGAACCCGCGCGCTGCAGGACCAGCTCTACCACCGCGATCTGCCACGGGTGCGTCAGGCACTGGGTGTCGGCCTGCGCAGTGCGCTGCTGAAGGGGCGCGCGAACTACCTGTGCCGCTATCGCCTGCAGCAGGCACGCGGCGAGCCGCGTTTTTCCAGCCCCGAACAGGCGGCGCAGTTCCAGCGCATCCTGGCCTGGTCCGGTCGTTCGGAGTTCGGTGACATCGCCGAACTGGAAGGCCTGGCCGATGATTCGCCGCTGCTGCCGATGGTCACTTCCACGGTCGACAACTGCCTGGGTACCGACTGCCCGTTCTGGGATGACTGCTTCGTGGTGCGCGCGCGGCAGCGTGCGCAGGCGGCCGATGTGGTGGTGGTCAACCATCACCTGCTGCTGGCCGATCTGGCCCTGAAGCAGGATGGCTTCGGTGAACTGCTGCCGGGGGCGCAGGCCTTCGTCATCGACGAGGCACACCAGCTGCCCGAATTGGCCGCGCAGTTCTTCGGCGAAGGTTTCGGCATGCGCCCGTGGCAGGAACTGGGCCGCGACTGCCTGGCCGAAGCGCGTGGCGTCGGCGGCGCGCAGTCGGCGCTGCAGGAACCGGTCGACCAGTTGCAGCAGGCGCTGCTGGCCCTGCGTTCGGCGATGGAGGGACTGCCGCCGCGTGGCACGCAATGGCGCGCGTTGGCGATGCCGCAGGTGCGCGATGGATTCGATACGGTGATGGCGGGGTTGGTGACGCTGGAGCAGGCACTGCAGCCGCTGCGCGAAGCCGCAGCGGGCCTGGATGCCTGCCATGCGCGGGCGCGCGAGGCGGTCTCGCGGCTCAGCCGCTGGCTGGGCGATGACGAACCTGCCCTCGATTTCGATACCGACCCGGCGGAAACCGCCACTGCCGCTGATGTGCTCTGGTACGAGCTCACGCCACGTGGTTTTCGCTGCCAGCGCACGCCGATGGATGTGTCCGGCCCGTTGCGTGAGCATCGCGAACGCAGTCGCGCGGCATGGATCTTCACCTCGGCGACGCTGACCGTGGGCGGTGGCTTCGACCACATCGCCACCCGCCTGGGCCTGGATGACCCGCATACGCTGGTCCAGCCAAGCCCGTTCAATTGGCCGGAGCAGGCGCTGTGCTACCTGCCCGAAGGCCTGCCTGATCCGGCTGCGCGGGGCTTTGGTACTGCGTTGATCCAGACCCTGCGGCCCGTGTTGCAGGCGTCGCAGGGCAGGGCATTCCTGTTGTTTGCCTCGCACCGTGCATTGCGCGAGGCCGCCGAGGCACTGCGTGATGGGCCATGGCCGTTGTTCGTGCAGGGCGAGGCGCCGCGCGCGACGCTGTTGCAGCGCTTCCGCGAGTCGGGCAATGGCGTGCTGCTGGGCTCGGCCAGTTTCCGCGAGGGCGTGGACGTGGTGGGGGAGGCGCTGAGCGTGGTGATGATCGACAAGCTGCCGTTCGCGGCGCCGGACGATCCGGTGTACGAGGCACGGCTGGAGGCGATCCGCAGCCAGGGCGGCAATCCGTTCCGCGATGAGCAGCTGCCGCAGGCGGTGATCGCGCTGAAACAGGGCGTCGGTCGCCTGATCCGCAGTGAGAGCGACCGTGGTGTGTTGGTATTGTGCGACCCGCGCCTGCTCAACCGTGGCTATGGTCGGGTCTTCCTTGATTCACTGCCGCCATTCCGCCGTACCCGCAGTCTGGCCGATGTGCAGGCCTTCTTTACGCCACAATGGGCGCCCGTGGCCGATGATGCGGCTGCTCCGGCGGCCGTTGCGACCGGCCCCGAGCCGGCGCCCGGTGCCACGTTCCCCCTGTTCTGACCCGATCCGATGAAACTGCTCGCCTTTGAAACCGCCACCGAAGCCTGTTCCGTTGCCCTGCATGTCGATGGGCAGGTGCTGGAACGCTTCGAGATCGCCCCGCGCCGGCATGCCGAACTGAGCCTGCCGTGGGCCGAGGCGCTGCTGTCCGAAGCCGGCATCAGCCGCCGCCAGCTGGACGGTATCGCGCTCAGCCGCGGCCCGGGTGCGTTCACCGGTGTGCGCCTGGCGATCGCCATCGCGCAAGGCATTGCGCTGGCACTGGATCGGCCGTTGCTGCCGGTCTCGACGCTGCAGGTGCTGGCGCTGCGGGCACCGGCGGACGAAACGCAGATCCTGTCGGCGATCGACGCACGGATGGGGGAGTTGTACGTCGCGCGCTTCGAGCGTGTAGACGGCCTGCCGGTGGCACGCGATGCCGAGCGCGTGTGCGCACCCGCTGCGGTTGCGCTGCCGGAAGGGATGTCGGCCTACGGTGTCGGCACCGGTTTCGGTGCAGCCGAGGGGGCACTGGTGACCCAGCTGGGCACCGGCCTGCGCGGCTTTGATGCGACGGCGCTGCCGCGGGCGTCGGATGTATTGGCACTGGCGGTGCCGGCGTTCGCTCGCGGCGAAGCCATTGCACCGGAGAAGGTCGAGCCGGCGTACCTGCGTGACAATGTGGCGCTGACCCTGGTCGAGCAGCAGGCCGCGCGCGAGGCGAAGGCGAAGGCCAACGGCTGAGCCCCTCGTGGCGGGGTTGGTCGCGTAGATCAAAAGCCGTGGTTTGGCCGGGCGGGTGGGCTGCGCAGGGGGCGCTGCAAGTACGTCCCTGTAAGCTCGGTCGCCGCATCCATGCGGCTCACGCCCCTGCGCAGCCCACCCGCCCGGCCCCTGACAGTTTCCGTGTGCGTCCGCCACGGAAAATCAAGAAAAGAAAAGTCAAAGTCAAAAGCGGGTCGCTTCGCTCGCATCCACGCGTGGCGTGGATGTGTGTCGACCAAGGTCGACACCTACCAAAGCAATGGTGCGCCGCGATCTGTCAGAGGCGGGGCGGTGTCGGGCGGCGGGGTATCCGCGGCATGGATGCCGCGGCTAAGCCTACACGGACGTACTTGCGGCGTCCCCGCCGCCCGACACCGCCTCGCCACGCTTCAGTACACCAACCGCCGCTGTTGCTGTTGCCGTTGCTCTAGCCTTTCAGCGGGTCCCGGGCCGCAGGCCCGGGCAACAAAACCCTATCGGTCGTCGTGCAGGGTGCCGCCCGGCAGGAACACCCACGTACGTGTAACCTGCAGGATGTCGATCTCATCCTCGGTCTTCGGCAAGGGCGGGAACGGCTGGGCCAGCTGCACCACCCGCAGGGCGGCCTCATCCAACAATGGCGTACCGCTCGAACGCAGGATCCGGCTGCTCTCCACGCTGCCATCGCGGCGCACGCCCACGCTGATCACTACCTGGCCGCCGAGGCGGCGCTGCCGCGCCTCATCCGGGTAATTCAGGTTGCCTACCTTCTCGGCACGGTCGACCCAGGCACGCAGGTAATTGGCATAGGCATATTCGCGCGTGCTGGCCGATACGAACTTGCGGTTCGGGCGCTTGGCGTATTGCGCCGAGCGCAGGTGCACTTCGGCGGCCAAGCGCGCCATCTCCACGTCGCGCTGCTCGCGCGCGCTCAGCGGTGCGTCCGGTTCGGGCTGATCCGGCGTGGGGCGGGACTGCGCCTGCGCCACCACCTCTTCGCCATTGCGGCTGCTGACCACCCGTGCCTGTGGCGGCGGAACCGGCGCGGCCGATTGCTGCTGCTGTGGAACCGGGCTGATTCCGGACTGGGCCTGCGGCACGATGCCGGCCTGGTTGTCGCGCGGACGCTGTGCGCGGTCGTGCTCGCCACCGCCTTCCTGATTGGCCGCGGCCAGGAAATCGGCCTGCTTCGGGGTCAGCGCGGTGCGGGTCTGGCTGAAAATGACTTCCAGTGTCGGCACCAGCGGCGCATCGCCCTTCACGGCGAAGCCCACGCCCAGGATCAGCAGGGCGTGGACCAGCACCGACAGCGCGATGGTCGCCCCCAGCCGTTGCGCTTCGCGCGGCGGCGGGGGCAGGACGGCAGGTGCGGCAGACATCAGCGCAGGCCGGCCTCGAGTGCGTCGAACAGGGTGCCGGCGATGTTCAGGCCGTACTGCGCGTCCAGTTCGCGCACGCAGGTCGGGCTGGTCACGTTGACCTCGGTCAGGTAATCGCCGATCACGTCCAGGCCGACGAAGCGCATGCCGCGGCGCTTCATCTCCGGGCCGACCTGGGCGGCGATCCAGCGGTCGCGCTCGCTCAGCGGGCGGCCTTCGCCGCGGCCGCCGGCGGCCAGGTTGCCGCGGAATTCATCGCCCTGCGGGATGCGCGCCAGGCAGTAGTCCACCGGTTCGCCATCGACCAGCAGGATGCGCTTGTCGCCGGCGGTGATGTCGGGAATGAACTTCTGGGCCAGCGCCAGCTTGCGGCCGCCGTCGGTCAGGGTTTCCAGGATCACGTTCAGATTCGGATCGCCCTGGCCGCTGCGGAAGATCGAGCGGCCGCCCATGCCGTCCAGCGGCTTCAGCACGGCCTGGCCGTGCTCCAGCGCAAAGGCCTTCAAGACCTTCGCGTCGCGGCTGACCAGGGTCGGCGGGCAGCACTGCGGGAACAGCAGCGCGGCCAGTTTCTCGTTGTAGTCGCGCAGGCCCTGCGGGTTGTTGACCACGCAGGCGCCGGCCGCTGCGGCCACGTCCAGCACCTGGGTGTCGTAGATGTATTCGGCGTCGACCGGCGGGTCCTTGCGCATCAGCACGATCTGGCCAGGGCCGAACTCGGTACGGCTGAACGCGCCCAGCTCATACCAGCCGGCCGGGTCGTCGCGCACCTGCAGCGGCGCGGTCTGGGCCACCGCTACGCCACCTTCCAGGGCCAGGCCGCCCGGGCGCACGTAGTGCAGGGCATGGCCGCGGCGCTGGGCTTCCAGCAGCATGGCGAAGGTGGTGTCCTTGGCGATCTTGATGTGGGCGATGGGGTCCATCACCACGATGACGTTCAACGGCATGGGCGCACCTGTCAGGCAAGGCGTTGATGGTAGCGGCAACGCCGCTCGCGCGCCTCCCCGCCGTACTGCAACGCAGCGTCCGCCCGGCGCTCGCGCACGCATTGCGAAACCCGTCACGTTCAGGAGGGCGCCATGCCCCGCGCCAAGGGGCGGCCTTGAAGCGGGCGCGGAAAGTGCGATATAGATACGCTTTCGTAGCGGCCCCCGCCAGAGATCGGGCCGTGCGCTTGGGGATAGGCAATGACTGAAAACACGACTGCGGGCGGGGAACTCGCAGGACTCCGGGTGATGGTCATCGATGATTCGAAGACCATCCGCAGGACTGCGGAAACGCTGCTCAAGCGCGAAGGCTGCGAGGTGGTCACCGCCACCGACGGCTTCGAAGCGCTTGCGAAGATCGCAGACCAGCAGCCGCAGATCATCTTCGTCGACATCATGATGCCGCGCCTGGACGGGTACCAGACCTGTGCGCTGATCAAGGGCAACCAGCTGTTCAAGGCGACCCCGGTCATCATGCTCTCGTCCAAGGATGGCCTGTTCGACAAGGCGCGGGGACGCATCGTCGGCTCGGAGCAGTACCTGACGAAGCCTTTCACGCGTGAAGAACTGCTGGGTGCCATCCGCACATACGTCAACGCCTGACCAGGGGGGAAAGGCACAATGGCTCGTATCGTTCTGATCGAGGATTCACCGACCGACCGCGCGGTGTTCACCCAGTGGCTGCGCCGTGCCGGCCACGAGGTGCTGGAGGCGGACAATGCCGAGGATGGACTGCAGCTGGTCCGCGACCAGGTGCCGCAGCTGGTGCTGATGGACGTGGTACTGCCCGGCATGAGCGGCTTCCAGGCCACCCGCGCGATGGCCCGTGATGCGGCGATCAAGCACATCCCGGTGATCATCGTCAGCACCAAGGCGATGGAAACCGACAAGGCATGGGGCCTGCGCCAGGGCGCGGCCGATTACATCGTCAAGCCGCCGCGCGAGGATGAACTGATCGCGCGGATCAACGAACTGGTGGCCTGATGCGCTCGCCCTTCGACATTCTCGAAGCCTACGAACGGCGCAGCCTGGCCCACGCGGTGCAGCTGCCCGAGCGGCAGTTCGCCCAGGACCTCTGGCGTGGCGTGGGTTACCGCGTCGGCCAGCGCCGGCTGGTGTCCGATTTCCGCGAAGTGGTGGAAATCGTGCCGATGCCGCCGGTGACCCCGGTGCCGTGCGCGCAGCCGTGGCTGCTGGGCGTGGGCAATCTGCGCGGCAACCTGTTCCCGGTGGTCGACCTGAAGTACTTCCTGGAAGGCACGCGTACCGTGCAGCAGGAAGGCCAGCGCGTGCTGATCATGCGCCAGGCCGGCGGCGACGTCGCCCTGACCATCGATGAACTGTTCGGCCAGCGCAGCTTTGAACTGGACCAGCAGATCGCGGCCGGCACGCTGGCCGAAGGGCGCTACGGCCACTTCGTCGATCGCGCCTTCCACGCCGACGGCCACGACTGGGGCGTGTTCTCCCTCTCGCTGCTGTCGCGTACCCCTGAATTCCGGCAAGCCGCGGCCTGAGGCCGGGCATCGCCCCCTGCATTGAAGATCGAGGTTGAACGATGAGTACTGCTTCGGACGCCACCAAGACCGGCAAGCTGCGGCTGGGCGGCAGCAACCTCTGGCTGTTCCTGCTGCTGGCATCGATGATCCTGTTCGGCGTCAACACCGGCGTCGCCACCTGGCAGGGCAGTCGCCTGGCCGATGCCGGTTCCAAGGCGGCCGACCTGCAGGTGCTTTCGCAGCAGCTGGCCAACCAGGGCCGTGACGCGGTGGGCGGCAACGCGCAGGCGTTCACCGCTTTCAAGGCGACCCGCAACGCGATCGAACAGAACGTGTCGACACTGCAGGGGCGCTACGGCAAGGAGCCGGGCGTGTCCGGTGCCATCGCCACCCTGGGCGAGACCTGGGCGCCGCTGGGCAAGCAGGCCGGGCAGCTGGTCGCCAGCGAACCGGCGGTGCTGGCGCTGGCCGGCAATGCCAACAACTTCACCGGCGCGGTGCCGGGCCTGCAGGCCCAGCTGAACGAGCTGGTGCGTGCGATGTCGGCCTCCGGCGCGCCGTCGTCGCAGGTGTACAGCGCACTGCAGCAGGTCGTGGTGGCTGGCTCGATGGCCCGCCGCGTAACCGAAATGCGTGCCGGTGGCAGCGCCGCAGCGACGTCCGGCGATGCACTGGCACGCGACATCACCGTGTTCTCGCAGGTGCTCGACGGCCTGCGCAACGGCAACGAGGAACTGGGCATCACCGCCGTGCGCGGTGCCGCCGCCGTCGCCGCACTGGAGCAGTCGCAGCAGAAGTGGGAAGCGATGAAGCAGGACGCTGACGCGATCCTGGCCAGCTCGCGCCAGCTGTTCGCGGCGCAGTCCGCAGCCACCGCGCTGGGCCAGGGTTCGGCCCACATGCTGGATGACAGCCGCAAGCTGTTCGACGCGTTCTCCTCGTTCGGCTCGGTGTCTGACACCCGCCTGTTCCCGAACTTCTGGATCGGTGTGGTGTCCGGTGCGCTGTCGCTGATCGCGATCATCGGCTTCGTTTCCACCAACGTGCGCAGCCGCTCGCGCGAGCAGGAACTGCGCTACCAGACCCAGGTGGAATTCAACAGCCGCAACCAGCAGGCGATCATGCGGCTGCTGGACGAAATCTCCTCGCTGGGTGAGGGCGACCTGACGGTGAAGGCTTCGGTGACCGAGGACATGACCGGCGCCATCGCCGACGCAATCAATTACGCCGTCGACGAGCTGCGCCACCTGGTGACCACCATCAACGACACCTCGGCCAAGGTCGCGCTGTCCACCCAGGAAACCCAGGCCACCGCCATGCAGCTGGCAGAGGCGGCGGGCCACCAGGCCAACCAGATCACCTCGGCGTCGGACCGCATCGGCGAAATCGCGGCGAGCATCGAACAGGTGTCGCGCAACTCGGCCGAGTCGGCCGACGTGGCACAACGTTCGGTGGTGATCGCCGCCGAAGGTGCCGGCGTGGTGCGCGAGACCATCCAGGGCATGGACCAGATCCGTGACCAGATCCAGGAAACCTCCAAGCGCATCAAGCGCCTGGGTGAGTCGTCGCAGGAAATCGGCTCGATCGTGGAGCTGATCAACGACATTTCCGAACAGACCAACATCCTGGCGTTGAACGCAGCGGTCCAGGCGGCCTCGGCAGGTGAAGCGGGCCGCGGTTTCGCGGTCGTGGCCGACGAAGTGCAGCGCCTGGCAGAACGTACCTCCGGCGCGACCCGACGCATCGAGAACCTGGTGCAGGCCATTCAGGCCGATACCAACGAAGCGGTCACCTCGATGGAACAGACCACCGCCGAAGTGGTGTCCGGTGCACGCCTGGCCGAGGACGCCGGCACCGCGCTGACCGAGATCGAGCGCGTGTCCAATGCACTGAACACCCTCATCAAGAACATCTCCATCGCCGCCCAGCAGCAGTCGGCTGCGGCCTCGGACATCACCCGCACCATGGGCGTGATCCGGCAGATCACCGGCCAGACCTCGCAGGGTGCCGGGCAGACCGCCGAATCGATCGGCCACCTCGCGCAGCTGGCGGCCGACCTGCGTCGTTCGGTCGCCGACTTCAAGCTGCCGGCGTGACGCGGGCAGGGCGGCGAGCAAGGAACCAGTCGATGAAGCATTTCCATTCCCCACGCCAGAACTCGCGCGGCTTCCGCGCGGCGGCGAACGGAGCGCGTCCATGAGCAGTCTGCGCGATGCGATGAGCCACGCAGCGCTGGGCTGGGTCAAGCCCGAGCTGGACGAGACCCTGCGCCAGGTGCGCAACGAAGTCGAGTACTACGCGGAAGACCCGACCGACGCCAGCCGCATGCGCATCTGCGCCGGCTACCTGCACCAGGTACAGGGCACCCTGCGCATGGTCGAGCTGTACGCCCCGGCCATGGTGGCCGAGGAGCTGGAGCAGCTGGCCAATGCCATCGGCGCCGGTGGCGTGGCCGATCGGGATGAAGCCTGCGCGACCCTGATGCGTGGCAGCGTGCTGCTGCCCGATTACCTGGAGCGCCTGCAGAACGGTCACCGTGACATCCCGATCGTACTGATGCCGCTGCTGAACGAGATCCGTGCCGCACGTGGCGAAGAGGGCGTGCATGACAGCGTGCTGCTGGCATTCGCACCGGACAGCGTCACCGCCACCGAGGCCGAGCTGGACCATGCCCGTGGCAGCCTGAGCGGGCGCAACCGCGAGCTGCTCGATACCGTGGGCAGTGCAGTGAAGGAAGAACTGCTGCGCATCAAGGATGCGCTGGACCTGCACCTGCGTACCGGCGGTGCGCCGGAGCAACTGCAGACCCAGGCCAACGAGCTCGGTGCGGTCGCCGATACGCTGGGCATGATGGGCCTGGGCGTGGCCCGCGGCGTGGTCGTGCAGCAACGTGATGCCCTGCGTGGCGTGGTCGAGGGCCGCCAGCAGATCGACGAAAACCTGCTGCTGGATATCGCCGGGGCGCTGCTCTACGTGGATGCGTCGCTGGATGACCAGGTCGCCCATCTGGGCGCCGGCGGCAGTGGCCAGGACGATCCGAGCGCAGTGGAGAACCGGCGCACGGTAGAGGTGCTGGCGCACGAGGCCATCGCCAACTTCGCCGCCGCGCGCGAGCACTTCGTCGCGTTCATTGAAACCAGCTGGAACCATGCCGAGCTGCACGACGTGCCGCGCCTGCTGGGCGATGTGTCCGGTGCGCTGCGCATGCTCGACCTGGGTACCGCCGCCGATTACCTGCGCGGTGTGCAGCAGTACATCGAAGCCGAGCTGATCGGTCGCCAGCGCGTGCCCAGTGGCCGCCAGCTGGACACGCTGGCCGACGCCATGGCCAGCCTGGAGTACTACCTCGAAGCCCTGCGCGACCGCCGCCCGGGTCGCGAGGACATCCTCGACATCACCCGCAGCAGCCTTGAGGCGCTGCGCTACTGGCCGTTGCCGGACCACGATGCGGCTGAGCCGGCAGCGTCCGTGCCGCAGTCGATCGAGCGTGAGCCGGTCGTGCTGCAGGGCGAGGCACTGCAGCCAGAGCACATCGAGATCCCGGTACAGTCGGCCGCGCCGGCACCCGGTGAGGTGCCGGTACCGCTGCCGGACTTCACCTTCGATCCGCCACCGGCCACGCCTTCGCCGGCAGCGGCGGACAACAGCTTGATGTTTGGTGGGCTGGGATCCGTCGCCTCCGCGCCGCTGTCGCTGCGTGACGAGTCGGATGCACCGCTGGTCTTTGCCGCCTCCAGTGCACCTGCACCCGAGGTCCCGCAATGGGATCTGGCACCGTTCCATCCTGAGACCGATCCGCTCGCTCCAGCGGACGATGAGCGCAGTCCGACGTTTGCCAGCTTCGATCCGGTCAGTTTCGAACAGCTCGATGCAGGGCAGGGGGCCGCCACCCAGTGGACACTGTCAGAGGCGGCTCTGCCAGTGCAGTCCAATGCGACAACCGGCCTGGACGTAGAGGACGCCGCCGACGCCTCGCTGTCCATCGAGACCGGCGCGCATGCCGCACCGGGGTTCGACCCGGTGGCCGCCGAACATGACGCGGTTTCTGCAAGTGACGACGTCGTGTTCCGTTTCGATGCCGATGCGCTGGACAATGCCGACGACGTGTTGTCGCTGCATGCGATGGAGGCATTGTCGCTGGAGGACGCTGCCGGGCTGCATCCGTCGCTGGAGAACGTCGATGCCACTGCCCCTGCGGTGGTGGAAGAGAGCCCGGCTGCCGCAGAGCCGGACATCACCCCCGTGGATGTGCCGGTGGAAGCGCCCGCACCGCTTGCCGATGTGCCGGCAGCGGCGGTGTCGATGATCGACATCGACACCATCGCACCGATTGATTTCAGCGAAGCCGACGCGCAGTTCTTTGCCGAGCTGAGCGCTGCCGCCGCGGACTTCAATCCGCAGGCGACCCCGACGCCGGCCGATGCGGAAGCGCCAGTCGCCGTGGGCAGCGCGGAAGATGCAGACGCCGGCTTCGAGGCCGGCTTCGACGACGATGCCGAGAACATCGACGAGGACATCCGCGAGGTGTTCCTGGAAGAGTTCGACGACGAACTGGCCAACCTCGGAACGTTGCTGCCGGCATGGCGCATGCAGCCGGACAACATGGACCGTCTGCGTCCCATCCGCCGCATCTTCCATACGCTCAAGGGCAGTGGCCGACTGGTCGGTGCACGCACCCTGGGCGAATTCGCGTGGAAGATCGAGGGCATGCTCAACCGGGTGCTCGACGGCAGCCGCCCGGCGACGCCAGCCGTGCTGGCCATGGTCGACAACGCGCATGCCGCGCTGCCGCAGCTGAACGCCGCGTTGCGTCATGGCCAGCGGATCAGCGTGGACCTGCAGGCGATGCAGGCCATTGCCGATCGCGTCGGCGCGGGTGAGGAAACCTATTACGTACCGCTGCCGGTTGCGGCCGCTCCCGCCGCACCGGTGGTCGAAGCCGATGGCGAGGACGAGATCAGCCGCATCCTCGAAGCCGAAGCAATGGCGTCGGTGCAGGCTGAAGCCGATGCGGACCCGGCGCCCGAAGCACTGGGCACGCCGGCCAACATCGACAGCGTGCTGCGCGAGATCCTGGAAGCCGAAGTGGAAGTCCACCAGGCGACCCTGCAGGACTGGCTGCGCTCGGCGCAGCAGGCGCCGCAGCCGGTCAGCGACGCGCTGCTGCGCGCGGTGCACACCATGAACGGCGCCTTCGCGATGACCGAAGTGCCGGAAATCACTGCCGTTACCGGCGGTGCCGAGTCCTATATCAAGCGCGCGCTGGCTGCAGACGTGGTGCCGGGCGACGAGGGCGTGGCTGCGCTGGATGCGACCGCGCAGGCGATCACCGCGACCATGGAAGCGCTGCAGGCCGAGCAGCCGCGCATCACGCCACAGGAAGCGCTGGTACAGCGCCTGCAGGCGCTCGCCGGTGAACTGCCGGAAGCGCGCTGGCCGATGGTCGGGCTGGAGGACGAGGATGAAGAGGGCATCGAGCTGGCGCCCGATGTCGGGCGGGCATCCGAAGCCGAAGCGCCGCTGGCCGGGCTGGACACGCTGGACGAAACCAGCATGGCGTCCGCTTTCGATGTGGCGCCCGATCTCATTGCCGAGCCGCAGCCGCTTGCCGAAGATGCGCTGGAACCGGTTCCAGCTGCAACCGACCCGCAGACGCTGGACATCGCGGCCGACAGCGGCCTGGACGTGGGCGAGCTGACCGCCAGCGACGATCTTTCGCGTTACTTCGACGCCGGCTGGCCGTCGGCGCCGGGCGAAGGTGAACCTGCCGTGGCGGACACCGGCGCGATTGAATCGATCCAGCCGGTCGAGAGTGCGCCTGTTGTCGAAGTGGCCGAAGCAGATGCCGTGCCCACGATCACGACGGTCGACGACGCTGATCTGACCATGGCCGACGATCTGTCGCCCTACCTCGACGCCAGTGCGCTGCCGGTGGATGACCGCGACGCGGAAGAACGGCCGGTGCCTGCGGAAGTTGACGCGATCGACCTGAATACGCCGTTGTCCTTTGATTCGGGCAGTGGCGATGACAGCGTCATTGACGCCGCTGCTGCACTGCCACTCGACAGCGGGCTGTCGAGCCTGCAGGATGAAATGGCTGCGCCGGGTTTTGCAGAACCGGTCACGCTGGCAGCCGCGCTCGAGGCCGGCCTGCACGTGATCGAAGACGAGCAGACCCTGGACGACGACGGGCAATGGCCCGTGCTCGGCCTCCAGGCCAGCGAACTCGCGCCGGGCGAGGCGGAAGCCTTTGCCGAGGATGCGGACGTCGGCGGGGAGGCGGCGGTCGGCGAAGGAGAGAGCGCCGATCAGCCGTCCCCGGCGACGGTGAACGAGGTGAGCGCTGCCGAAGCACTGCAGGCCATCGCCGAGCCGGTGCGGTTCTTCGAACTGGAAGAAGCGCCGGGGCAGGGCACGGCCAACACCGATGCCGAACCTGCCGAGGCCGACGCCGGGGAGTGGGCGCCGCTCCACGATGAAGCCTCCACCCTGGAAGACACCGCGGATGGCGCCGATGCGCTCGACTTCAGTGTGTACGACCGCGAACTGGTCGACATCTTCGTCGAGGAAGGCAAGGACCTGCTCGACCACTGCGATGGCCTGATCAGCGAGCTTCGCAATGCGCCGCAGGATCGCGAGGTGCTGGCCGGCCTGCAGCGTGACCTGCATACCCTGAAGGGTGGCGCACGCATGGCCGGCATCAATGCCATCGGCGACCTTGGCCACAGCATCGAATCCCTGCTGGAAGCCGTGGCGGCCGGCCGCACCGAGATCGAACGCCGCGACGTGCAGCTGCTGGAGCGCGGCTTCGACCGCCTGCACCAGCTGCTGACGCGGACCGGTGCCCACCGCGTGGTGGCGCCTGCACAGGATCTGGTGGAGGCCTTCGAGGTCCGCACCACCACCGATATCGCGGCGGCCGCTGCGGCCGCGCGTGCGGCCAGCGAGGCCGAGGCCGTGCCGGCACAGGCTGTGGGCCCGCTGACGACGCCGGCCGATGCCCCGCTGTCGGCACCACTGCCGGCCGAAGGCGTGGCCGACGAAGATCCGCTGGCGCGTCCGCAGCAGGAGCAGGTGCGGGTGCGCGCCGACCTGCTCGACCGCCTGGTCAACCATGCCGGTGAAGTGGCGATCTATCGCTCGCGTCTGGAACAGCAGCTGGGTGCCTTCCGTGGTGCCATGGCCGAACTGGAGCGCACCAATGCGCGACTGCGCGACCAGCTGCGCCGACTCGACCTGGAAACCGAGGCGCAGATCGTCGCCCGCTACCAGCGCGAGCAGGACCAGGCGGACCAGAAGTTCGATCCGCTGGAACTGGACCGTTTCTCCACCCTGCAGCAGCTCAGCCGTGCGCTGAACGAGTCCGCCGCCGACCTTGGCGGCCTGCAGGGCGTCCTGGACGATCTGTCGCGCCAGTACGACTCCCTGCTGCAGCAGCAGTCGCGCGTCAGCTCGGAACTACAGGATGGCCTGATGCGCGCGCGCATGGTGCCGTTCGACGGTCTGGTGCCGCGCCTGCGCCGCGTGGTCCGCCAGTCCGGCATGGATACCGGCAAGCAGGTCCACCTGACCCTGGAAGGTACCCACGGCGAACTGGACCGCAACGTCCTCGACCGCATGGTCGCGCCGCTGGAACACATGCTGCGCAACTCCGTGGCCCATGGCCTGGAAGCGCCGGAACAGCGCCGCGCCGCCGGCAAGCCGGAGGAGGGCGAGATCGCCATCCGCCTGCACCGCGAAGGCTCGGAAATCGTGCTGGAAGTGGCCGATGACGGCGCCGGCCTGGACCGCGAGGCGATCCGCCGCCGCGCCATCGACCGTGGCCTGCTGGCTGCCGATGCGCAGCCGAACGAGCAGGAACTGGACAACCTGATCTTCGCCTCTGGTTTCACCACCGCTGACCAGGTCAGCCAGCTGGCCGGCCGTGGCGTGGGCATGGACGTGGTGCGCAACGAAGTGCGCCAGCTGGGCGGTTCGGTCGATATCCAGTCAGTGCGGGGCCAGGGCGTGCGCTTCACCCTGCGCCTGCCGCAGACGCTGGCGGTCACCCAGGCGGTGTTCGTGCAGATCGGCGAAACCACCTTTGCGGTGCCGGTCGCATCGGTCAGTGGCATCGGCCGCCTGTCGCGCGAGCGTTTCGAAGCGGCCGACAGCAGCTATCGCTACAGCGGCGAGGACTATCCGCTGTACGACCTCGGCAGCCTGGTCGGGCAGGCCCCGGCGCGTGCCGATGGCCAGGACCAGGTACCGCTGCTGCTGGTCCGTGCTGGTGACCTGCGTGCCGCCGTGGCGATCGACCAGGTGCTGGGCAACCGCGAAATCGTGGTCAAGCCGGTCGGCCTGCAGATCGCGTCGGTGCCGGGCATCTACGGTGCAACCATCACCGGCGATGGCCGCGTGGTGGTGATCCTGGACGTGGCGCCGCTGGTGCGCCGCTTCCTCGCCAACCCGACGCTGCCGGTGCTGGCCAACGCACCACGCCAGGAGCGCCAGGTGCCGCTGGTGATGGTGGTGGACGATTCGCTGACCATGCGCAAGGTGACCGGGCGCATCCTCGAACGCCACAACTTCGAGGTCAGCGTCGCCCGCGACGGCGTGGAAGCACTGGAGCGCCTGGAAGAACGCGTGCCCGACCTGATGCTGCTGGACATCGAGATGCCGCGCATGGATGGTTACGAGCTGGCCACCGCGATGCGTGCCGACCCGCGCTACAAGGACGTGCCGATCGTGATGATCACCTCGCGCAGCGGCGACAAGCACCGCCAGCGCGCCTTCGAGATCGGTGTGCAGCGCTACCTGGGCAAGCCGTACCAGGAGCTGGACCTGATGCGTAACGTGTACGACCTGCTGGGGATCGCCCGTGTCCGTGAGTGAAGCCCAGGCGGCCCCGGCCGTCGCCCTGCTGGCCCGTCCTGGCGCGGCGCGCGAGCGCCTGCGCGAGGCGTTGTCGCATGCCGATGTGCAGCTGGTGCTGGAAGACGACCCCAACGGCCTGGAGCCGCAGCTGCTGCAGGACGCGCGTCCACAGTTCGTGGTGATCGCGCTGGAAGCGGCCATCGAGGATGCTCTGGAGCGGCTTGAAGCGGTGCTGTCCGCACCAGGCCTGACCCTGGTCTTCGACGAAGCCGAGCTGGCGGCGCGCCGTGATGGTTGGGAGGCACAGCGCTGGGGCCGCCACCTGGCCGCCAAGCTGCACGGCCACCAGCAGGTGCTGCCGCCGGGTGCGGAAGACGAACCCGCCCTGCAGCTGGAACCGGGCCACCCGGCACCGCCGCCGGCACCACGGGAAGAAGCGCTCCAGCCGCATCTGGACCAGGCATTGAGCTGGGCCGACGAGGTACCGGCGGACAGCCTGTATGCGCCACCGGCGCACCTGCACGAACCGATCGCGCTGGAGCAGGCACTGGCCGCGCTGCAGCCGGTGGTGCCGGAGCCGCTGGAGGCAGCGCCGATGCAGCCGGTTGCCGCACCGGCAACGCCGCCGGTGTCCTTCGACCACACCGCGTGGTCGCTGGTCGAGGACGTAGCAGACGCACCCGCAGCCACCGGGTACAGCGCCGCGATGGAAGCCCCGCTGCCGTCCTTCGATACCGATCACCTCAGCCTGGTGGACCTGGACACTGCGGCGCCTGCGGGCGCACGTGCCGGCTCGCTGCTGGTGCTGGCCGGCATTGGCGGCCCGGATGCGCTGCGCCGCCTGCTCGGTGCGCTGCCGTCGTCGCTGAGCGTGCCGGTGCTGGTGCACATGCGCCTGGACGGTGGCCGCTACGGCAACCTGGTCAAGCAGATGGCACGGGTGTCGCCGCTGCCGGTGCAGCTGGCCGAAGCCGGCCAGCGTGCAACACCCGGTGAAGTGCACGTGCTGGCCGATGACATCGGCGTGCAGGCAGCCAGCGACGGCCTGTATTTCGTCAGCGACGCGCAAGGCATTTCGATTGCCGGGCTGCCGGCCGACCACACTGCGCTGGTCCTGCTCAGCGGCGCCGACCTTGCGCATGTGGGTCCGGCGCTGGATCTGGCCGCCGCCGGTGCCTGGGTGGCCGGGCAGGTCGGCGAGGGCTGCTATGACCCTGCCGCAGCCACGGCGGTGGTCGCCGCTGGCATGGTGGCGGGTGAGCCACAGGAACTGGCGCAGGCCATCGCCTCGCGCTGGGGCGTGGAAGACGATAACGGAGAGGCACCATGAGCTATGCCAGCAATGACGAAATCCGCGGCGTCCTGATCCAGGCCGGCAACGAGCGCGTGCTGCTGCCCAATGCCACCGTGGCCGAAATGATGTCGCGGGTGCCGGTGCAGCCGGTTTCCGACGCCCCGCGCTGGCTGGTCGGCGAAATCGGCTGGCACGGCTGGCAGGTGCCGCTGGTGTCGTTCGCGCGCCTTTCCGGCCTGGGCGAGGAAGCCGTGGGCGGCCACAACAAGGTCGTCGTGCTGAAGGCCCTCAGCGGCAACGCGCAGCGCCCCTACTACGCGCTGCTGACGCAGAATTTCCCGCAGTTGATCTCGGTGCCGCGCGATGGCCTGCTGGCCGATGCTTCCGAGGAAACCCTGCCGCAGATCGTGCACATGCGCGTGCTGCTGGGTGAGCAGAGCGCGCTGCTGCCGAACCTGGATGCGCTGGAAGCCGCGCTGGATTCGCTGGCGACCTGATCGGCAATCCGCCGGTCGGGTTCCCGGTAGTGCCGGCCGCTGGCCGGCAACCTCATGATCCCTTGGATGCCGGCCAGCGGCCGGCACTACCACCAATCAACCTTATCCCAGGTCGCCCAACCGCGCCTGCAATGCCGCGATCGCGGCCAGCCCGGCGGTCTCCGTGCGCAGGATGCGCGGCCCCAGCTGCAGGCCCTGGAATCCTGCCGCTGCCAGCTGATCCCGGTCGCGCGGCGACCAGCCGCCTTCCGGGCCGATCGCGATCACGATGCCGCCCGTCGGCGCCGCGTCGAGCGTCGACAGGCGATGGGCACCGTGCGGGTCCAGCGTCAGCCGCAGCGTATCGGCCGGCAGCGTCGTCGCCGCCTGCGCCAGTGACACCGGCGAGCCAACCTGCGGAATGCGCGCGCGCCCGGACTGGCCGCAGGCCGAGGTCACCACGTTGTTCCAGTGCGCTACGCGCTTCTCCGCGCGCGCGGCATCCAGCTTCACTTCGGTGCGCTCGGCATTCACCGGAACGATGGCGCTCACGCCCAGCTCGGTGGCCTTCTGCAGGATCAGGTCCATCTTCTCGCCTCGGGCAATGCCCTGCAGCAGAGTGATCGCCAGCGGCGATTCGTTGTCCACCGCCTGCACCGCATCGATGCGCACCTGCACCTCGCGCTTGCCGGCGGCGGTCAGCGTGGCGCTGTAGTCGTGGCCATCGCCGTTGAACAGCACGCAGGTATCACCCTCGCGCAGGCGCATCACCCGCACCAGATGGTTGGCCGTCTCTTCCGGCAGGGTCACGGTCTGGCCGCTGTGCAGCGCCAGGTCGATGGGGCAGCGGGTCACGCGCATGCAATCGCCTCGTCAATCGCCGCCAGCGTGGTATGTGCCAGCAGCTCCAGTTGTTCGTCATCCACGCAGTAGGGTGGCATCCAGTACAGCACGTCGCCCAGCGGACGCAGCACCACGCCACGTTTCAGCGCAGCCTTGTAGGCGTGCAGGCCCAGTCGCAGCGCCGGATCGAACGGAGTGCGCTTGTTGCCATCCCGCGACAGCTCGAAGGCCACCACCATGCCGGCCTGGCGGACGTCGGCCACGTGCGGATGGTCGCTCAATGGCGCAGCCAGCGCGCCCATCACCGAGGCGATGCCACGGTTGCGGGCGATCACATCGTCGTCGCGGAAGATGTCCAGCGTCGCCAGCGCAGCCGCACAGGCCAGCGGGTTGCCGGTGTAACTGTGCGAATGCAGGAAGGCGCGCTCGCGCGAGTCATCAAGGAAGGCGTCGTACAGCGCCTGCGTGGCCAGCACCGCGGCAAGCGGCAGGAAGCCGCCGGTCAGGCCCTTGGACAGGCACATCAGGTCCGGCATCACGCCGGCCTGCTCGCAGGCGAACAGGGTGCCGGTGCGGCCGAAGCCGGTGGCGATCTCGTCGGCGATCATGAATGCGCCGTGCGCATCACACAGTTCGCGCACCCGCTGCAGGTACACCGGGTCATGCATGCGCATGCCGCCGGCGCACTGCAGGCGCGGTTCCAGGATCACTGCGCAGATCTCGCCGGGATGCTGGTCAAACAGGGTGGCCAGGCCATCAGCGGCCTGGCGTGCGCGATCAGCCGCACTCTGGCCCGGCTCGGCCAGGTAGGCATCGGGCGAGGGCGCGAACAGGCCTTCGGCCAGCAGCGGCGCGTAGACGCGGCGGTACAGCGGAATGTCCGCCATCGCCAGCGCTCCAAGGGTCTCGCCGTGGTAACCGTTCTCCAGCGCGATGAAGCGCGTGCGCCGTGGCTCGCCGCGGTTCTGGAAATACTGGAAGGCCATCTTCAGCGCGACTTCAACGCCGGCCGAGCCGTTGTCGGCATAGAACACCTTGGCCAGCGGCTCGCGGCCGGGCTGGCGTGGCGCCAGCGCCAGCAGGCGCTCGGCCAGGGTGATCGCCGGCTCATGGCCGAAGCCAGCCAGCATCACCTGTTCCAGCTGCCCGGCCTGCGCCGCGATGGCGCCGCCGATGCGCGGCTCGGCATGGCCGAACAGATTGGTCCACCAGCTGCTGACGGCGTCCAGATAGCGGTTGCCGTCGTGATCGATCAGCCATGCGCCTTCACCACGGGCGATCGGCACCAGCGGCAGGGTATGCGGGTGCTCACGCATCTGCGTGCACGGATGCCACAGCACCTGCAGGTCGCGTTGCCGCCAGTGCTGGGCCAGCGGGGAGGGGGTTGGGTCTGCTAGCATTTCGGGCTCATGAACATGTTGCTGCCTGCACATTCTATCGGCCCCGGCGCTGGCGCCGGCCGCCGTGGAGATTCCGCATGAACGATGACCGTGCCGGCCGGCGCTTGCCGATCATCCATCGGATCACCGATGAGGAGAACGGCCCCTTCCAGCGCCAGCACCTGGACCTGGAGTTCTCCAACGGTGAACGCCGCCGCTTCGAACGCCTGGTCAGCCGTGGCCATGGTGCGGTGGTGGTGGTGCCGATGCTCGACGACGAGACGGTGCTGCTGGTGCGTGAATACGCCGCCGGCATGCATCGCTATGAACTGGGCCTGGTCAAGGGCCGGATCGACGCCGGCGAAACCCCCGGGCAGGCCGCCGACCGCGAGCTGAAGGAAGAGGCCGGATACGGTGCACGCCGGGTCGACGTGCTGCGCGCGATGACCCTGGCCCCCACCTACATGAGCCACCAGTCGTGGCTGGTGGTGGCACGCGACCTGTATCCGGAAAAGCTGGCCGGCGACGAGCCGGAAGAACTGGAGGTGGTGCCGTGGAAGCTGGCCGAACTGGACCAGCTGATGCTGCGCGAGGACTTCTCCGAGGGACGCTCGCTGGCGGCGCTGTTCATCGCTCGCCAGTGGCTGCAGGGAACGCGATGATCAAACTGACCACGGACCTGCGCGAGACCGCCATCGCCATCGCCCAGGAAGCCGGACAGGCCATCATGCAGGTGTACGCCGATGGCTTCGAGGTGCAGATCAAGGACGACGACAGCCCGGTCACCGCCGCCGACCTAGCCGCCAACCAGGTCATCGAACTGGGCCTGCGCCAGCTGACCCCGGACTTGCCGATCCTGTCGGAGGAATCGGCGCAGGTGCCGTGGGAGCACCGCCGCCACTGGGGCGCGTACTGGCTGGTGGATCCGCTCGACGGCACCCGCGAGTTCGTCAAGCGCAATGGCGAGTTCAGCGTCAACATCGCGCTGATCTACCAGGGCGCACCTGCCTTCGGCGTGGTGTTGGCCCCGGTCACCGGCATCGTCTGGCATGCCATGCGTGGCGAGCTGGCCTATCGCCGGCAGGGCCTGCACGACACCGTGCTGCGCACCCGCACGCCGGCCACCGCCCCGCTGCGCGTCGCCGCCAGCCGCTCGCACCGCTCACCGGAAACCGAGGCGCTGCTGGCGCGCATGGGCCGCATCGAGACCATCGCGCAGGGCTCGTCGCTGAAATTCTGCCGGATCGCCGAAGGTGGCCTGGATGTCTATCCGCGGCTGGGCCCGACCTCCGAATGGGATACCGCCGCCGGCCAGTGCGTACTGCACGCCGCCGGCGGTGCGGTACTGTCGGCTGCGACCGGCAAGCCGTTCCGCTACAACCGCCGCGAAACCCTGTTGAACGGCGATTTCATTGCCCTTGGTGATACCAGCCTGCCGTGGCGCGACTGGTTGTCCGACTGACCCTGGAGGCCGCATGAGCGCGCACGACACCCCCACCACCGGCAGCGCCGCCGCCCACGAGCTGGAGCGCCTGCTGGCGATCATGGCGCGCCTGCGTGACCCGCAGGGCGGCTGCCCGTGGGATCTGGAGCAGAACTTCGCAACCATCGCGCCGTACACCATCGAGGAAGCCTACGAGGTGGCCGATGCGATCGACCGTGGCGATCTCGACGATCTCTGTGACGAGCTGGGCGACCTGCTGCTGCAGGTGGTGTTCCATGCGCGCATGGCCGAAGAGCAGGGGGCCTTTGCCTTCGCCGAGGTCGCACGCGCGATCAGCGACAAGATGCAGCGCCGTCACCCGCACGTGTTCGCCGACGTGAGCGTCGACGATGCCGACGGCGTGACGCGCAACTGGGAGGCGATCAAGCGTGCCGAGCGTGCCGCAAAGGGCGAGCAGGACACCTCCGCGCTGGCCGGCATTTCGCGCGGGCTGCCGGAATGGCAGCGGGCGGTGAAGCTGCAGTCGCGTGCGGCCAAGGTCGGCTTCGACTGGCCCGGCCCGTTGCCGGTGCTGGACAAGGCGGCCGAGGAACTGCAGGAACTGCGCGAGGAGTTCGAACGCGGCGATATCGCCGGCAACAAGGCGCGGCTGCAGGAAGAACTGGGCGACCTGCTGTTCGTCTGCGCCAACCTGGCGCGCCATGCCGACATCGACCTGGGTGCGGCGCTGCGCGGGGCCAACCACAAGTTCGAACGCCGCTTCCGCGCGATGGAAGCGCAGGCCGACGCGCAGGGTGGGGCGCTGGCTGCGATGGACCTGGATGCGCAGGAAGCGCTGTGGCAGCACGCCAAGGCAGCAGAAAAAGCGTGAAGACGCTTGGCCTGTTCCTGCTGACCGCGCTGGCCGAGATCGTCGGCTGTTACCTGCCATGGTTGTGGCTGCGCAAGGGAGGCAGCGTCTGGTTGCTGCTGCCGGCCGCGGCCAGCCTCGCCCTGTTCGCGTGGCTGTTGACCCTGCACCCGACCGCCAGTGGGCGGGTCTATGCGGCCTACGGTGGCGTGTACATCGGCACCGCGCTGTTCTGGTTGTGGTTGGTCGACGGCATCCGCCCCAGCCGCTGGGACCTGCTGGGCGCTGCGCTGTGCCTGGCCGGCATGGCGGTGATCATGTTCGGGCCGCGCACCTCATCAGGGTAGCGCCGGGCCATGCGTGGCTGCGCCTCCTTCCGACCGCGCTGGCGCGCGCAAGCCGGGCATGGCTCGGCGCCACAAGGTCAGCGATGGTGCATGATGGCGACGACCCTGGTTCCCGGAGCACGCGCATGTCCCGCTTCGCCAGCTTCCGCGAGTTCTATCCGTTCTACCTCAGCGAGCATCGCCACCCGGTATCGCGCCGGCTGCACTTCATCGGCAGCTGCGGCGTACTGCTGCTGGTCGCGGCAGCGATCCTGCGTGGGCAGCCGGTGCTGCTGCTGGCTGCCCTGTTCTGCGGTTACAGCTTCGCCTGGGTTGGCCATTTCTTTTTCGAGAAGAACCGCCCGGCCACCTTCCAGCACCCGCTGTACTCGTTCATGGGCGACTGGGTGATGTTCGCCGACATCCTGCGCGGGCGCATGCCCTGGTAGCTCCGCTGTGAATGCGGCCTTCACGCGCTATGCTGGGGCCTGGACGTCATAGATAAGGAAAGCAAGATGTTCCCGACCATGTTCTTTACCGTGGTGCTGGCCTTCGTGGCCGTGGTGATCCTGTTCAAGGCGGTACGGATGGTGCCCCAGGGCTACGAGTGGACCGTCGAGCGCTTCGGGCGCTACACGCACACCATGACCCCCGGCCTGCACTTCCTGATTCCGATCGTGTACGGGGTCGGGCGCAAGGTGAACATGATGGAGCAGGTGCTGGATGTACCCAGCCAGGAAGTAATCACCAAGGACAACGCCGCCGTGCGCGTGGACGGCGTGGTGTTCTTCCAGGTCCTGGATGCCGCCAAGGCTGCCTATGAGGTGGCCAACCTGGAAGTGGCGATGATCGCCCTGGTGCAGACCAACATCCGTACCGTGATCGGTTCGATGGACCTGGATGAATCGCTCAGCCAGCGCGAGGTGATCAATGCCCAGCTGCTGAGCGTGGTCGACCATGCCACCAACCCGTGGGGTGTGAAGGTCAACCGCATCGAGATCCGCGACATCCAGCCGCCGCGCGACCTGCTGGATGCGATGGCGCGGCAGATGAAGGCCGAGCGCGAGAAGCGCGCGCAGATTCTAGAGGCAGAGGGTTCCCGCCAGTCGGAGATCCTGCGCGCCGATGGCGAAAAGCAGGCCACCGTGCTGGAGGCCGAAGGCCGTCGCGAAGCCGCGTTCCGCGATGCCGAGGCGCGCGAGCGCCTGGCCGAGGCCGAAGCGATGGCGACCAAGGTGGTGTCGGCGGCGATTGCCGAGGGCGACGTGCAGGCGATCAACTACTTTGTTGCGCAGAAGTACGTGGAAGCGTTCAAGGAGCTGGCCAGTTCGCCGAACCAGAAGCTGGTGCTGATGCCGATGGAGGCCAGTGGCGTGATCGGTTCGATCGCGGGCGTGGCCGAACTGGCGAAGCAGGCGCTGGCCAGCCAGGACAACAAGGCCGCCGGCAAGCGGCCGCCGCCGCTCGGAGGCTGACATGCGCTGGGAAGTCGTCGGTTGGGGCGCGCTGGCGCTGCTGCTGTTTGCCGCCGAGGCGTTGGCGCCCGGGGCGTTCATGCTGTGGATCGGCATTGGCGCGGCGGCGGTGTTCGTACTGGTTGCGGTGTTCAGCGGCATTCCATTGCTGTGGCAGGTCGTTGCCTTCGTCGTGCTGAGCGTTGTCTCGATCCAGTGCTACCGGCGCTGGGGCAAGGCAAGGGCGCGACCCAGCGATGCACCGTTGCTCAACCGCCGCGCCGAACAACTGGTCGGACGGGTGGTGCCGTTGCAGCAGGGTATCGTTGGTGGGCAGGGCCGGGTCAGCATCGACGACGCGTACTGGCAGGTCAGCGGCCCGGAGTTGCAGGCCGGTGCCATGGTGCGGGTGGTAGCGGTGCAGGGCAGCACGCTGGTGGTCGAGTCTGCTGCGGGTAGAGTCGACTGATAGTCGACTGGCATGTGTTGGGTCGGGCGGGTTGGGTTCGCGGTACACGCCGTAAACCCCGCTCTGCGGTCCGGCCCAGCCGCTGGCGGCTGCGCGTTCGGGCGCTTGCGAAGCAGTGCTTCGCAAGCAAAGCGCCCCCAGGGATGGGTTCACGGCGTGTCCCGATCGCCCATACCGCTCCGGCCAAGCCGTCGACTTCGCAGAGCCGATACGCTTTGGCTGTTGCCGTTGCCTGGCTTGTAAAAGGCGCCCGCCGGCCGCAGGCCGGCCAAACACCCCCGCTGCGCTGCGGCGCGACCTGCGGGCGACCGATCTGGGATAATGGGGATTCTTGTTTCCTCTGCTGCCGGACCCGGTCATGACCCAGAAGACGCTGCTCAACGATACCCACCGCGCCCTTGGCGCCAAGATGGTCGATTTCGGGGGTTGGGACATGCCCATCCACTACGGCTCGCAGCTGGACGAGCACCACCTGGTGCGTCGCGAGTCCGGGGTGTTCGACGTCAGCCACATGACCGTGGTCGACCTGCGCGGTGACCAGGTCAAGCCGTTCCTGCGCCGCCTGCTGGCCAACTCGGTCGACAAGCTGAAGGTGCCGGGCAAGGCGCTGTACTCGTGCATGCTGAATCCGCGCGGCGGCGTCATCGACGACCTGATCGTCTACTACCTGGGCGACGATTTCTTCCGCATGGTGGTCAACGCCTCCACCCGCGAAAAGGACCTGGCCTGGCTGCGCGAGCAGGCCGCGCCGTTCGGCGTCAGCGTCGAGCAGCGCCCGGACCTGGCCATCCTGGCCGTGCAGGGCCCGCAGGCGCGCGCGATCGTGATCGGCCTGGCCCGCGAATCCGAGCGCGAGGCGCTGACCAAGCTGGGCCGCTTCGCCGCCCTGCAGGTGCAGTCCGACGACGGCGTCGAGCTGTTCGTCGCCCGTACCGGTTACACCGGCGAAGACGGCTTCGAAATCCTGCTGCCGCAGGACGCGGTGGTCGCGTTCTGGAACCGCCTGCTGGCGGCGGGCGTGAAGCCGGCCGGTCTCGGCGCACGCGACACGTTGCGCCTGGAAGCCGGCATGAACCTGTATGGCCAGGACATGGACGAAGAGATCAGCCCGTACGAAGCGGCGCTGGCCTGGACCGTGTCGCTGGACGAAGGCCGCGACTTCATCGGCCGCGACGTGCTGGAAGCGCAGAAGAACGCAGGCACCGCGCGCCAGATGATCGGCCTGGTGATGGACGAGAAGGGCGTGCTGCGCCACGGCCAGGCAGTGACCACGGCCAGCGGCCAGGGCGAGATCCTGTCCGGCACCTTCTCGCCGACCCTGGCCAAGGGCATCGCTTTTGCCCGCGTGCCCGCCGGTGAACTCGGCGAGGTCACCGTCGACATCCGCGGCCGGCAGGTGCCGGTGCGCGTGGTCAAGTTCCCGTTCGTGCGCGAAGGCCAGGCCCAGCCCGGCGTGCTCGCCGACGCCTGATCCGGACATGCCGGTCGTCACTGACAGCAGTGGCGGCCGGTTGGTTACACTAGCCCCGTTTTTTCCACCCCTGCATATCTCTGGAGCAGTCCCATGAGCGAGATCCCCGGCGACCTCAAGTTCCTCAAGTCCCATGAGTGGGCCCGTGTCGAAGGCAATGGCCGCGTCACCGTCGGTATTTCCGACCATGCCCAGGGCCTGCTGGGTGACCTGGTCTACGTCGAACTGCCGGAAGTCGGCGCCGACGCCAAGGCCGGCGAACAGATCGCCGTCGTCGAGTCGGTGAAGGCCGCCTCGGACGTCTACAGCCCGATCAGCGGCAAGGTTGTCGAGGTCAACTCGGCCCTGTCCGACAAGCCGGAAACCATCAACGAAGATGCCTACGGCGAAGGTTGGATGTTCGTGGTCGAACTGACCAACGCTGAAGAGGTCAACGAGCTGCTGGACCCGGACGCGTACGCCGAAGCCCTGGAGAACGACGACCACTGAGTCGTCGTTTCCGGGTTCTGCAACGGCCACCTTCGGGTGGCCGTTTTTGTTTTGGCGAGTACGTTGGCTCATGACGCAGGGTTTGCTGCGCGCCCTCGACGCGGCATCAGCAGACCCGCGAACGGTACCGAGGGGTGTGCGCAGTTTTGCGCAAATCCGCGTTTCCGCCCCGCGCCGACGCGTCCGGATGTGAAAACTTTTCGCCCCCCGTTGCGGTGCCGTTGTGCTGGCGCTGGTGCCGGCGCCGGCCGGTGCCGGCGTTGCGTGCATGCAGCGGCCGCCAACATGCATGCATCTGCGCAGAGTGCCTATTTCAAGTGGTTTTTGTTCAACGCTTGCGTTGTTGTTGCTGCAGGCAACGCGCGTGCGTGGTGCTTTGTTGGTCGTCGAGGGCGGAGCGTCGCGACCGTGCAGGCAACACCGCGGATGGCGCGGATGTGAAAATTTTTCGCGGGGGTTGTTGACAGTAAAAAAAACCGTGATTAGGTTTCGCCTCAGCAGACCTTGCCTGCCAAACCGAGTGCGCAGAATCAATCGTCCGATGCGAAGCAGCCCCTTCAAGACCACCGCGACCCAGATGACGGTGGACATGGCCCCGCTTCCCCCGGAGAAATGCAAGGCACCTCCCGTTCCGATGCCCGCTCCGCCGATCGAGGCGGGCATTGCCGCATCCGTAACGGCGCGCTTGACGCGCCGGCGGTCCCCGCACGCAGCATCCGCGGGTTTGATCCACCTGGGCGTTTCAACTCCCTATCACTGACGAGGAGCCATCCCATGGCAACCAAGAAAGCTGCGAAGAAAAAGCCCGCCGCCAAGAAGGCGGTGAAGAAGGTCGCGAAGAAGGCCGCTGCCAAGAAGGCAGTGAAGAAGGTCGCGAAGAAGGCGACCGCCAAGAAGGCAGTGAAGAAGGCTGCGAAGAAGGTCGCCAAGAAGGCCACTGCGAAGAAGGCAGTGAAGAAGGCGGCGAAGAAGGTAGCCAAGAAGTCTCCTGTCAAGAAGACCGCGAAGAAGGCCGTCAAGAAGGTAGCCAAGAAGGCCACCAAGAAGACTGCCAAGAAGGCAACGGCCCGCAAGCCGGCCAAGAAGGTCGCGAAGAAGGCGACTGCCAAGAAGGCCGTCAAGAAGACCGCCAAGAAGGCAGTGAAGAAGACCGCGAAGAAGGCCACCAAGAAGGCTGCCCCGAAGAAGGCAGCGAAGAAGGTTGCCAAGCGCAAGCCGGCCGCCCGCAAGAAGAAGGCCGCTCCGGTCGCTCTGCCGGCAACCCCGGCGCCGCTGATCTAAGTACTTCCCGATAGCCGCATCCTGAAACCCCTTCCCTGGCTGCCCAGCGGGGAGGGGTTTTTTTTTATGGAGCCATTGGTAGCGTCGAGCCATGCTCGACCGCCTTGCTGACGGTCGATGCTAGCGGTGCGGCGCCGGTGGAAAGCGCTCCACCAGGAAATCGATGAAGCTGCGCAGGCGGGTCGAGGGGTAGCGGTCGTGGGCGTAGACCACGTGCATCGGCCGCCCCGCGTGGCCGTGTTCGGGAAACAGCTGCACCAACCGCCCAGCCTCGACATCCGCGGCCAGAAGCAGTGCCGATTGCAGCACGATGCCCAGCCCATGCAGCGCCGCTGTACGCAGCGCTTCGCCGTTGTTGATCTGCAGCCGACCTGTGGGCACATGGCCGAGCCCGCCAGCATCGGCCTGCAGCCACTGCGCCAGCGCGCTGGGTTCGAAGGACAGGCATTGGTGCCGGGCAAGCGCCAGCAGGTCTGGGGGCGTACCGTGCCGGGCGAGGTATCCGGGCGAGGCGCACATCATCAAGCGATATGGTGCCAATGCACGCGCCACCAGCACGCTGCTGTCGGCCAGCGTGCCGATGCGCAGGGCTGCTTCGAAACCTTCCTCTGCGAGGTCGACCACGCGGTCGGTCAGCACCGCGTCGACACGCACGTCGGGGTAGCGCGCCATGTAATCGGCCAACGCCGGTACCAGCGCATGCGTGCCGAAGATCACCGGCGCGCTGATGCGCAGCGTGCCTGCAGGTGCCAGGTGCTGGTACTGGGCCTGAGCATCGGTTTCCTCCACCAGCCGCAGGATCTCCCGGCAGCGGGCGTAGTAGTCCTCCCCGAACGGCGTCATGTGCTGGCGCCGGGTGGTACGACTGAGCAACTGCATGCCCAGCCGCGCCTCCAACGCACGCAGGTGCTTGCCGGCCATCGTCGGGGAGATGGCCAGTGCTGACGCTGCAGCGCTGAGGCTGCCCTTGTCCACGATCAGCACGTAGACCTGCATGCTTTCCAGCAGGTTCATCTGACACTCCGGGTGTTGAATGCTGAAACTTTTGCGGAGTTTATCAATCACGGGTGATCAAACAGCATGCACTGCAGGGGCCGGATCCACCGGCCGTGCTGAAAGGAGAACACGATGGATTTGAATCTTGAGGGACGCACAGCGCTGGTCACCGGGGCGGGCAGTGGCATCGGTGCCGCTGTCGCCAGGCAACTGGCCGCGCAGGGCGTACGTGTTGCCATCTCGTCACGGCGGCAGGCACCGCTGCAGGCGCTGGCGGCAGGGATCGAAGCGGCGGGCGCACCCGCGCCGATCATCCTGCTGGGCGATGTCACCGACGCCGGGGACGTGCGACGCATTGCTGACGCGTCGCTGGCGGCGTTGCAGCGGGTGGACATCCTGGTCAACGCGGCTGGCGGTTCGCGGCCAACGACCGTCGATGCAGCCGACACGATCTGGGAGGAGGCATTGGCGCTGAACTTCTCTGCCGCACGACGGCTGACCCAGGCACTGCTGCCGGCGATGCAGGCGCAGGGATGGGGGCGGGTGATCAACTTCAGCGGTTCGATGGAGCCCCGTTCGGTGAATGCCGCCACCGCGGCGAAGGCAGCGCTGCATCTGTGGAGCAAGGGGCTGTCGTCGGAGGTGGCCGGGCAGGGCATCACGGTGAATGCCATTGCGCCGGGTCGGATCAACAGCCCGCAGATCCTGGACCGCCTGCATCCCGCCGAGGAAAGCCGACGCGCGTTCATCGCCAGTAACATCCCGATCGGACGCTTCGGTGAGCCGGAAGAAGTGGCGCCGCTGGTGGCATTCCTCGCCTCGCCGCTGGCCGGTTACATCACCGGTGCGGTGATTCCGGTGGACGGCGGCATGCACTACTTCGCGCATTAGCCCTCCGTTTGTAGAGTCGAGCGTGGCTCGATTCCACAACAGCCAACAAAAAGGGCGGTCCCCAGGCCGCCCTTCATGCTCACGGTCGCGCTCGCCTGATCAGCGCGGCGACGCCACCGCGCGGTTGCTCGAGGCGCCCTTGCCCTTGCGCTTGTCCTGCTGCGCCGGGCTCGCGCCTTCGGCCATCAGGTTGTCGCTGCCGAAGTCGGTGTCCACATCCAGCCAGCGCTGTGCCGGCAGACCGAGCGCGGAATCGAGCACGGTCGGCAGCAGGCCGCTGGGCAGGCCGCTCTCGCCATTCCACATGATGGCGATGCCGAGATCGCGTTCCGGCACCAGCGCGACCAGGCCGCGGTAGCCCTGTACGGCACCGGCATGGAACACCACGTCGTGGCCGGCGTAGTCGAAGGTGCGCCAGCCCAGTGCGTAGCCGGCCGAGTGCAGGCGCTCGCGGCGCCAGCCCGAACGCATCTCGCCGGGGGTGTTGATCAGGCTTGAATGCAGGGTGGCCAGCAGCGGTGCCGGCAGCACGTCGGGGCGATGGCCGGTGTGCGCCAGCAGCCACTGCGCCATGTCGCTGGCGCTGGCGTTGACGCCAGCGGCCGGAGCCACGCGGTAGTAGGTCGGCTTCGGTGTCAGCGACACCCAGCCGTTGCGGCTGCGCACGTGCGGACGCGCCCAGCGCGAGCTGGCCTGGATGCCGGCCAGGCCGAGGCTGGCATCGTTCATGCCCAGCGGCTTGAAGATGCGGCGCTCGACCGACTGCTCGTAGAAGCTGCCGGAGGCGGCATAGACGACGTCGCCGATCAGGCTGAAGGCCACGTTCTGGTAGGCGTAGCAGTCGCCCGGCAGGCACTTCAGGCTGGTGTTGGCCAGCTTCTGGGTCAGCGCGTAGTACTCGGCGTTGCCTTCGATGTCGCGGTCGTAGGCGTTGTAGGGCAGGCCGACGCGGTGGCTGAGCACATCGGCCACGGTCAGGCGGTCGGTGGCTTCGGGCGAGTTGAGGCGGAAGCCCGGCACGTAGTCGGTGACCTTGCTGTCCCAGCGCAGCGTGCCGTCGTTGACCAGCAGTCCGGCCATGGTGCCGGCGAAGGCCTTGGACAGCGAAGCCAGGCGGAACACGGTGTGGGCGTCGACCGGCAGCGGATTGTTGACGTCAGTGACGCCATAGCCGCGCGCGCTGAGGATGCGGCCGCCCTGCACGATGGCCACGGCCATGCCCGGCACGCGCTCGCCATAGGTGAGCTGCTGCGCCATCGATTCGATATTGGCGACGTTGAAGCCTGCGGCGGGCGCCTGCACCTGCGGCACCAGCCCGGTACGGTAGGCCGCCGGCTGGGTGTGGGCAACGGCGGTGGCCGCAGCGGACTCGATGTTGGCCGGCATCGGCGGCAACGGCGGCGGGGTCTGCGCGGTGGTGGACAAGGCAACGGGCATCAACATGCCCAGCAAACCGGTGGCCGCCGAACGGATCGGACGACGCAGGCTGTTCTTTTTCATCGGTGGGACCCGTGCGCGACTGCTGACGGCGATTCTAGCGCCGCTTTTCCTCTGTGCACAAACAAAGCGAAGATGAATGCGCATCTCGTTGAAAAAGTTGGGATTTTGACGCCTCGAAAGCGTGTATCGGAACGTGTCATCCGGACCCGGTCATGACACCGCGTTGCGGCCTTCAGACGGCCACCTGCTGGCGATGTTGCAGTGCATTGGATAACGTACGCGCTTCACTGCCCCGGAGCCTGCCATGCCGCTGTCCAACCGCCGTCATCTGGCGAGGGACGCCGCGTGAGCGCGGTACGAGGGAAAGGCCCGCTGCAGGGGCTGATGGCGGCACTGCGCGAGTCCCCGGCGCTGTGGTGGTCGTTCCTGTACTTCTTCTGCCTCCTCAGCGGCTACTACGTGTTGCGTCCGGTGCGTGAAGCCATGGCCGCCTCGGCGGACCTGGAAACGGTGTTCCCGCCCGTGCTGATTGCCTGGTTCGCCAGTCACGGCGTCGCGCTGAAGGACTTCGTCCTGCAGTTCCTGTTCTCCTGCGTGTTCGTGATCATGCTGGTGCTGCAGCCGGTGTACGGCTGGCTGGTCAGCCGCTTCCCGCGACGGGTGTTCCTGCCGGCGGTGTATGGGTTCTTCATCGTGACCCTGCTTGGCTTCTACATGATGTTCGACAGCGGCGTGCCTGGCCGCGGCATGGCCTTCTTCTTCTGGATCACCGTCTTCAACCTGTTCGCGGTGGCGGTGTTCTGGAGTTTCATGGCCGATGTCTTCTCCAATGTGCAGGCCCGGGCCTTCTATGGCTACATCGGCGCGGCGGGCACCGTCGGAGCCTTCCTTGGTCCGGTCATCACCAGTGCGCTGGTGCAGCGCGTGGGCATCGCCAACCTGATGCTGGTGTCGGCCGGTTTCCTGGCGATCTGCTTGTTCTGCATCTGGCGCCTGCGGCACTGGGCGGTGCTGCGCGAGCAGGAGCAGCAGTTGGTATCGGGCGAAACGCCGATGGGCGGCAGCGTGCTGGATGGCCTGAAACTGATCGTGCGCGAGCCGTTGCTGCGCTGGCTGGCGATCATGGTGGTGTTCGGCGTGGGCGTGGGGACGCTGCTCTACAACCAGCAGGCTGCAATCGTGCGCGCGGCGTTCACCGATCCGGCGGCCAGTACCGCGTTCTTCTCGCGCATCGACCTGGCGGTGAACGCGCTGGCGCTGCTGATGCAGGTGGGCCTGACCCGCTGGCTGCTGTCGCGCCACGGCATCGCGCCGGCGCTGCTGATTCCCGGTTTCGCGATCCTGATCGGCTTCTCGGTGCTGGCAGCCTCGCCGATGCCGTTGATGGTCGCGGTGGTGCAGGTGATGACCCGCGCCAGCGAATTTGCACTGGCCAAGCCGGCGCGCGAGACCATCTACACGCGCGTGGACCGGCAGTGGCGCTACAAGGCCGGCGCAGCGATCGACACCGTGGTCTACCGCGGTGCGGACCTGAGCTTTGCCTGGGTGCACAAGGGCCTGTCATTGTTCGGCTCGCACGTGGTGTTCATCGGCGGCATGCTGGTGGCCGCGTGCATGACCGCAGCCGCGTTCGGTGTACTGCGCGAAGAAAAGAAACTGCCGCGCGACCGCTGATTTTCCGGGGCCCGATCCCCATCCCTGTCCAAGGAACTGCCCATGTACTGGATCGCACTCACCCTGACGTTGCTCGTCGCCTTGCTGCACGTTTATTTCCTGGTGCTGGAGATGTTCCTGTGGACCCGCCCGCTGGGCCTGAAGACCTTCCGCAACACGCCGGAGAAGGCGGAGACCACGCGGGTGCTGGCGGCCAACCAGGGCCTCTACAACGGCTTCCTGGCGGCGGGCATCGGGGTGGGGCTGGTGATCGGGCAGCCGGTGCTGGTGACGTTCTCGCTGGCCTGCGTGGTGGTGGCAGGGTGCTATGGCGCCTACAGCGTGAGCCGCCGCATTTTCATGATCCAGGCGGTGCCGGCGATCCTGGCGCTGGTGTTTCGCGCGCTGGCGTAGTTTCCAGCCAACGGCGCAGCCCCTCGTGGGTTGGTCGCGGAATGCGGGTCGTGGATCTGGCCGGGCGGATGGGCTGGGCAGGGGACGCCGTAAACCCGTCCCTGGGGGCTTGGCCGCGGCATCCATGCCGCGGACACCCCTGCCCAGCCCATCCGCCCGACCCCGGACAGGTTCCGTGTGCGGCCAGCCCACGGAGAAGAAAAAGAAGATCAAGAGCAACAGCGGGTCGCTGCGCTCGTGGGTTCTGCGCGCATGAAAAAAGCGGCCAGTGGGCCGCTTTTGCTTTTGTTCTTATTTTTCTCTTGCGTTGGTGGACGCCGCAGAAATCTGTCAGAGGCTGGGGGCGGTGAGTTCGCGGGGGTGTCCGCGGCATGGATGCCGCGGCCAAGCCCCCAAGGACGGGTTCACGGCGTCCCCCGCGAACTCACCGCCCCCAGCCAAACCAAAGCTTTCCGCGATCAACCGTCCACCCACGAGGGGCTGCGCCGTTCGCCGGAACACTACTTCGCCGGCGACATCCACATGTCGATGACCGCGCTGAACACCTCCGTCCCCGCGCGGTCGCGCACACTCACCGTCACCGGCAGTGCATAGCCCTCGGCAGCGGCCACGATCGGCTGGGCCGGCAATGCCACCGCCTGCAGCATGCCCCGTGCCTTGGCCAGGTACTGCACCTGCATCCCCTTCGGAATCCAGCGCATGCCCTTCGGCAGCGAGGCGTCGACCATCAGCCCGGCGGTCAGTTCGGCCAGGTTGCACATCGCGATCGCGTGCACCGTGCCGATGTGGTTGCGCACCCTGCGGCGGTCGGCCAGCGTGCCTTCGCAGCGGCCGTGTTCCAGGCGGGTGATGCGCGGCGCGATGCTGGCGAAGTAGGGCGCCTTGAAGCAGACCGCGCGCGAGAACAGCCAGGTGCCGGCAGGCCAGCGTTGCAGCCGGTGGTAGAGCGAGAGCAGAGGCGTGGACATGGTCGGTGTTCCGGTCGTCGGATAGAGCGACGGCGGGCCGAGGCCCGCCGTCGAAGGCAACGCGTATCGCGGGCGATCAGGCGGCCTGCGAATGCGGATCCTTGTGCTGGCGGTCGTAGTAGCTGGCCGCGCGCAGTTCGTGGGTGTCGAAGTCGTCCACGGTGATCGTATCCAGGGTCAGCGTGCGCAGCTCTTCCAGCAGGCTGCGCTCGTCCTGGGTGATCACGCCCTCGGCCACGGCTTCGTCCAGCTGGCTCTTGAAGTCCAGCGCCTCGATGCCCTTGCTCTTCAGCGCCTTCAGGAACTTGCGCTCCACCGGCTCGGCCATGATCGCCTTGCTCAGGTAGCTGTTGATGCGGCCACCCGGGTTGTTCTCGCACGGGGTCAGGAACACGCCACTGGCCAGGCGGTCGCGGGCTTCGTTCGGCGCCATCAGCAGGGCGGCGACGCGGCGGCTCAGGCGGTCGCCCGGGGCCTCGGCACGACGGCCCAGCGGGAAGATCAGCGCCCACATCAGCCAGCCGATCGGACGGATCGGGAAGTTGCGCAGGGCCGCCGACAGCGATTCCTCGATCTTGTGCACGCTGTCATGGAAGGCCCAGGCCAGCAGCGGCTGGTCGGCCTGCGGTGCGCCTTCATCGTGGTAGCGCTTGAGCATGGCGCTGGTCATGTAGACGTGGCTCAGCACGTCGCCCAGGCGGCCGGACAGCGATTCCTTGAACTTCAGCTTGCCGCCGAGGGTCATCATCGAGATGTCGGCCATCAGCGCCAGGTTGGCCGAGTAACGGTCCAGCTTGCGGAAGTAGCGGCGGGTGTAGGCGTCACCCGGGGCGGCGCCGAAGCGCGCGCCGGTCAGGCCAAACCAGAACGAGCGCACGGCATTGGAGATGCCGAAGCGGATGTGGCCGAACAGGCTGCGGTCGAAGTCCTGCAGGCCGGCACGGGTATCCGGATCCTGCGCGGCCTTCATTTCCTTCAGTACCCATGGGTGGCAGAGGATCGCACCCTGGCCGAAGATCAGCAGGCTGCGGGTCATGATGTTGGCGCCTTCCACGGTGATCGCGATCGGCGCGGCCTGCCAGCTGCGGCCGGCGAAGTTGCGCGGCCCCAGGATGATGCCCTTGCCGCCGATCACGTCCATCATGTCCGAGATCACTTCGCGGCTCATGGTGGTGCAGTGGTACTTGGCGATGGCCGACGGTACCGACGGCACGTCACCACGGTCGACTGCAGCAGCGGTGGCCTGCGACAGCGCGCTGATCTTGTACGCCTTGCCGCCGATGCGGGCCAGCGCTTCTTCCACGCCTTCGAAGCGGCCGACCGACAGGCCGAACTGCTTGCGGATGCGTGCATAGGCGCCGGTCACGGCGGCACCGGCCTTGGCTCCGCCACTGGCGGTGGACGGCAGGGTGATCGAGCGGCCCACGGCCAGGCACTCGTTGAGCATGTTCCAGCCCTTGCCGGCCATGGCCGCGCCACCGATCAGCTGGGTCAGCGGAATGAACACGTCCTTGCCGCGGATCGGGCCGTTCTGGAACGTCGAGTTCAGCGGGAAGTGGCGACGGCCGATTTCAACGCCGGCGGTGTCGCGCGGCAGCAGGCCCAGGGTGATGCCGATGTCGCGGGTGTCGCCGATCAGGCCATCCGGGTCGTACATGCGGAAGGCCAGGCCGATCAGCGAAGCGACCGGGGCCAGGGTGATGTAACGCTTGTCGAAGGTCAGCTTGACGCCGAGCACCTGCTCGCCGTTCCACTCGCCCCTGCAGACGATGCCGTAGTCCGGAATCGAGGTGGCGTCGGAGCCGGCGAACGGACCGGTCAGGCCGAAGCAGGGCACTTCGCGGCCATCGGCCAGGCGTGGCAGGTACTGGTCCTTCTGTTCCTGGGTGCCGTAATGCACCAGCAGTTCACCCGGGCCCAGCGAGTTGGGCACACCGACGGTGGAGCTGACCACCGAGGACACCGAGGCCAGCTTCTGGATCACCTTGTGGTGGGCCAGCGCAGAGAAGCCCAGGCCGCCATATTCCTTCGGGATGATCATGCCGAAGAACTTGTTCTTCTTGATGAAGGCCCACAGCTCCGGCGGCAGGTCAGCGTGGACGTGGGTGATTTCCCAGTCGTTGACCATCGTGCACAGCTCTTCGACCGGGCCATCGAGGAAGGCCTGTTCTTCGGCGGTCAGCTGCGGCTTGGGGTAATTGAGCAGGATGTTCCAGTCCGGATCACCGGTGAACAGTTCGCCCTCGAAGCCAACCGAGCCGGTTTCCAGCGCGATGCGCTCGGTCTGCGACAGCGGCGGCAGCACCTTGCGGAACACCTTCATCATCGGGCCGGTCAGCAGCGGCTTGCGGATGAACGGCAGCAGCAGCGGCACGGCGATGACGGCCAATACGGCGGCAGCCACGATCGTGGCGGTCTGGTTGACGTAGGGAATGAACCAGCAGGCGACCAGCAGGGCCACGCTGATCAGCGTCCAGGTAACCAGCCGCATGCGGTGGTAGGCGACGAACGCGCCTGCCAGCAGCAGGGCGAGGAAGGGAAGAACGATGCTCATGAGCGTGCTCCGGTGACGTGCTCGTTTGTGGCGGACGAAGCTGCAGCATCCGCTGCGGGCAACACGTCCAGATAGTCCAACACAGTAGCGGTAAAGGCGTCGTTGTCATCGCCGGCGACCATGTGCGTGGCCTGCGGCAGCTGTACATGACGCGCGTGCGGCGCCAACGCCAGGAATTCGGCCACGGTCTGTGGCGTGACCAGGTCGCTTCGGCCGCCGCTGACCAGCAGCAGCGGGCACTTCACCTGGCGTGCGGCCTCGGCCAGCGCATCCTGGTGCTGCTCGCTGTCGCGGGCCAGTTCGGCCACCAGGCGCGGGTCCCAGTGCCAACGCCAGCGGCCGTGGCCGTCCTCGCGCAGCAGTGCGCGCAGCGACTGCTCGGATTTGCGCGGACGGTGCGGCATGTAGGCCGAGATCACGTCGGCGGCCTGGGTGAGCGAGGCAAAGCCGTCGGGATGGGCGGTCATGAAGGCCAGGATGCGTTCAACACCGGCGGTATCCCAACGCGGGGTGATGTCCACCAGCACCATCGCCGAGAACAGGCCCGGCCAGCGCGATTCGGCCAGCAGGCCGAACAGGCCGCCCATCGAGGCTGCGACCAGCACCGGCGGGCGTGGCTGTTCCCCGGCCAGCACGATCAGGTCATCAGCGAACTGCTCGCCGTGATAGGGCAGTTCGGCAGAATTCCAGTCCGAATCGCCGTGGCCACGGGCGTCGTAGGCCAGCGTCTGCAGCCCCGCCGCAGACAGGGCCCGCGCGGTGGCGTTCCATGCGTGCCGGGTCTGGCCGAAGCCGTGCGCGAACAACACGCGGCCACGGCGGCCGTGGTCGCTGGCGGTTGCGGCCAGGCGTGCGCCATGGGCGGCCTCCAGGCGAAGATCATGGAACGCAGCGGGAGTAGGGGACGTAACCATACTTGCTAGTATGGATCGCTTGTGAGGGAAGTCAATACTGCACGGTATGGTGCGCTGCGGCAGGTGCCCAGGCGGGCGTCGCGACGGTTTGGGCCGCAACCGCGTACTGCAACGAACCCCGGCGTATGGTTAAATCAGCCCATGAATCAACCTGACGCTTCCGCCGGCGAACCGCGCGCCGGCCGCAACAGCCGCCTGAGTGCCGAAGACTGGGCCCAGGCCGCTCTCGATCTGATTGCTGAACAAGGTGTGGGGGCCGTCGCGGTGGAACCGTTGGCGCGGCGCCTGGGTGTGACCAAGGGCAGTTTCTACTGGCACTTCCCCTCGCGTGATGCACTGCTGCAGGCGGCGCTGGAACGCTGGGAACTGTTCGAACAGGAACAGGTGTTCGGCAGCCTGGAGGACGTGCCGGATCCGCGCGTGCGCCTGCGCCAGCTGTTCCAGATGGTCGCGCACGAAGTGCAGCCGCACATCATCTACAGCGAACTGCTGAAGGCGCTGGACCACCCGATGGTGCGCCCGGTGATCGACCGCGTTTCGCAGCGCCGGCTCGACTATTTGGTTGCTTCGTTCCGCCAGGCCGGGCTCAGCTCCACCGATGCACGGCATCGCGCGCGCCTGGCCTATGCCGCCTACGTCGGCTTCCTGCAGCTGTCGCTGCAGCTGCAGCAACCCAAGCAGGCCCGCGAGGATTTCGAGGCCTATGTCGAGCATCTGATCGAGACGCTCATTCCCAGCTGAATGGGAGAATGGCGCCCTGCAAGTGCCGAATGCGCCTTGCAGGCGACCTCAATGCGCCAACGTATGTCGTGGTGAGGCTGGTTTCACGCGATTTGGGCATTTTCTTAACGACTCTTTAATTCCAGATCAAGTGTGGCTACTATCGGGTCACCAGCCGTTTTTTGTGCCTCCCTTTTGGGGCACGTCGGTTGGACTCAGCACACAACCCAAGATCCATGGAGAGAGAGCCCATGAAGTTGAACAGCAACAAGCTGCGCGATGCAGTGTGCGTTGCGCTGGCCGCCAGCGCCGCATCCGTTGCCGGTACCGGGGTGGCGTCTGCCCAGACCGCCACCAACCTGGACCGCATCGAAGTCACCGGTTCGCGCATCCGTACCGTCGACGTCGAAACCGCCCAGCCGGTCCTGACCCTCAACCGCGCTGACATCGAGAAGCAGGGCTTCTCGTCGGTCGCTGACATCCTGCAGAACATCAGCGCCGTGGGTACGCCGCCGATCAGCCGTGCCCAGCCGCTGTCCTCGGGCGAAGCCGTCGGCGGCACCTACATCAGCCTGCGTGACCTGGGCGCCACCCGCACCCTGGTGCTGCTCAACGGCAAGCGCCTGGGCATCACAACCGGTGGCCTGCAGGACATCTCGACCGTGCCGGTCTCGGCCATCGAGCGCATCGAAGTGCTGAAGGACGGCGCTTCGTCGATCTACGGTTCCGATGCCATCGCCGGCGTCATCAACATCATCACCCGTACCAACTTCGAAGGCGCCACCGGCAGCGTCTACTACGGCCAGTACAGTGAAGGCGACGGTGCCACCCGCACCATGGACTTCACCATGGGCGTGAAGGGTGAGCGCGGTTCGCTGACCATCGGTGCCGAGTACGCCAAGGAAGACAAGGTGCGGGCGGCCGATCGTCCGTACGGTGCGTTCCCGCGCAGCTCCAACCACCCTGACTTCGGTTGGACCACCGTGGGTGAGTTCGGCGGTTTCGTCAGCCGTCCGGCTGATGGCCTGCCGGGCGTCACCTATCCGGCCGCCAGCGCATCCAACCCGAACCGCGAAGTGCGCGTGATCCTGCGTGAGGGTGGCAACGCGAACAACAAGGCCGACTACGTCGCGCAGAACGTCAACAGCTTCTCCACCAAGGACAAGACCAACACCAACCTGCAGACCGACCTGCGTACCCCGCAGGAACGCCGTGCAGTGTTCGTCGATGGCATCTACGACCTGACCGACAACGTGCGCCTGCGCACCAACATGCTGTACAGCTTCCGCGATTCGAACCGCCAGATCGCCGGCTACCCGTACGGCGCACTGGCCTTCGGTTCGCCGATTTCGGCCAGCAGTGTGTTCAATCCGCTGGGTGCTGACATCGCCAACTGGTGGCGTCGTACTTCGGAAGTGCCGCGCAACACCCGCGCCGAGCTGACCACCTTCCGCTTCAGCGGCGGCCTGGAAGGCAGCTTCGAGTTCTCCGACCGCCTGTTCGACTGGGATGTCGGCTACCTGTACAACAACAACAAGCTGGTCCAGACCAGCACCGGCGACCTCAACCTGACCGCGCTGCGTGCGGCGGTGGGTCCGTCCTTCATCAACAGCAGCGGCGTGGCGCAGTGCGGTACCGTGGCCAACCCGATCGGGCTGAACCAGTGCGTGCCGTACAACCCGTTCCTGCACGCCGGCATCCAGAGCAACGGTGCCAACGGCGCATTGACCGGCAACACCGCCCTGCAGAACCTGCTGTTCCCGTCCGCGCACTCCACCGCCGAGACCACCACCAAGGTCATCACCGCCAACCTGGCCGGCAGCCTGTTCACCCTGCCTGCCGGCGACCTGGGCTTCGCCGTGGGTGTCGAGCACCGCAAGGAAACCGGCAGCTTCAGCCCGGACGCGCTGGTGCAGTCGGGCAACACCTCCGGCCTGGCCAACTTCCCCACCGGTGGTGGCTACAAGGTTGACGAAGTCTATGCCGAGTTCAACGTGCCGATCCTGGCCGACCTGCCGGGCGCCCGCGAGCTGAGCCTCAACGCGGCCACCCGCCATTCGGACTACGACACCTTCGGCACCACGCTGAACAGCAAGTTCGGCTTCAAGTGGAAGCCGATCGACTCGCTGCTCATCCGCGGTACCTGGGCGGAAGGCTTCCGTGCCCCGACCATCGCCGACCTGTACAGCGGCGGTTCGCAGTCGTTCGACTTCTTCACCGATCCGTGCGATTCGGTCTACGGTGCGGCGCGCACCAATCCTGCGGTGCGTGCCCGTTGCGCCGCCGCACTGCCGGCCGGCGTAAATGCAGCCAACTTCCGCCAGCAGCAGCAGGGCTTCACCCCGACCACCGCTGCATCGTCGCAGACCCCGCTGGCCTTCGTCTCCGGCTCCAACGACCAGCTGACCCCGGAAACCTCGACGTCCAAGACCCTGGGCTTCGTCTGGAGCCCGGGTTTCATCCAGAACTTCAACATGTCGCTGGACTGGTGGGAAATCCGCGTCGAGAACACCATCATCTCGGACACGGCCAACCTGATCCTCAACGACTGCTACATCAACGACATCGCGGCACGCTGCTCGGCGTTCACGCGTGACCCGGTGACCGGCATCGTCAACAACCTCAAGCGCACCGGCATCAACGCCGGTTACCGCGAGGTGGAAGGCTTCGACCTGGATGTCAGCTACCGCCTGCCGACCGATCGTTTCGGCAACTTCAGCGCGCAGTGGACCAGCACCTACACCTCGCGTGATGACCTGGTCACCACCAAGAACCCGGTCACCCACCCGAATCCCCGCACCGGCGTGGGCTGGGCGGGCGGCGCCTTCCGCGTGCGTTCGAACCTGAACCTGGGTTGGGAAATGGGTGACTTCGGCGCCAGCTGGACCGTCCGTTACTTCTCCGGCATGAAGGAATCGTGCCTGAGCGCCGTGACGTTCCCGGAAGAGTGCAACCTGCCGAACTACGCTTCGCCGAACAACCAGGGCGTGGCGGTGGGCAGCGCGACCAACCAGCGTGGCGCGACCGTATTCAACGACGTCCAGCTGCGCTGGAACGCACCGTGGAATGCGACCGTGGCCGTGGGTGCCAACAACGTGTTCGGCCGCGTGGGCCCGACCATGTACAGCCAGCCGAGCGCGAACGTCTCCTACTACGGTGGCTTCGACATCGGTCGCTTCCTGTACATGAAGTACACCCAGCGCTTCTGATCGCGGCGTAATATGTACGTGTGACATGGCCACGCCCCGAAAGGGGCGTGGCTTTTTTCATGGGGCAGCCAGGCTTGATGGCGCAGGCCTTTGCGCAGCCGTGCTGGACCAGGCCGCGCACAGGCGCTTGCGCATCGCCGCGTGGTGGCGGCGAGGTGTCATTACGGGGATGGGCGAAGGGAGCGCGCGCGGAAACGTCGCGGTGAGGCGGCAGGGAGCTTACAGGTCCTGCTCGTAGCGCACGTACGGCACGGTGCCGTCGTCGTTGCTTTCGTTGCGTGGCGAGAACGGATTCTTGCCGCGGCTGATCACGTTCTCGGCGCCCACGGTGAGCTGGCCGGACCATGGCGTGCGCCAGGTCAGGCCGATACCCAGGCCTTCCCACTTGCCGGGCTTGCCGGGCACGTCGATGACGCGGCCGATGATGCTGCCGGTGAAATTGCCGTAGCCGGCGCCGATGCTCAGGCTCTTGCTGTCCCAGCGGTCGGCAATGGCCGGCGAGGCGTCGGCCAGCGGTACCAGGCGGGCCTTGGCGTAGGTGCCGGCGATGGACACGAAGCCTTCGCGGCCGATGTTCTTCTGCGCGAACACGGTCAGGTCATTCTGCTCGGCGCGCAGCGAAGGGGTCTTGTTCGGGCCTGCCAGCCATGCCGGCAGGGTTTCACGGCCGGTGCCGGCGGTGATGCCGAGGCGGCTGCTGCCACGGTTCAATGCGGCGGTGCCGGTGAAACGCCGGCTGTTGAGGTCGTCCTCGTCGCCGAGGCTGGCCAGCATGCAGTGGCTGGCCAGGCCGCTCATGCTGGTCCCGCTGCTGCTGCAGAGCAGGCCCAGTGAATCGCCGGAGGACAGGCCAAAGGCCGCATCCAGCGAGTTGCGGCCGAAATGCCAGCGCGCCCCGGCCGCCTGCTCACCGGTCGGCTCCAGGTACAGCAGGGCCTCGACCTTGCCGCTGCCCTTGTTCCATACCGGCAGCACGGTGCGGGTGTCCTTGCTCTGCGCATGCACGCCCGTGATCGCGCCAAGGGCGATCATCATGGCCAGCGGTAGACGCAGGAAGGTACGCATCGGACCAGTTCAGACAGGGACGGACAACGGAAGTTCCCGTGGGGACGGGAACTTGATCCTAGGGTGTTTATGAATTCTTAACAAGCCTTGATCCTCCCCAGGTACAAGACTGCCGTTCATTGAAGCCGTTCAGGCGCCGGTACAGCCCCCTGGGCGCCGTGGAACAGTATGCCGAACTCCGTCAATGGAAAGTGATACTCACGCCCGCAGAATTCGCAACGGACCTCGACGGCGCCGGTGTCTGCAGCCGCTGCACGGGCCTCTTCCTCACCCAGCGACTGCAGCATCGCCGCCACCCGCTCGCGGGAACAGGAGCAGGCAAAGGACAGCGGCTTTTCGCCCATCAGCGCCGGCTTCTCCTCGTGGAACAGGCGGTGCAGCAGCTGCTCGGCCGGGGTGGCCAGCAATTCGGCCTTGCCCAGGGTTTCGAACAGGGCGCTGGCGCGTGCCCAGCCGTCCTCGTCGCCCTCGTCGCCCGGCAGCTTCTGCAGCAGCAGGCCGGCGGCACCATTGCGGTCGGCCGCCAGCAGCAGGCGGGTCGGCAGCTGCTCGGACTGGCGGAAGTAGTCCTCGAAGGCCTCGTCCAGCTCCGGTGCGGTCAGTCCGACCAGGCTCTGGTAGCGCTGGGGTTCACGCGGATCCAGGCCGGGGTTCTCGATGGTGATGGCGAGGATCGCGTCATCGCCCAGGCTGGACAGGTCGCGCGGCGCGTCGCCGCCTTCGCTGAGCTGGGCGATGCCGCGCAGGGTGCCGGCGGCGGTGCATTCGGCGAACAGGGTGCGCAGGGCAGTGCTGCTGCGCAGCTGGATCGACAGGCGTCCATCGATCTTGGTATGGCCGGTGAACAGCGCCGAGGCCACGCAGGCCTCGCCGAGCAGTTCGGCGGCGGTATCCGGGTACTCGGCGTGGGACAGGATCTCCTGCCAGGTGGCCTGCAGGCGCACGTGGACGCCGCGGACGCCGGCGTCGGGGAGCAGGAAGCGGATCAGGGAATCGGAGTTGGCGGTCATCGGCTCACATCGCGCGTAAACGGGGGCAGTTGCCGGATAATGCGCCGACAACCAGATAGAAGAAGGATGCACCAGTAATGGGGGCAGGGGGAGAGCAGCACAAGGTGGAAGCTGTCGTAGAAGGCCCGCGCCGCAGGCGCTGGCGCTGGAAACGGCTGCTGTGGCTGCCGGTGCTGCTGGCCGCTTTCAGCTGCCTGCAGGTCCTGGTGCTGCGGTTCATCGACCCGCCCGTGTCCATGGTGATGCTGTGGCGCTATGGCGAGGCGGTGGGCGAGGCCGATTGGTCCTATCGCCTGCATTACCAGTGGCGCGACCTTGACCAGATGGCGCCGAGCCTGCCGATTTCGCTGGTGGCCGCCGAGGACCAGCGTTTCCCCGACCACAACGGCTTCGATCTGCAGGCGATCGAGAAGGCCCGCGACCACAATGCCAAGGGCGGGCGACTGCGTGGCGCCAGCACGATCAGCCAGCAGGTCGCCAAGAACCTGTTCCTCTGGCAGGGCCGCAGCTGGATCCGCAAGGGGCTGGAGGTCTGGTACACCGTGCTGATCGAAGCGCTGTGGCCAAAGGAGCGCATCCTGGAGATGTACGCCAACATCGCCGAGTTTGGTGATGGCGTGTACGGAGCTCAGGCGGCGGCGCAGAAGTTCTGGGGCAAGGACGCGGCCAGGTTGAGCCCGGCCGATAGCGCGCGGTTGGCGGCGGTGCTGCCGGCACCGCGGCGCTACAACGCCGCAAAGCCAGGGCCGTACGTGCAGCGGCGCGCCGCCTGGATCCAGCGCCAGGCACGGCAGCTGGGCGGGGCCGCGTACCTTTCGGAAGAGTGAGCGCGCGCCGCCTGATCTACGGGCGGCGGCAACGTACAATCCGGGCATGACCCGCGAACGGCTCACTTTCGTCATCGCCGCCTACAACGAGGCCCTGGCACTGCCGTTGCTGCATCCGCGGTTGTGCGCGGTGCTCGACGCGCTGCCCGACATCGACGGCCACATTCTGTACGTGGACGACGGCAGCCATGACGGGACCTGGGAGGTGATCGCCCGCCTGGCCCAATCCGACGCGCGGGTCTCCGCGCTGAAGCTGTCGCGCAATTTCGGCAAGGAAGCCGCACTGACCGCTGGCCTGGACCTGGTGCGCGAAGGGGCGGCGATGATCCTGGATGCCGATGGCCAGGACCCGCCGGAGCTTGTGCCGCAGTTCGTCGCGCGCTGGCGCGAGGGCCATGACAACGTCTATGGCACGCGCCTGGCGCGCGATGGCGAGGCCTGGATCAAGCGTGCCACGGCGGCGATCTTCTACCGCGTGATGGGGCGCCTTTCGCGTACGCCGATCCCGGCCGATACCGGGGATTTCCGCCTGCTGTCACCACGCGCGCTGAGTGCGCTGCGCGAGATGCGTGAGCGCCATCGTTTCATGAAGGGGCTTTTCAGCTGGGTGGGTTTCAAGCGCGTGGCGGTGCCCTATCACCGCCACGCACGCGTGGCCGGCACCAGCAAGTTCAGCCTGTGGCGGCTGTGGAACTTCGCCCTGGAAGGCATTACCGGGTTCTCGACCGTGCCCCTGCGCGCGGCGACCTACCTGGGGCTGGCAACCGCGGCGGTGGCCTTCGTGTTCGGCATGTGGGTGATCGTCAAGGCCGCGCTGTACGGCGACCGGGTGGCGGGCTGGCCGACGATGATGGCGGTGATCCTGTTCCTGGGCGGGGTGCAGTTGATCGCGCTGGGCCTGATCGGTGAGTACCTGGGGCGCCTGTACGAAGAGTCCAAGCAGCGGCCGTTGTACCTGGTTGACGCGTGGCTAGCATCCGCCGTGGCAGACTCGGCCCTGCAACCCACCCTCGGAGGGCAGGCAGATGACCACGGTACGGCAACTGTTGGACGGCAAGTCTCCTGAAGTACATGCGGTCGCGCCGGATGCGGCGGTGATCGATGCGATCCGGTTGATGGCGGAAAAGGGCATTGGCGCGGTCCTGGTGATGGACGGGCCGCGGTTGGTCGGGATCCTTTCGGAGCGCGATTACGCGCGCAAGATCGTGTTGCGTGATCGTTCTTCGCGCGATACGGCGGTGGCCGAGATCATGACGACGCAGGTGGTGACGGTGTCGCCGGGCGAACAGGTGGAGCATTGTCTGCAGCTGGTGACCGACTACCGCATCCGCCACCTGCCGGTGGTGGAGGGCGTGCAGGTGCTGGGGGTGATTTCCATTGGCGACCTGGTGAAGTCGGTGATCGATGCGCAGCGCAGGGAGCTGGATCAGCTGCAGCAGTACATCGTGGCGGGATGAGTTTTTCGCTGGCGGGCCTGCGGCCCGCCAGCCCGCTTTTCGAAGCTCAAAGCCAAAGTCAAAGCCAAAGCTAAAGCCAAAGCTAAAGCCAAAGCCAAAGCCAAAGCCAAAGCCAAAGCCAAAGCAGCGCCTTCCTGATACGTTGGGAGGCGGAGGGTGCGGCTGGGCAGGGTCCTCCGCCTCTGGACACGTTCCCGCGAGCGCGGTGCGTTTCAGTGCCGATCCCCCGCTCCTGGTAGATGCCAACCTTGGTTGGCAACAGCTTTTGACTTTGCTTTTTTTTTTGACTTTGAATTTCGCTCTCGTTCCGCGCGCGCAGGAAACTGTCCGGAGCCGGAGCAAGGCGGCAGGCAGGACCGTGAGGCGCATGGATGCGCCGACCGAGCCTACAGGGACGTATTTACGGCGTGTCCTGCCTGTCGCCTTGCTCCGGCTCTACGCGCGGGAAGGGAGGCGCCGCGAACAACGCTGTAACCCTACTTCGCATACTGCCCACCGCAGTTGGCATCCTTGCCCGGCCCCAGTTCAATCGTAGCCAGCAGCGCTGCCGGCGGGGCAATACTGCCCAGTGCCAGGGCCACCGCGCCGCGAATACCCAACGCCTTGAAGTCAGGGCGGAACGACGGGTCCTTGAACGTGCCGCTGATATGCAACGGTGACCGCAGTACCAGGATGCTCTTGTCCTTCGGGCGCGGTTTCAGCAGCAGGTCCAGGGTCTCGTCGCGCAGGCTGACCGTGCCTTCGCCGATGAGGATGGTATCGGTGGTGTCCACCGCCAGTGCCTGGCTGGTCATCAGGCCGTCCTGCACACCGAAGTCGGCGAAGGCGCAGCGCAGCGGAATCTGCTTGTCACCGGTCACCAGGAACTTCAGTGATTCGGTGATATCCAGCCCGGCCAGTTCCATCACCAGGTTGCCGACATGGCCACGGCCCATCGCCAGCCCGACCTTGCCGCTGCTGCTGCCGAGCATGGCGGCGATCGAGTTGCCGCGCCCGCTCAGGTCCACTTCGCCGCCGATGCCGCCCTTGGCCTGCTCGGCCAGTTTCGCATCCGGGAAAAGCTGGCCCAGCTGCACGCCGCGTACGCTGGCCTTCAACGCGGTGCGAATCTGCGCCTGGCGTGCATCCATGCGGATCGTGCTGCGGATATCGCCGCCGGCCACGCCGAAGTTCAGCGGGTCCAGCCGCAGCACGCCGTCATCCAGCAGCAGGTGCGCGTCCATGTCGTCCAGTGGCAACGAGGGCGCGTTGATGCGGTGGGCCTTCCAGCGCACGTCGGCATCCATCGCACGCAGTTTGCCCAGGTTGTAGGGCGTGTCGGGCAATACCCGGCGGCTGGCGGCGACGCGGGCGGCCTGTGCCTTTTGCTCCGCATTCGCGGTTTCGCCGCCGCCGGTCTTCGGTGGCGCTCCCACGAAGCCGGCCAGGTCATCGAAGTCCAGGCGCCTGGATTCCAGTGTCGCGGTCAGCCGTGGACGGTCGCGTCCCACCTCGAACTGCAGGTTGCCAGCGAGGTCGCTGTCACCGACCTTCCCGGTGAAGCTGTCGTAGCGCCAGACGTTGTGGTCGCGCTTCAGCCGTCCGTCCAAGGCGTAGGGCGGTGAGGGCGGGATGGCAATGCCGAGCAGCGGGTACAGGTCCGACAGGTCCTGCCCGCTGAGTGCGAACTGCAGGTCGAACACCCGCAGCTGGAACGGATTGGTCAGCGTGCCACTGGCCACCGCGTGGGTAGCGCCGGCGCGACCGTCGAGGTGCATGCGGAACGGGTGGTCGCTGTCGGTCAGTTCCAGCGGTGATTCGGTGCCACCGCGCAGGGTGAACGGGTTGCCTTGCCAGTGGCCTTTGCCCTGCACCAGCAGCGGCGGCGAGGCATCGGCCTGTTTCGGCTGACCGCTGCGCACGCCCACGCGGATGTCGGTGCGGCCCAGTGCATCGATGAACTGCAGCCGACCATCGTCGATGCGCAGGCGTTTGAGCTGCGGGCTTGTGCCGCCGGCGCTGTCACCGAGGAAGTCCCAGTTGCCCGGCTCGCCCTTGCGCGGGGCGGTTTCCAGCAGCACGTCCGGCCGGGTCAGGCGCACCTCGGGCAGCTGCACGCTGCCGCGCAGCAGGGGCCAGACCCGCACGTCGATCTCGACGCGGTCTGCGCTGGCCATCTCAGGTTGTTTCGCCCAGCTGGCATTGGCGAAGGTGATCGCATCGGCGCGGATCGTGCTGGTGCGGCCGAGGTCGACATCAAGGTTCCCGATGTGCAGCACTCGGCCGGTGCGTGCCTGCACCGCGCGCTCCACCGGTCCCTTGAACCAGTTCCAGTCCCACAACGCGAGCAGTACCAGGATCGCCGCCAGCAGGAAAACCAGGATCGTGAGCCAGCGCCGGCCTCGTGGGCCGGGGCGGCGGAGGCGCCAGCGGGGCGTGCGCCTTGCGGCAGGGGAGGCGGCAGCATTCACGCTGCCATGGTTGCCCCCTGTTCGTGGACAGGACGCGAAGCGACCATGTGCATGGCGTGCACACGCCGCCCTCGAGCGGCCGTTTACAGCACCTGCATGGTGACCGCGACGAAGTGGCAGACGCTGCCGCCGATCACGAACAGGTGCCAGATGGCATGCGAGTACGGGATCGATTCACGGTGGTAGAAGTAGGTCCCCAGCGTGTACGACAGGCCGCCGGCGAACAGCCAGGTGAGGGTGCCGCCATCGATCGAGGCCCACATCGGCTTGATCGCCACGACCACCAGCCAGCCCATGGCGATGTAGATCACCGTTGAGAGCACCTTGAAACGGCCGGTGTAGAACAGCTTGAACACCACGCCGCCCAGCGCCAGCGCCCAGATCGCGGTGAACAGGCCCCAGCCCCACGGACCGCGCAGGCCGATCAGGGTGAACGGGGTATAGGTGCCCGCGATCAGCACATAGATCGCGCAGTGGTCGAACACCTTCAACCGGCCCTTGGCAACCGGATGCTGGATGGCGTGGTACAGCGTGGAGGCGGTGTACAGCAGCAACAGCGCGATACCGAACACGATCGCGCTGGCCAGCTGCCAGCCGTCGCCGTAGATCGCAGCCAGGGTGATCAACACCGCGCTGGCGGCCAGAGCGAATACCGCGCCCAGGCCATGGGTCAGGGCGCTGGCGATTTCTTCACGGATCGAAGCAATGGACGTCGTGGACATGGCGTAGGCATTGTTCGCGGGGAGGGGGACCCGCACCCCCTTATCATCGCCGCGATGGGCGATGCGTGCACGCCTGTCACCGTATGGTGGGTGAATGCCTGCCTTGCGTTGGCTGGGGTCAGAGCCCTTTCCTGCCGGAAAGGGATCCGACCCCTTGGCATCAGCCCACCGAAACGGTATGGGCCGCTTCGCGGGTGGCCGAGAAACGCACGTCCGGCGAGCGTTCCTGCGCCAGCTGCAGGTTGACCCGGGTCGGTGCCAGGTAGACCAGGTGGCCGGCTGCATCCAGTGCCAGGTTCAGCGCATTCTTTTCTCGGAACTCTTCCAGCTTCTTCTCGTTGCTGCAGTGGACCCAACGCGCGGTGGTCACGCTGACCGGCTCGAAGGTGGCTTCCACGCCGTACTCGTCCTTCAGGCGATAGGCCGCCACGTCGAACTGCAGCACACCCACCGCACCCAGGATCAGGTCGTTGCTGGTGAGAGGGCGGAAGAACTGGGTCGCGCCTTCTTCGGACAGCTGGGCCAGTCCCTTCTGCAGCTGCTTGAGCTTGAGCGGATCGCGCAGGCGCGCGCGGCGGAACAGTTCCGGGGCGAAGTTGGGGATGCCGGTGAAGGTGACCGCTTCGCCTTCGGTAAAGGTATCGCCGATGGAAATGGTGCCGTGGTTGTGGATGCCGATCACATCGCCCGGCCAGGCTTCGGCGGCGATTTCACGATCGCTGGCCATGAAGGTCAGTGCGTTGGCCAGCTTCATTTCCTTGCCGGTGCGCACGTGGAAGGTCTTCATGCCGGCGCTGAAGCGGCCCGAGCAGACGCGCATGAACGCGACGCGGTCGCGGTGCTGCGGGTCCATGTTGGCCTGGATCTTGAACACGAAGCCGGTCAGCTTGTTTTCTTCCGGGGCGATCTCGCGGCCGGTGGTGGAGCGTGCCTGTGGCGACGGCGCATGCTCGACGAAGAAGTCCAGCAGCGGCTGCACGCCGAAGTTGTTCACGCCCGAGCCGAAGAACACCGGGGTCTGCTTGCCGGCGCGGTAGGCCTCCAGGTCGAACGGATGGCTGGCGCCCTGCACCAGTTCCAGCTCGTCGCGCAGGTCGGCCAGCATCTGCGCACCGATCTTCTCGGCCAGGCCGGGGGCGTCGATGGACGGGAAGATGGTCGAGTCCTGGCGGGTGAAGTTGCGGCCCGGCTCGTACAGGTGCACTTCGCCGGTCAGCAGGTGGACCACGCCCTTCAGGCGCTGGCCCATGCCGATCGGCCAGGTCACCGGCGCGCACTGGATGCCCAGCACGGTTTCCACTTCATCCAGCAGCTCGATCGGGTCCTTGCCCTCGCGGTCGAGCTTGTTGATGAAGGTCATGATCGGGGTATCGCGCAGGCGGCACACTTCCATCAGCTTGATGGTGCGCTCTTCCACGCCCTTGGCCACGTCGATCACCATCAGCGCCGAGTCCACCGCAGTCAGCACGCGGTAGGTGTCCTCGCCGAAGTCGGCGTGGCCGGGGGTGTCGAGCAGGTTGACGATCTTGTCTTCGTACGGGAACTGCATCACCGAAGAGGTGACGGAGATGCCGCGTTCCTTTTCCAATGCCATCCAGTCGGAGGTGGCGTGGCGGGCGGCCTTGCGGCCCTTGACCGAACCGGCCATCTGGATCGCGCCTCCGAACAGCAGCAGCTTTTCGGTCAGCGTGGTCTTGCCGGCGTCAGGGTGGGAAATGATGGCGAAGGTGCGGCGACGCGACGCTTCGTTGGCGACTTCGGACATGGCAGTGGCGCCCGCCCGGGGCGCTTTTCAAAGAGATAAGCGCCCGATTATAAAAGAGATAAGCGCCCGATTATACCGGCCGGGGCCGTTCAGCGCCCGATGCCGCCCTCGGCCTCGCCCTGGCGGGCGAACTGCAGCTGGCCCTGCTCGGCGAAGATGCGTGCCGGCACCGAACGCAGGCCCATGCCGCGGTTGACCTGCACCACGAAGTGCAGGTGCGGTGCGCTGCTGAAGCCGCTGTTGCCGGACAGGCCGATGGGCTGCCCGGCGCCCACCGCCTGGCCGCGACGCACGCGCATGCCGCCGGCCTGCAGGTGGCCGTACAGGGCCATGCTGCCGTCGCTGTGCAGCACGCGGATGAAGTTGGCGCGGGCACCATCACGTTCGCGGTCCTGGCCGTTGCCTCGGAAGCCATCCTGGATCTGCATCACCGTGCCCTCGCGCGCGGCCAGCACCAGCGTGCCCTCCGGCAGTGCGAAGTCGACCGCGTCGCGGTTCTCCTCGTCGTCGTGGCTGAACCGGCCCTGCGGCGCCTGGTCCACCCGCGGGCGTGCATCATCGAAGGGCAGGCGGTAGGCCACATCCTCGGCCTGTGCGGCGGGGTTGCCTGGTACCGACTGCAGGCGCAGGTCCAGCATCCGGCCGTTGACCGGCGCGGGGAGGTGGCCGACTACCAGGCTGCTGTCGCCCTGTATCAGTGACTGCACCGGCAAGCCGTCGACCGGGTGCCCAGGGGCGGCGCGCAGTTCGATCTGCAACGGCCCGGCCAGGGTGTTGTCGATCCGGGCCTGCCACTGTTCGCCGATCGACTGCAGGCGCAGCTGGGCCATCGGAAGGGGGGCCTTCGCCTCCGCGCTGGCGGGGGCAGGCGCCTTCGGCAGCATCCCCCAGCCCTGGCGCCACTCGCTGGCGCCGGCAGAGGCGCTGGCCAGCAGCGGCAGGAGCAGGCAGGTCAAGGGCAGGCGTGGCATCAGCGGATTCAGGAAAACGGACCGTCCGGACTGTACCCGATCCTGAACGGAGCGACCGCGACGCCTCTCGCATACCTGTCGCGAAAATATTCATCGCTTTATCCGCATGAAGGGATTGACAGCGCCCGGAAGCGCTGGCATCGTGGCCTCACCATCGAGACCGGCAGAGGGACAGGCCCTTTGAAGCCGGGGCAGCCCGCGGATGCGAAAGCGTTCGCGTAGGTGCCAAATCCTGCGGGGACCGTGGCGTCCACCGAAAGATGGTTCGATCCATGCACCGCACGTGCATCTCGAACGCGAGCCCCGCGAAGGCTCGATGGCCGATTCCCCAACCGGATCCCGCCATGAGCTTCGCTGCCAGTACCGCCGTTCGCCCCGAACCCTTTGTTCCCGTCAGCGTGCCGGTCGAAGATCGCGTGCATGCCGAGCGCGGTGAGTTCGCCGCGGTGCTGTCGATGCGTCACGCTGGCCCCAGCCCGGTGCGCCTGCGCTATGAGTGGGTCGGCCCCGCCAATGCGCCGGTGGTGGTGCTGGCCGGCGGCATTTCCGCCCATCGCCATGTGGCGTCCAACGCACAGTTCAGCGAGAAGGGCTGGGCCGAAGACCTGGTCGGCAGTGGTCGCACGCTGGATCCGCAGCAGTTGCGCGTACTGGCGTTCGACTTCATCGGGGCCGACGGTGCGTTGGACGTGCCGATCGATACCGCTGACCAGGCCGATGCGCTGGCACTGCTGCTGGATCATCTGGGTATCCGCACGCTGAAGGCCTTCGTCGGCTACTCGTATGGCGCGCTGGTCGGCCAGCAGTTCGCGATCCGTCATCGAGCCCGGGTGCGCCAGCTGGTGCTGGCCAGCGGCGCGCATCGTCCGCACCCGTATGCCGCGGCCTGGCGCGCACTGCAGCGCCGCGCCGTCGCCCTCGGCCAACTGCAGTGCGGCGAAGACCACGGCCTGGCGCTGGCCCGGCAGTTCGCCATGCTCAGCTACCGCACCCCGGAAGAGTTCGGCGAGCGCTTCGACGCCGCGCCGGAAGTGATCAACGGCCGCGTGCGGGTCGCCGCCGAGGACTATCTCGACGCCGCCGGCGCGCAGTACGTCGCGCGCACGCCGGTGACCGCCTACCTGCGCCTGTCCGAATCGATCGACCTGCACCGCGTGGACCCCGCGGCCATCCTGCCGCCGACCGTGGTGGTCGCGGTGGAGGGTGACCGCCTGGTGCCGTTGGCCGACCTGGTCGGCCTGGTCGAGGGGCTGGGGCCGCGCGGCAGCCTGCGCGTGCTGCGCTCGCCCTATGGCCACGACGCCTTCCTCAAAGAAACCGATCGCATCGACGCGATCCTCGCCACCGCCTTCCGCACCTCTGGAGAGTCCGCATGAGCCTGCACGCCAACGAGCCGTCCTGTAGCCGCACCACTGCCGCTGTCCGTGCCGGCATCGATCGGGACACCGCGCATGGCGCGGTCACGCCGCCGATCGTGCTGTCGTCGAACTTCAGCTTTGAAGGCTTCGGCAACAAGCGCCAGTACGACTACACGCGCAGTGGCAACCCGACCCGCGACCTGTTGGGTGAAGCGCTGGCCGAGCTGGAAGGCGGTGCGGGCGGCGTGATCACCGCCACCGGCATGGGCGCGATCAACCTGGTGTTGAACGCGCTGCTTCAGCCGGGCGATACCCTGGTCGTGCCGCACGACGCGTACGGTGGCAGCTGGCGGCTGTTCAATGCGCTGGCGAAGAAGGGCCATTTCGAACTGGTCACCGCCGACCTGACCGATCCGCGCGCGCTGTCGCAGGCCCTGGCCACCCAGCCGAAGCTGGTGCTGGTGGAAACGCCGTCCAATCCGCTGCTGCGCATCACCGACCTGCGCTTCGTCATCGATGCCGCGCACAAGGCAGGTGCTCTGGTTGTGGTCGACAACACCTTCCTGTCGCCGGCCCTGCAGCAACCACTGTCGTTCGGTGCGGATCTGGTGCTGCATTCCACCACCAAGTACATCAACGGCCACAGCGACGTGGTGGGTGGTGCGGTCGTCGCGCGCGATCCGGCACTGCATGAGCAGCTGGTGTGGTGGGGCAACGCGCTGGGCCTGACGGGTTCGCCGTTTGATGCCTTCCTGACCCTGCGCGGCCTGCGTACGCTGGATGCGCGCCTGCGCGTGCATCAGGAGAACACCACGTCGATCGTTGCGCTGCTGGACCAGCATCCGGCGGTCGGCCGCGTCTATTATCCGGGCCTGGCCGATCACCCGGGCCACTCCATCGCTGCTCGCCAGCAGAGTGGCTTCGGCGCGATGCTGTCGTTCGAACTGGCGCACTGCGCGGGTGATGATCCGCACGCGGCGGTTCGCGCGTTCGTCGATGGCCTGCGCTGTTTCACCCTGGCCGAATCGCTGGGCGGCGTCGAAAGCCTGATCGCGCACCCCGCCACCATGACCCATGCGGCGATGACCGCCGAAGCGCGTGCTGCGGCCGGCATCAGCGAAGGCCTGCTGCGCCTGTCGGTTGGCATCGAGGCCGAGCGTGACCTGTTGGCCGATCTCGGCGCCGCGCTGCAGCGTGCCGAAGCGGTGATTGATGCGGCTGCGCGCCGCAAACAGGTGGTGGATGCATGAGCGCGCTCGCCGCAGAAATTCCTGCTCTGGGCGTGGGACGCCTGGCGCTGCTGGGCACCGGCACGGTCGGCTCGGCCTTCGTACAGCGTTACCAGGCATTGCGGGCGCGTGGGCTGGAACTGCCCAGCGTGCAGTGGCTGGCCAATTCACGCACTGCGCTGGAGATCGATCGTGACCTGGCCTTGCCGCTGGAACTGGCACGGCGTGCACCGCGCGATGGCCAGAGTTCGCCACCGTGGGCGAGTGCCGAAGGACTGGAGCGTGGCGACGTGGTGGTCGACGCCACCGCCAGCGAAGACGTGGCCGCGCGCCACGTGCAGTGGCTGGCGCGGGGCGTGCATGTGGTGACCGCCAACAAGCTGGGACGTGGTGCGCAGCTGGCCCGCGCGCAGGCCATTGCGGAAAGCTGTGCCGACAGTGGCGCACGCTATGGCGACAGCGCGACGGTGGGCGCGGGCCTGCCGCTGTTGAGCAGCCTGCGTGCACTGGTGGCCGGTGGCGATCACATCCATGCCATCGAAGGCGTGCTGTCCGGTTCGCTGGCGTGGCTGTTCCATCGTTATGACGGCCAGTCGCCGTTCTCGGCGGCGGTGCGCGAGGCGCTGGCTGCCGGCTACACCGAGCCCGATCCGCGTCTGGACCTTTCCGGTGAAGACGTGCGTCGCAAGCTGCTGATCCTCGCCCGCAGCAGCGGGTTGGCGCTGGATGCGTCGCAGGTAGAGGTGGATTCACTGGTGCCTGAAGCGCTGGCAGCGCTGCCGCTGGAGGATGCGGTGGCGGCGCTCGAGCAGCTGGATGCGCCGTTGCAGGCGCGCTGGCAGCAGGCGCATGACAATGGCCGCGTGCTGCGTTTCGTTGGCCGTGTCGATGGCGAGGGTGCGCAGGTGGGCCTGCGTGAGTTGCCTGCCGATCACCCGTTGGCGCAGGGCGCGGGCACCGACAACCGCGTGGCCATCCACAGCGATCGCTATCACCGCCAGCCGTTGTTGATCCAGGGCCCGGGCGCGGGCGCGGAAGTCACCGCCGCCGCGCTGCTGGATGACGTGTTGCGGATCGTCGGCTGATCGCACTGCTTCTGTAGAGCCGAGCCCATGCTCGGCTGCTACTGGCGAGATCCCTCTTGCTGGATAAGCCGAGCATGGCTCGACTCTACAGGGGAGGGCTGCTGTTCAATGCGCCTTCAATGCCTTCAGCAACGCCGCGTTGAACTGCTTCGGGTCCTGCACCTGCGGCGAATGGCCCAGTTCGGCGAACTCGATCAGCGTCGCGCCGGGAATCGCCGCGGCGGCCGCCTTGCCGAGCACCGGATAGTTGCCCAGCGTCGCCTTCACCGCTGGTGGCGCCAGGTCGCGACCGATCGCGGTGCGGTCCTTCTGGCCGATGAACAGCGTGGTCGGCACCTGAACATTCTTGAGTTCGTAGACCACCGGCTGGTTGAACACCATGTCCGAGGCCAGTGCCTGGCTCCATGCAACGGCCTGCTTGCCGGGCCCTTCGTACATGCCCGACTGCATCCGTGCCCACGGTTCATACGCCGGCTTCCATTTTCCGTCGTAGTACACGTCCAGCTGGTAGCGGCGGATGCTGTCATAGCTGATGTTCATTTCGCCGGCGTACCACGCGTCCACGCTGCGCCAGGGAATACCCAGTGCCTTCCAGTCTTCCAGCCCGATCGGGTTGACCAGTGACAGGCTGCGCAGGTCCTGCGGGAACATCAGCGCATAGCGCACCGCCAGCATGCCGCCCATCGAATGACCGACCAGGTGCACCGGGACATCACCCAGTTGCAGCTGTTGCAGCAGGGCATGGGTGTTGGCGGCCAGCTGCGCGAACGAATACTGGTAACGCTCGGGCTTGCTGGATTTGCAGAAGCCCACCTGGTCCGGAGCGATCACCCGATAGCCGGCGCCAACCAGTGGCTTGATCGATTCCTTCCAGGTGGCGGCACAGAAGTTCTTGCCGTGCAGCAGCACCACCACGCCGATGGGTGCCTTCTTCGGCGCGATGTCGAGGTAGGCCATTTCCAGCGGCTGCTGCTGCGATTCCAGCGCGAAGGTCTTCACCGGATAGCCGTAGTCGAAACCCTCCAGCCGCGGCCCGTAAGTGGGCGCGGCCAGCGCAGGCAGTGGAAGGCAGGCAAGCAGGGCGGCAGCGATCACGCGCATGGGGCGGTCCTGGGTAGGGGAGCCCCGAGCCTAACCGGAACGCAATGACGGTGTCGTCCGACCGGGCAAGGGCGACGAGGTAGAGTCGACTGGGTAGAGTCGACGGTTAGTCGACTACCTTCCCCACAACGAGCGAAAATCCCGCGCTGCGCGCGATAGTCGACCAACGGTCGACTCTACCTGTGGCCCGGCGCCATCGCGCCGGGACCGGTAGACCTCAACACTCGATGACGTTCACCGCCAGGCCGCCACGGCTGGTTTCCTTGTACTTGTCCTGCATGTCGCGGCCGGTATCGCGCATGGTCTTGATCACCTTGTCCAGCGACACCTTGTGCTTGCCGTCGCCGCGCATCGCCATGCGCGAGGCATTGATCGCCTTCACCGCGCCCATCGCATTGCGTTCGATGCAGGGGATCTGCACCAGCCCGCCGATCGGGTCACAGGTCAGGCCGAGGTTGTGTTCCATGCCGATTTCCGCGGCATTCTCGATCTGGCTCGGGTTGCCACCCAGCGCTGCGACCAGGCCACCGGCCGCCATCGAGCAGGCCACGCCCACTTCGCCCTGGCAGCCCACTTCGGCGCCGGAGATCGAGGCGTTTTCCTTGTACAGGATGCCGATCGCTGCCGAGGTCAGCAGGAAGTCGAATACGCGCTGTTCGTTGGCGCCGGGGCAGAAACGGTCGAAGTAATGCAGCACCGCCGGCAGCACGCCGGCAGCGCCGTTGGTCGGCGCAGTCACCACACGACCACCGGCGGCGTTCTCTTCGTTCACCGCCAGCGCATAGAGATTGACCCAGTCCAGCGTGGTCAGCGGATCGCGCATCGCTGCTTCCGGCTTCGACGACAGCTCGCGGTACAGCGCCGGTGCACGACGGCCGACCTTCAGGCCACCCGGCAGCACGCCTTCCTCGCGGATGCCGCGCGCCACGCACGACTGCATCGCACTCCAGATCTCGCGCAGGTTGGCGCGGATCTCGTCTTCGCTGCGCCAGCACTTCTCGTTCTCGAACATCAGCTGGGCGATGCTCAGGCCGCTGCGCGCCGTCTGCGCCAGCAGCTCGTCGCCGCTCTTGAACGGGTAGGGCAGCGGGGTCTCGTCGGGCACGATGCGGTCATCGGCCGCGTCGTCCTGGTTGACCACGAAGCCGCCACCGACCGAGTAATAGTCGCGGGTGGCGATCACCTCGTCCTCGGCGTTGTACGCGGTGAAGCGCATGCCGTTGGTGTGGTACGGCAGCTTCTGGCGCTTGTTCATGCCGAGGTCGCGCTTCTCGTCGAAGGCGATCTCGTGCTGGCCCATCAGCTGGATGCGCTTGCTGCTGCGGATGCGCTCCAGGGTGGCCGGAATGATGTCCGGATCGATCAGGTTCGGACGCTGGCCTTCCAGGCCCAGCAGGATCGCCTTGTCGGTGCCATGGCCGCGGCCGGTCAGCGCCAGCGAGCCATAGACATCGGCGCGGATGCGCGCGACCTCGTGCAGGCGGCCCGGGTCAAGCAGCCAGCGATGGATGAATCGCTCGGCGGCCTTCATCGGCCCGACGGTGTGCGAGGAGCTCGGGCCAATGCCGATCTTGAAAACGTCGAACGTGCTGACAGCCATGGTTGCCGTACTGCGGGTACCGGAGGAGACCGCTATTCTAGCGGTTCATGCCGCACTTCCATGGCTGCGGCGCAGCATTTGGGCAGAGGGAGCAAAACCGGTGTTGACCCTGTTCCAGCGCGATGACTGCCACCTGTGCGACATGGCCCTGGCCGAGCTGGCCAAGGCGCGGGCACCGGAGTTCGAATCGGTGTTCCTGGATGACCAGCCTGCGCTGGAAGCGCGCTACGGCGCGCGGGTGCCGGTGCTGCGCGACGAGACTGGTGGTCGTGAGCTGGACTGGCCGTTCGACGCAGCCACGGTCCAGGCCTGGCTGGCCGTCGACCGGTAGTGCCGGCCGTTGGCCGGCAAGCCCGCGATGCCCGGTGATGCCGGCCAGCGGCCGGCACTACCAGAGGCGTTGCCATGTCCGGTGATGCCGGCCAGCGGCCGGCACTACCAGACGCGGTTTATTTCGCGTCGAACTTCACGATCGTGCTGATCGCGGTTTCGTCCGGGATGGTCTTGGTGTCGGCCCAGTCGCCGCCGCCGACGCCGAAGTCCAGGCGCTTGACCGTGGCCTTGCCGGTCAGCACCGGCTGGGTGCCCGGCTTCCAGGTGAAGGTGAGGGTGACCGGCTTGCTGACGCCTCGCAGCTCCAGTGTGCCATCGGCGGCGAACTGGTCATTGCCCACCGCGCGGAAGCCCTTGGCGGTGTAGCGTGCGGTGGCGAACTTGCCAACATTGAAGAAGTCGGCGGTCTGCAGGGTCGAGTCACGGTCGCTGTTGCCGCTCTTGGCGCCGGCCAGCGGGATCACCACGTCCAGCGAACCGGCGGCCGGGTTGGCCGGGTCGAAGCTGAGCTTGGTGGCGAAGCCCGGGAAGCTGCCGGTGAACACTTCGCCGTCGTACTTGGTGGCGAACACCAGGATCGAGCCGGCGCCGGGCGCCTGTGCGTAGTCGGCGGCGAACACCGGGGTGGTGGCCAGCATGCCGGCCAGGGCGGCGGCCACGGCGGCCGGAGTGGTCAGTTTCAGGTTCATCGGTCAGTCCTTCTGAGGGGAGGCAAGCCAGCCGCGCGGCAACATGCGGGACAAGGTCGCATCGCGCTGGAACAGGTGGTGGTAGAAGGCAGCGCCGGCATGGGCCAGCACCACCGCGATCAACAGCCAGAAGCCATACTCGTGGATGGCATGCGATACCGCGACCACCTGCGGGTCGGGACCGCTCAGCTTGGGCACGTCGACCAGGCCGAACCAGCGGAACGGGCGCAGGCCGCTGGCCGAGTCGTACAGCCAGCCCGACAGCGGGATGGCGAACATCAGCACATACAGCAGCACGTGGGTGGCACTGGCGATGCGTTCCTGCCAGCTGGGCACGCCCGGCACCGGCTTGGGGGCACCGGCATACAGGCGCCAGCCGAGGCGGAAGAGCACGAGCGCCAGCACGGTGATGCCGATCGACTTGTGCGCGGTATAGACCCAGAAATACTTGGGGGTCTTGGGCAGTTCGCCCATGGTCAGGCCGACCACGCCCAGGGCGAGGATCAGCAATGCGATCAACCAATGCAGGATCTGGCTGACACTCCCCCAGGCGGCGGGGGTGTTCTTGGCGGTCATGAAGGGTCCTCTAGGGGGCCGTCTTGGGGTCGGAGTGTGGAACGGGAGCGGGAGTTCCCGGGGCGTCGCTGCGGTCGAGGGTGGCTTCAGCCTCGATCCTCAGCTGTACTGCATCACCGATGACGCCCGGCCAGGCGGTGATGCCGAACGCGCGCCGGCTCAGCGTGGTGCTGGCGGAAAAACCGGCGGTGCGTCGGAACGGGGGGAGGGGGTAGCGCTTGATGGCGTTGAGGGTCACGTCCAGCGTGATCTCCTGGCTGACCCCGCGCAGGGTCAGGGTGCCGATCACGTGGGCGCGCCTGGCATCGATCGGTTCGACCCGGCTGGAGACGAAATGTGCCTTCGGGAAACGCTCGCCATCCAGAAGGCTGCGGGCCAGCGTGGCCTGGTTCCATTTGGCGTCACCAAGGTCCAATCGCGACACGGGGACTTCGACGTCCAACGTGGCTTCGCGCCAGTTGTCGGGATCGAACTGCAGCCGGCCCTCACTGCCGGAGACCGTGCCCATCGCCTGCGAGTAGCCCGCGTGGTCGATGCTGAACAGCACACGCGTGTGCACCGGATCGAGGCGATAGGTATCTGCATCCGCCCAGGCGGGAGCGGTGGCGAGCAGCATCGGCAGCAGGGCCAGGCAGGGACGCATCGATGGCGGGCTCCGGAAGGGGGACGCTGTGATCATACGCACAGGCCCCTGCCAAGGATGCGTGCATGGCTGCAACAGTTCGTGGTGGTCCTGCCCCCGGCAACAGGCTGTTGCAGCCATGACCCCGGCCCTGTGTGACAATCGGGACAGGACAGGGGGTTCAGGATGACGAGCAGCTGGCGCCTGTGGTGCCTGGGCATCGCGGCAACGGGGCTGCTGCTGTTGGCGTCTGCCACGGCGGCTGCAGCCCTGGACATGGCAGAAACACCACGCCTGCGGCGCTTCGGTGCCGCCGAAGGCATGCCTTCACGCATGGTGCTGGCGCTGGCCGAGGACCGCCAGGGCCATGTCTGGGCCGCAACCGATGGCGGTCTGGTGCGCTACGACGGCAGCTCGCTGCGGGTCTGGGAACATGACCCGGAACAGCCCGGCTCGTTGCCCGGCAACGAGATCGAGACCCTGCTGGTCGATCCGCTGGACCGTGTGTGGGTGGGCATCAATGGCAAGGGCGTGGCCCGCCTGGATGCCGACCGCGAGCGGTTCAAGACCTTCGATGCGGTCAATGGTCCGTGCCTGGGCCAGTTCTGGACGCTGGCCTACGCCGGGGATGCGTTGTGGATCGGCACCAGCAGCCAGGGTATCTGCCGGTTCGGGGAGGACGGCAGCCTGCGCTTCTTCAAGCACGACCCGGCCCGTGCCGACGGCCTGCCCAGCAACACCATCTACAGCAGCCTGGTCGATGCGCGGGGGCGCCTGTGGATCGGTACCGAGGCCGGCGTCGCACGCTGGAATGGCCGTGACTTCGAGCCCGTGGCACCGCACGCGCTGGGCGCATTGAGCGTGCTGCGGATGAGCCGCGATCCGGATGGCTCGATCTGGGTCGGCAGCCAGAATGATGGCCTGTACCGCATCGATGCGCAGGACCGGGTCAGTCGTCCGCGCTGGAGCGACAGCGCCGGCCTGCGCTCGGCGCTGGTGCTGGCCGATCGCCAGGGCGGCTACTGGGCGGGCACGTCCGATGGCCTGCTGCGTGGCGACGCAAGTGCGCTATGGCGGCTCGACGGCGACCGCGGCAGTGGTTTCCTCACTGCACAGAGCGGTGTGCTCGATCTGCTGCAGGACCATGAAGGCGGATTGTGGGTCGCCCTGCTGACCCAGGGACTGGCCTACCTCCCGCCGGACTGGCGCCGCTTCTCGATCTGGAACCAGCTCGATGGCAAGCCGCTGGACAGCCAGTACCTGCTGGGCGCGGCCAGTGATGGCCAGAACTACTACGTGGGTTCGGCGCACGGCGTGTATCAGCTGGACGCGCACGGCACGTTGCGCCTGCTGGCCAGCGACCGCGAGATCGGCAGCGGTGCGGTGTGGTCGGTACTGCCGCGGTCGGGCGGGCGCCTGTGGCTGGGGCGTGCCGGCCGCATCAGCGTGTATGACCCGGCCACCCGCGCGCTGCACGACTGGCACATCGGTGGAGGCGCCGATCTGCGCCAGCGCATCGACCTGATGCGGCAGGCACCCGATGGCACGGTCTGGCTTTCGGTGATGAACCTGGGCCTGCAGCAGCGCAGTGCGGAGGGCCGGGTGCTGCGCAGCTATCCTCTCGACGATTTCCGCAAGGCGGCCGACTCACCCATCGAGCAGATCCGCTTCGATGCCCATGGCAAGGCATGGGTGATGGGCGACATGGGCATCTGGCGTGAGCAGGCCGGTCGCTTCGAAGCGGTGCCGGGGGTCTCGCGCGGGCTGATCTACGACCTGGTGTGGGTGGATCCGCAGCAGTTGTGGCTGGCCCGCCAGGGCGCGCTGGAGCGCTACCAGTGGGATGGCATGAGCCTGCGCCTGATCCAGCGCATTGATGGAAGCGCCGGTGTGCCGCCGGTCAGCATGGGGGGCCTGGCATTGGCCGACAATGGCCGGGTGTGGGCGACCACGCCGCGCGGCCTGCTGCGCTGGGATCCGAAAGCACGACGCCTGCAGTTGTTCAATGAACGCGATGGCCTGTCCGATGCCGAGTTCACCAGCCGGCCGCCAGCGGTGAATGCCGATGGTCGCGTTCTGGCCGTCGCCCAGACCGGCCTGGTTGCATTCGACGTGAATGCCGACGACGTGGTGCTGCCCGGGTCGTCGCTGGTGATTGCCGAGGTGCGCGTGCGCCGCGACGATGCACGCGGCTGGCAGCCGCTGCCGAACACCGGCACCCTGCTGCTGGGACCGGATGATCGCGACCTGCAGATCGATGCGCGGTTGTTGTCGTATGCCAATCCCCAGGGCAACCGCTACCGCTTCCGGGTACGCGGGTATGACCAGAACTGGGTGGAGCAGGGCGGCGACGGCCAGCGCACGCTGTCGCGACTGCCGACCGGCAGCTACGTCATCGAAGTGCAGGCGGCCACTGCCAATGGTGCATGGACGCCTTCGCAGCAGCTGCAGGTGAAGGTGCTGCCACCCTGGTGGCGCAGCGGCATGGCGATCTTCGGCTACATCCTGATCGGTTCGCTGCTGCTGCTCGTCCTGGTCTGGTCGATCCGTGCGCGCCTGCGCCGTCGCCAGCAATGGCAGCTGACCGTGCACAAGCAGGAGCTGGCCGAACAGGCCTCGCAGGCCAAGAGCCGGTTCCTGGCCACGCTGGGGCATGAAGTCCGCACGCCGATGACCGGCGTGCTTGGCATGAGCGAGTTGCTGCTGGCCACACCGCTGGACCCGGTGCAGCGCAGCTATGCCGGCTCCATCCAGCAGGCCGGCAGCCATCTGCTGCGGTTGGTCAACGATGCGCTGGACCTCGCGCGCATCGAAGCCGGTCGACTGGAGCTGGATCTGCGTCCGTTCGACCTGGCCGGCCTGCTCGATCAGGTGCAGGCGCTGATGCAGCCCATGGCGAAACAGCGCAAGCTGGATTTCCAGCGTGGCGACGATCCGCCCGGCCCGATCAGCGTCAGTGGCGACGAGATGCGCGTGCGGCAGATCCTGCTCAACCTGCTGGGCAATGCCATCAAGTTCACCGAGCGCGGTCATGTCGGCCTGGCCGTGCACCTGGAAGAGAACGGCGGCGGTCTCTGCTTCGAAGTGCACGACAGTGGTCCGGGTATCAATGCCGAGCAGCAGGAGCGGCTGTTCCACCGATTCGAACAGGCGGAGGGGCCGCGCACGGCCTCGCGCTATGGTGGAAGCGGGCTGGGCCTGGCGATCTGCCAGGAGCTGGCCGTGGCGATGGGCGGGCGCATCGAAGTGGACAGCCAGCCAGGCAAGGGCGCGCGTTTCCGGGTGCGGTTGCCGCTGCCCTGGACCCGGCAGGCAGCCGCCACGGGCGAAGCGCCGGCACTGCCGATGCTGCCGCCACTGCGCATCCTGCTGGTGGAGGACGATGCCACCGTGGCCGAGGTCATCGCCGGCCTGCTGCGCAGCCGCGGCCATGAGGTGGTGCATGTGCTGCATGGCCTGGGGGCTTTGTCGGAGATCGCTACCGACGGCTTCGATGTCGGCCTGCTCGATCTCGACCTGCCTGCGCTGGACGGCACTGCGATCGCCCGCCAGCTGCGCACCCTGGGCTACGAACTGCCACTGGTGGCGGTGACCGCCCGCTCCGATGCGTATGCCGAATCGCAGGTGCTCGCTGCCGGTTTCGATGGTTTCCTGCGCAAGCCGGTGACCGGCGACATGCTGGTGGCAGCGATCATCCAGGCTCGCGCCAAACGACAGACCACAACTTGAAAACGTCGACGCCGGGCGTGAACGGCGTGACTTTCGGTTTACCATGCCGACGCCCGCGGCGCGGGAATCATCAGGCAGCGTGAGGAGGCAATCGGTGGTGTATCTGCGGGCGGCAATGCTGCTGCTGATCCTCCTGTGCGGCCTGTCACCCGCTGCCGCGCAGCCGGTGCCACCGAGCCCGCGCCAGGTGACGGTATTCGACGGCCTGCCGTCCAATACCGTCAACCGCATGGCCGAAGACCGCTATGGCTACCTGTGGATCGCCACCAACGACGGCCTGGCCCGTTACGACGGGCGCAACTACCGGATCTGGCGTTCTGAGGATGGCCTGCGCGACAACCGCATCTGGACGGTCCTGGTCGATGCGCGCAACCAGCTCTGGATCGGGACCGAGAACGCGGGCCTGGTACGGATGTCGGCCGACCGCCGCCAGCTGCATTTCTACGACCGCAGCAGCCAGCCGTTGATGGGGACCAACACGGTCTGGAGCCTGGCGACCACGCCGGACGGTGCGATCTGGTTCGGCACCCACGAAGGTGGGCTGTACCGGCTGGACAGCCAGGACCGCCTGCAGCGTTTCCTGCCCGAGGCCAACAATCCCCGCAGCCTGCCTGCCGCCTCGGTGCCGTACCTGGCTACGCTGGCCGATGGCAGCCTGTGGGTCGGCACCAAGCATGGCGTGGCGCGCTGGACCGGCACCGACTTCGAGCGGGTCGGCACCGACGTCATTCCCAGCCTGCTGATCAATGGGTTGACCAGCGAACCCGATGGCAGCCTGTGGATCAGTACGATGGCCGGCGCCACGGTGCGTCGCCCCGACGGGCGTTTTGAATCGCCGCCCTGGAAACTGCCGCCGGGCGAGCAGGTGCTCGGCATGATGCTGCGCGATGAACAGGGCGGGCATTGGTTGGATACCCGTACCGGGCTTGGTCGGGCCGTGGATGGGCAGTACCAGACCGTTCCGCTGTACAGCGCCGTTGCGCGCGGGCCGGTGCGGCCGAACTGGACGGGCGCCTACGAGGACCGCGAAGGCGGCATCTGGTTGGCCAGTACCAATGCCGGCCTGTGGCATCTGCTGCCGCGCTGGTGGCAGTTCTCGGTGCTGTCGCGATTGGAGGACGACACCGGTTCGCTGCGCAATGCCTTCGTGCTCGGCACCAGCCCTTCCAGCAATGGCGGCATCTGGACGGTCGGCAGCCACGGTGCGCTGGACCGGTTCGATCCCAGGACGGGCAAGATCGAGCAGCACCGCACCTGGGTCAATGGCATGTACTGGTTGTCCTCGGTACGCGAGGATCGCCGTGGCCAGGTCTGGATCGGCTCGACCGATGCGTTGCTGCGCTATGACCCGAAGCGACGTGAGCTACGTCGCTGGGGCCGTGATGCCGGGGCCGACGCGACCATGGAAGGGGTCATCGAGTCGATGATGACCTGTGACGGCGACAGTCTATGGTTGATGTTGCCTGCAGGTCTGCAGCAGCGTGACCTCGACGGTCGCCTGCGCCGCCAGCTGGAAAACGGCCAGCGCGGCCTGCAGCAGGGCCAGCTCAACCTGGATGTGGAATGCGGGCCGCAGGACCACATCTGGCTGGCCAGTAGCCGTGGCCTGCTGCAGTGGCTGCCGGAAAGCGAGCGCTTCCAGCCGGTGCCGGGCGCGCCGGCGACGGCGATCCATGCGTTGCACGTGGGCCGCGATGGCCAGGTCTGGCTGTCGGAGGATGGCCGCCTGTCGCGCTACCGCTGGAGCCAGGGCCGGTTGGAGCGGCAGGCCGTTGTCGGCGCGGAGCAGGGCTACCCGGCAATCTCCGCCTCCGGGCTGGTGGTCGACGCACAGGGCGTGGCCTGGGCCACCAGTGCGCGCGGCCTGGTCCGGGTTGGCGCCGACGGGCAGAGCGTGCGCCTGTACGGCGTCCACGACGGCCTGCCCAGCCAGGAGTTCCGCGAGCACACGTTGACGATGTCCGGCGATGGCCATCTGGTGGCCGGTACCCCGGCCGGCGTGGTGGTGTTCGACCCGGAACAGGTGCGGCCGTCGGTACGGCGGGCGCCGTTGGTGATCGAACGGGTCGAAGTCCGCCGCAACGAGCAGGTACTCGACCTGACCCACGACACGCCCTTGCAGATTGCCGATGGTGACCGTGACCTGCGCATCGTCGCGCGACTGTTGTCATTCGCCGATTCGGCCTCCAACAGCTACCGCTACCGCCTGGCCGGCTACGACCCCGATTGGGTGGAAGTGGGGCCGGCCGGTGAGCGCCTGTTCTCGCGCCTGCCGCCGGGCAGCTACCGCCTGGAGGTACAGGCGCGCTCGGCCGACCATGTCTGGTCGCGGGTGCAGAGCCTGGAATTCCGTGTACAGCCACCGTGGTGGCGCAGCCTGTCCGGGCTGCTGGTGCTGGCCTCGATCGCGCTTCTGCTGACCAGTTGGTTTGCCTGGTTGTATCGCCGTCGCCTGCAGCGGCGCCATGCCTATCAGCTGGCACTGCATAAACAGGAACTGGCCGAACAGGCCTCGGCGGCCAAGACCCGCTTCCTGGCCAATCTCGGCCACGAAATCCGCACGCCGATGACCGGTGTGCTCGGCATGAGCGAACTGCTGCTGGCCTCGCCGCTGGACCCGCAGCAGCGCGGCTACACGCAGTCGATCCGGCACGCCGGCGAACACCTGCTTCACCTGGTCAACGATGCACTGGACCTGGCACGGATCGAATCCGGACGGCTGGAGCTGCAGTCCAAGCCGTTCGCGCTGAGCTGCCTGCTGCAGGACCTGGCCGCGCTGATGGGACCGCTGGCAGCGCAGAAGGGCCTGCGCTTCACCCTCGACAACCAGTTGCCGCCGGGCCTGCAGGCGACCGGCGATGCGATGCGGGTAAGGCAGATCCTGCTCAACCTGCTCTCCAACGCGGTCAAGTTCACCAGCCGCGGAACCATCACCCTGCATGCGCGCAGCGACGGCGAGCTGCGCGCGTTGCATTTCGAAGTGCGCGACACCGGGCCGGGCATCAGCCAGGAACAGCAGCAGCGCCTGTTCCGCCGCTTCGAGCAGGCCGATGGCGCCCGCACCGCGGCGCAGTACGGCGGCAGCGGCCTGGGCCTGGCGATCTGCCGCGAACTGGCGCAGGCGATGCAGGGGCGTATCCAGGTGGAAAGCCAGCTCGGCCGCGGCACGTGTTTTGGCGTGACCCTGCCGTTGCCGCTGGTGGTCGATGCCAATGCAGAGTCCGAGGGCGAAGTGCACCGCGAGGATGCGGCCAACATGCCGCCATTGCGCGTGCTGCTGGTCGAGGATGATGCAACCGTGGCTGATGTGGTGCGCGGGCTGTTGAGTGCGCGCGGCCATGAAGTGGTGCATGCGGGCCATGCGCTGGCGGCACTGCGCGAGATCAGCGCAGGGGATTTCGACGTCGGCCTGCTGGATCTGGACCTGCCGGGCCTGAGCGGCTTCGAGTTGGCCCAGCACCTGCGTAACCAGGGCTACATGCTGCCACTGCTCGCCGTGACGGCACGGACCGATCCGGACCTTCAGCAGCAGGTGGAAGCGGCCGGCATCGGTGGTTTCCTGCGCAAGCCGGTGACCGGTGAGCTGCTGGTGGAAGCGATCGCCAGGGTCATGGGACGGTAGGGCTTATTGCAGGGCTTGCAGCCCTGCACCTGCTGCAAGCCGGAGCAACAGCAACAGCCGAAGCAAAAGCTGGTTTCCCGTGGGATGGCGGGGCGGTGCCGGAGTGCGGGGACGCCGCAAGTACGTCCTTGTAGGCTTGGCAGCCGCATCCATGCGGCTGACACCCCGCACTCCGACACCACCCCGCCTTCGACAGAATTCTGCGATCTGCAGTAGATCCACGCCATGCGTGGATGGTTTGCGATCTCAGTTCGACATATTCGATCTCGATGGAGATTCATCCATGCATGGCGTGGATCTACCCGATCGCGAAAATCTGTCAGAGGTGGGGCGGTGTGGGCTTGCAGGACCGTTGGCGCCATGGATGGCGCCATCGAGCCCCCAGGGACGGGTTTACGGCGTGTCCTGCAAGCCCACACCGCCCCACCACCCACGAAATGCCTGCTTTTGCCGTTGCTGTTGCCTTGGCTTGAAGCCTCTGCAGGTGCAGGGCCGCAGGCCCTGCCGAACCACCCTCACTCCGCAACGTGCTCGACCTGCCGTGGCTCCGGCTTGGTATCGGGCAGCTGCCAGAAGATCATCGTCGAGGTCAGGGTGATCGCGCCCACGCACAGGAACGTGGCATGCAGCGCGGCGGTGGCGCTGTTGCTGTCCAGGTGGTTGCCGAACGCGGCCAGCAGGCTGCCGGCCGCAGCAGCACCAAAGCCGGCGGCGAGCATCATCACCATCGACAGCAGGCTGTTGCCGGAACTGGCGAACTCACGGTCCAGATCGCGCAGGGTCACGGTGTTCATCACGGTGAACTGCAGCGAATTGACCGCGCCGAAGAACGCCAGCTGCAGCAGGCGCCAGGCCAGGTGCTGGCCGGGTGTCATCAGGATGAAGCTGGCCATCGCCAGGCCCACCAGCACGGTGTTGACCATCAGCACGCGGCGGTAGCCGTAGCGCTCCACCAGCTTCACTGCCAGTTTCTTTGAGACCATGCCGGCGGCTGCCACCGGCACCATCATCAGGCCGGCGTTCATCGGGCCCAGGCCCAGGCCGACCTGCAGCAGCAACGGGATCAGCATCGGCATGGCGCTGCTGCCGATGCGCGAGAAAAGATTTCCGAGAATGCCGATGCGGTAGCTGGGTACGCGGAACAGCGCCAGCGAGAACAACGGCGCCGTCGAATTGGCAGCGTGCAGCCAGTAACCCACCAGCGCCGCCAGCCCTGCAACGGTCATCAGCATCACCAGCGCGTGTGGCGTGCCCAGTCCGGAGATGCCGTCCAGCGCCAGTGACAGCACCACCATCGCGAAGGCCAGCATGATGTAGCCACGCAGGTCGAAACGGGTGCGATGGCTGGCGTAGTGGTCGGGCATGATCTTCATCGCGGCGATGAATCCGATCACGCCGATCGGCAGGTTGATCAGGAACACCCAGTGCCACGAGGCGATCTCCACCAGCCAGCCGCCCAGCGTGGGGCCGATCAGCGGGCCGACCAGGGCCGGGATGGCGATGAAGCTCATCGCGCGCAGGAAATCCTCGCGCGGTACTGATCGCATCACTGCCAGCCGGCCGACCGGCAGCAGCATGGCACCGCCGATGCCCTGCAGCACGCGCGCACCGACCAGCTGGTGCAGGTGCTGGGCCAGCGCGCAGGCCAGCGAGCCGAGGGTGAACAGAATGATCGCCACCAGGAAGGTGCGACGGGTGCCGTAGCGGTCAGCGATCCAGCCCGAGGCGGGAATGAAGGTGGCCACCGCCAGCGCGTAGCTGAACACCACCGACTGCATCTGTAGCGGGCTTTCGCCCAGGCTGGCCGCCATCGCCGGCAATGCCGTGTTGACGATGGTCGAGTCCAGCATCTGCATGAAGATCGCCAAGGACACCAGCCACAGCAGGGGGCGCTGGCGGTTGTAGGTCGATGGCGATGTGGACATGGGGTGCGGCCGGTGCAGCGTGGGGGATGCCATGATCGCGCACTGTGGGTCACGGCGCGATCAACATCGCGCCGCAACCGTATGCCGAATGCTCAGCGCTGGCTGTGCGCGTGCACCGCGTCGACCAGCACCTGCACGTGGGCCGGGTCCATGTCCGGCGACATGCCGTGGCCGAGGTTGAACACGTGGCCCTCGCGCGAACCGCCATTGCCGGCGGCGTAGGTGTCGAGCACCCGCGCTGCGGCTGCGGCGATCGCATCCGGCGAGGCGTACAGCGTGGTCGGGTCGAGGTTGCCCTGCAGCGCGACGCGGCCACCGGTGCGGCGCATCGCCTCGTCCAGGTCCAGCGTCCAGTCCAGGCCCAGTGCATCGGCGCCGGTCTGCGACAGCGCTTCCAGGTGCAGGCCGGTACCCTTGCCGAACAGGATCAGCGGCGTGCGCTCGCTGCCTTCGCCGCGCTCCAGGCCCTCGGCGATGCGCTGCAGGTAGCGCAGCGAGAACTCGCGGTACATGGCCGGCGACAGCACGCCGCCCCAGGTGTCGAACACCTGCAGCGCCTGCGCACCGGCCGCGCGCTGCGCGCCCAGGTACGCAATCACCGCGTCGGTGGTGACCTCCAGCAGGCGGTGCAGGGCCTGCGGATGGTTCAGCGCCATTGCCTTGATGCGCGCGAAATCCTTGCTGCCGCCGCCTTCCACCATGTAGCAGGCCAGTGTCCAGGGGCTGCCGGAGAAGCCGATCAACGGTACCTGGCCGTCCAGCTCGCGGCGGATCAGGCGTACCGCGTCCATCACGTAGCCCAGGTCCTGCTCCATGTCCGGTACCGCCAGCCGGGCGATGGCCGCTTCGTCACGCACCGGATGACGGAACTTCGGGCCTTCGCCTTCAACAAAGTAGAGCTCCAGGCCCATCGCATCGGGAATGGTGAGGATGTCCGAGAACAGGATGGCTGCGTCCAGCGGGAATCGGCGCAGCGGCTGCAGCGTGACTTCGCAGGCGATCTCCGGGTTCTTGGCCATGGCCAGGAAGCTGCCGGCCTTGGCCCGGGTTGCGCGGTACTCCGGCAGGTAGCGGCCGGCCTGGCGCATCAGCCAGACGGGGGTGCAGTCCACCGGTTCGCGGCGCAGGGCGCGCAGCAGGCGATCGTTGCGGAGAGGGCTGGTCACGATGGGCATTCCTTGGACGAAAGTTGGCAGCGGCGTCAGTCGCCGTGCGAGAGGATCTGGAAGCCGCGATGCAGTTCGGCATCGCGGGCCTTCTCGAAGGCATGACGGGCTTCGTCGGCCTGCAGGAACAGCTCGCGCCGCAGCTGCGAGCGGTTACCGACGCGGCCGCTCTCGCGCAGCAGCTCCCAGCCGCCGAACAGGTCCGGCTGCAGGCTCAGCCGCAGGAAGCGCGGTGCCTGCGCACCGGCGTCGGGATGTTGCAGGTAGACGTGCATGGGCCGATTGTAGCGGGGCCAGGGTGACCCCGGCCGCAACGCGGTCGTGCCGACGGCTGGCGGGCTTCCTCGTTGCTGACGTTGCCGGCCAGCGGCCGGCACTACCGGGCCGACAGCACCTTCAGCACCGCCGCTTCATCCACGTCCGGCACCACTTCGGCGCGGCCCATGCCGCGCCACAGCACCAGGCGCAGGCGGCCGGCCACATTCTTCTTGTCCAGCCGCATGCGGCCGAGCAGGGCCTGCGGGTCCAGCCCGGCCGGGATCGACACCGGCAGGCCGAGCCGTTCCAGCAGCGCCTGCAGGCGTGCGCGATCGGCATCGTCGGCCAGGCCCAGATCGGTGGACAGCTTCGCGGCCAATACCATGCCCACCGCGACCGCTTCGCCGTGGTTCAGTGCATCGCGGCCCGGGGCCGAGTAGCCCTGCTCGGTTTCGATGGCATGGCCGAAGGTATGGCCGAGGTTGAGCAGGGCGCGCTCGCCCTTCTCGAACGGATCACGCTCGACGATGGCGGCCTTGTGCCGGCAGCTGCGCGCGATGGCTTCGGCCAGTACCGCATCCTCGCCGGCCAGCAGCGCATCGGCATGCTGCTGCAGCCATTCGAAGAACACGGCATCACCCAGCGCGCCGTACTTCACCACTTCGGCCAGGCCGGCACGCAGCTCGCGCGGCGGCAGGGTGGCCAGCACGCGGGTATCGGCGATCACCGCGCGCGGCGGATGGAACGCGCCGACCAGGTTCTTGCCGGCCGGGATGTCGACCGCAGTCTTGCCGCCCACCGACGAATCGACCATCGCCAACAGGGTGGTCGGCAGCTGCACGCAGTCCACGCCGCGCATCCAGCAGGCCGCAGCGAAGCCGGCGAGATCACCGACCACGCCGCCGCCGAGGGCGAACACGCAGGCGTCGCGGGTGGCGCCGAGCGCGGCCAGGGCTTCGATGGCACGGCCGAATTCGGCCAGCGTCTTGGAGGCCTCGCCCGCGGCCAGCACATGCTCGCCGACGATCAGGTCGGGGCGTGCGGTCAGAAGGGTCTGCTTCACGGCATCCAGATAGCGCGGGGCCACTTCGCTGTCGCTGAGCAAAAGCACGTGGCGGCCACGCACATGCGAGGCCAGCGCGGTGCCGTCTGCCTGCGCACCGGCGCCGATGGTGATGGGGTAAGGGCGGTCGCCGCCGACGGCGACCTGCAGCAGGGCGGGGGAAGTCATGGGGTCAGGTCCTGGCGCTGCCATTGCGTGGCCAGCTTGACCACCAGGTGGGCGGTCGCGTCGGCAGCGGTGTACGGGTCGGTATCAAGGGTGATGTCGGCCAGTTCGCGGTACAGCGGGTCGCGGTGCGCGGCCAGATCGTGCAGCACCTGCTCACGGTCCGGGCGCTGCAGCAGCGGCCTGCCTTTGTCGCGGGCCAGGCGCTCCAGCTGCGCGGTCACGCTGACCCGCAGGTAGACCACGAAGCCGCGCTGGGCGATCAACGCGCGGTTGCCAGGATCCAGCACCGCGCCGCCACCGGTGGAGACCAGCTGGCCGCGACCTTCCAGCACGCGGGCAAGCGCCTCGCGTTCATGGCTGCGGAAGCCGGCCTCGCCGGAGTGCTCGAAAATGGTCGGGATGCTGGCGCCGGCGGCATCGACGATGGCCTGGTCGACATCGACGAAGTCCAGCGTGAAGCGCTCGGCCAGACGGCGGCCGATGCAGGTTTTGCCGGCGCCCATCGGGCCGATCAGGATCAGGTTCGGAGCAGGATTCATGCCCTGTGATGCTAACACCTCCGTGCCCTGGCCTTTACGTCCTTCACGTCAGGGTAGGCGTTCCTGCGGGGTTTCCCGCGCCAACCGGAGTACAGGCCATGACGGTCGCGAAGGTCATCGAAATCACCGCCTCCTCGCCGAAGAGCGTGGAGGACGCCGTGCGCAGCGGTCTGAAGAAGGTCTCCGAGACGGTCAAGGGCATCCAGGGCGCCTGGGTGAACGAGACCAAGGTGGTGACCAATGGCAGCGGCGAAATCACCGAATGGCGGGTCAACCTGCGGGTGACCTTCCTGGTGGAATAGGCGCGCTCAGCGCACGTCCTGCACCTGTCGCTGGCCGTCCAGCACCACCACGTGGTCGGCCAGGGCGGGCAGGGCATGCAGCGCCTGCCGGCTGACCCGCTCGTAGTACTGCACGAAGCGCTCCAGCTGTGGCCGGCTCATGCCGTGCCGGCCGGGCTGCGCGGCCTGCAGGTTCTGCTCCTGCTGCCAGCGCCAGCGCGGTACCACCGAGAAATCCGGCGGCTGCAGGAACCACAGGCGGTCGCAGCGCTGCCACAGCGCCGGGTAGTCGCGGGCCAGCGCCTGGTTGCACCAGCGCCGCCAGCGACCATCGGCGTCGGCTTCGCGCTCCAGTGCGTTCAACGGGCTGTCCAGCGCGTCGTCATCCTGCGCGGGGGTGCCAAGGAACCAGCCTTCGAAGACCAGCAGGTCCAGCGGTTGCTGCAGGCGCGGCCAGTGCGCTTCGGGCAGGCGTTCATCGGCCAGCTTGTCGAAGCGCGGCATCGCGAAGGGCTGGCGTGTGGCCACGGCGTCCAGCACTGCATGGGCCAACGGCAGGTCATGGGTGCCCGGCGGGCCTCGGGTGATCAGCAGCGGGTGCACCTGGCGGGCCAGCCGCTGCCGCTGTGCGCGGGTCAGGTAGACGTCATCGATGGACAGCGTGGCGGCGTTCAGGCCGCGCGACTGGGCGCGCGCCACCACCTGCGCGGCCAGCGTCGATTTGCCGCTCCCCTGCAGGCCGCTGATCGCCAATACTGGAACCGCTGCAGCGTTGCCCAGTGCATCGTCCAGCACCTGTTCGGCCAATGTTTCGGGGAATCCTTTCACCTGGGGCATATACGCAGCAGCGGCCATGCAGCCACAATAGCCCAATCCGTGTGAGAAGAACGCAATCATGAGCGACCTGTACGCCGAAGCCCTGTCCACGTTTGCCGGCCTGTTCGAGGAGGCCAAACAGAGCCGCGAGGTCGAGCCGAACGCGATGACCGTGGCCACCGCCGATACGCAGGGCCGTCCCTCGGCACGCACTGTGCTGCTGAAGGCCTTCGACGAGCGTGGCTTCGTCTTCTACACCCACCTGGACAGCCACAAGGGCCAGGAACTGCAGGTCAATCCGCAGGCCGCGCTGTTGTTCCTGTGGCGCAGCCTGCGTGAGGCCGGCATCCAGGTGCGCATTGAAGGCCGTGTGGAGCAGGTCGCCGATGCCGAAGCCGATGCCTATTTCGCCAGCCGCCCGCGCATGAGCCAGATCGGCGCGTGGGCCTCGCAGCAGTCGAAGACGCTGGCAACGCGCGAGGAATTCGATGCGCGCGTGGCCGAGGTCGAAGCCCGCTTCGAGGGCAAGGATGTGCCGCGCCCGGAGGGCTGGAGTGGCCTGCGCGTGGTGCCCGACCGCATCGAGTTCTGGTACGGCGCGCAGTTCCGCCTGCACGAACGCTGGTGCTATGAAGCCGGCGCCGAAGGGCGCTGGAGCAAGCGCCTGCTGTACCCGTAAGGCTGCCCGATGCAACGCGTGGCGCTGTACCGCGTAGTGGTGTTCGTGCCGTCGGCAGCACTGGGCGCTGTGAAGCAGGGCATCCTGGCGGTGGATGCGCTGGCGGCCGGCGACTACGAGCACGGTATGTGGTGGTCGGCGCCGGGGTTCGAACAGTTCCGCCCGCGCGTGGGTGCGTCGCCCGTGCAGGGTGAGGCGGGGCGCACCGAAGTGGTCGACAGCGTACGCCTGGAATTCTGCCTGCTGCGCGATCCGCAGCGGCTGCAGCGCATCTTCGAACAGGGCATCGTGCCGCATCATCCGTGGCAGGTGCCGGTGGTGCAGGTGGAGGAAATCGAGCTTCTGCTGGCCGACGCATGAGGCAGTCGAGCAGGGCTCGACTCCACAAGAGCAGGCTGTCGCAAATGGACCGGCTTGCTTCATCTGCGAGCAGGCCCTTAACCGGCACACTCCGACGGATGTTCTCGACTTCCGGAGTTGCCATGCCCTCCTGGCGTTGCCTGTTTGCGGTGCCGCCGCCGCGTCACGGCGTGGAAGCGTTCCTGCTGTTGATCGCCCGCATCGTCGCCGGGGTGATGTTCTGCGTGTCCGGCTGGAACAAGGTGTTCACCGATGCGGGCCGCGAACGCATGGTGCATACGCTGGTTGATGCGGGGATCCCGTTCCCGGTGTTCAGTGCGCCGGTGCTCGGCGGCATTGAATGGATTGCGGGCGGCCTGCTGGTGCTGGGCCTGCTCAGCCGTCCTTCGGCCCTGCTGCTGGCGGGGATCTGTGCGGTGGCGGCGCTGACCGATGGCATCGCGCGCATTCCTGCGGGACTGAGCTTGCCGGATTGGTTGAGCTGGTTCTTCTACCTGAGCGAAGTGCCGCTGGGTGTGTTGCTGTTGTGGATTGCCGCAGTGGGGAGTGGACGGTTCGCGATCGAAGCGCGTTGGACACGCTGATTGCACTTTATTCGGCGCCCGGCCGACGAGCGTGCTGTAGCGCCTGGACGCTCCAGTAGTTCCACGCCATGCGTGGATGGGGTGATTGGGAAAAGCGGTGCGAACCAAGGTTCGCACCCACCGGGGATCGCTTCGCACCGCCCAGGCATCGGGTTGCCCTCAACAGACATCGGCATCGGTTCGCCCCGGCCAGAGATCGGTGTGCACCAGCCAGATGGCAGGACGTTACAATCCCTCCGCGCGCAGCCAGCGCCAGAGCGTAGTGCGTGAGACGCCCAGCGCCTGCGCCATGCCCTCGCGGTCATTGCGGTGTTCCTGCAACAGCGTTTCCAACTGCGCACGCGGCGGCCGCTTGCCGTTGCTTTCCACCGGTAGCGCAGCGGCGCCCTCATTCACCAGTTCGGGTGCCAGCTGCAGCAGTCGCGCGGCATCAATCAGCCCTTCACCGGGTTGCCAATGGATGCGCAGCCGATCCACCAGATTGCGCAATTCGCGCACGTTTCCTGGCCACTCGGCGGTGGTCAGCACCGCCAGTGCCTCCGCATCCAGTGGCGCGTCGATACCACGCAGCTGGCGGAAGAAATGCTGCGCCAGCAGCGGGATGTCACCGCGCCGGGCACGCAGTGCGGGCAGGGCGATGCGCAGCGCGGCCAGGCGGTAATACAGGTCGCGGCGGAAGCTGCCGGCCGCCACGCGCTGCTCGAGCGACTGCAGGGTCGCGGCCACCACGCGAAGGTCGACCGGGGTCGGCTCGGTGGCACCGACACGCAGTACCTCGCGTTCTTCCAGCACCCGCAGCAGGCGGGTCTGCAGTGGCAGCGGCAGTTCGCCGATTTCATCCAGGAACAGGGTGCCGCCGTCAGCGGCCTCGACCAGGCCGACGCGGCCGCCACGGCGTGCGCCGGTGAAGGCGCCATCGCTGTAGCCGAACAGCTCCGCTTCCAGCAGCGATTCGCTGATCGCGCCACAGTTCAGTGCCACGAAGCGGCCACGGCGTCCGCTGGCGGCGTGCAGCTGGCGCGCCACCAGTTCCTTGCCGGTGCCGGTTTCGCCGGTGACCAGTACGGTGCTGTCATGCGGGGCGTACAGCGCGATCTGTGCGCGCACCTGTGCCATGGCCTCGCTGTCGCCGAGCAGGTCGTGGGCATCGCTGCGCGGTGCGGCACGGCGGCGCGGCGCGGGCCGGCTGCCGCCGGAGCGGGCCAGGGTCTGGGTCAGTTCCAACGCGTGCTCGAACGCTTGCCGTACCGAATCTGCCGAGTACAGCAGCACGCCGGGCAGTCCGGCCTGTTCGGCGTGGTCGATGGCCATGCCGGTGCCGACGATCACCTCGATGCCGTTGGCGCGCAGGTCGGCGATGCAGTCGCGGGCGTCCTCGCGGGTGACGAAGCGGCGATGCTCGATGTCCAGGCCGAAGCTCTGCTGGAAGTTGCTGAACACCGGCACGTCGCTGGCGTGGGTGACCAGGCCGATACGGCCGGCGATCCGCCGTGCGCGCGCCAAGGCTTCCATCAGGTCGAAGCCGTTGGCCTGGATCGGCACCAGCGGCAGCTCCAGCCGGCTGCGCAGCCAGGCCGCGTTGGAGCCGCCAGCGATGACCACGTCGCAGTGCTCGCGGCGCAGGCGCTGGCCGATCACGTCCACCGCTTCCTCGAAGCCGAGGTTGATCTGCTCGATACGCGCGCGGCGATCGAACTCGGGAATGACGTCGCCGAGAAGACCGGTCAGCCGCGAGACGCTGACGGTCCAGATCACCGGCCGACTGGGGTCGGCATCGGCGTGGCGCAGGGGCGAGCGGGGCAGGTACATGGCGGCGCGCGTTGGACGGGATGTTTCATGATACATCTGTTTCAATGTTTCATATGTTTCGCTGTTGCATGGGCGTCATTCCCGTGAAATCAACGGCTTGCAGCTTGGCATGGTGCTTGCGCTCTCTTTCCCGTACTTCAACCTGGATTGCCGCATGACCGCTTCCACTCCTTTCTCCGCCGGTGCCCGCTTCCGTGAGGCGCTGGCTGCCGAATTGCCGCTGCAGGTGATCGGCGCGATCAACGCCAACCACGCCCTGCTGGCCAAGCGCGCCGGCTTCCGCGCCATCTACCTGTCCGGCGGCGGTGTTGCCGCGGGCTCGCTGGGCCTGCCGGACCTGGGCATCAACACCCTGGAAGACGTGCTGGTGGACGTGCGCCGCATCACCGATGTCTGCGACCTGCCGTTGATGGTCGACATCGACACCGGCTTCGGCCCGAGCGCGTTCAACATCGCGCGCACCGTGAAGTCGCTGATCAAGGCCGGCGCGGCCGCCTGCCACATCGAAGACCAGGTCGGCGCCAAGCGCTGCGGTCACCGCCCGGGCAAGGAAATCGTCTCGCAGGGTGAAATGGTCGACCGCGTGAAGGCGGCTGCCGATGCCAAGACCGATCCGGACTTCTTCCTGATCGCGCGTACCGACGCCATCCAGGTGGACGGCGTGGACAAGGCCATCGAGCGCGCCATCGCCTGTGTCGAGGCCGGTGCCGACGGCATCTTCGCCGAGGCGGCCTACGACCTGGACACCTATCGCCGCTTCGTCGACGCGGTGAAGGTGCCGGTGCTGGCGAACATCACCGAGTTCGGCGCCACCCCGCTGTTCAGCCGCGATGAACTGGCTTCTGCCGGCGTTGCGATCCAGCTGTTCCCGCTGTCGGCCTTCCGCGCCGCCAACAAGGCCGCCGAGAACGTCTACCAGGCGGTGCGCCGCGATGGCCACCAGCGCAATGTGGTGGAGACCATGCAGACCCGCGAAGAACTCTACGACCGCATCGGCTACCACGCCTTCGAGCAGCAGCTCGATGCACTGTTCGCCGCCAAGAAATAAGCAGTACCCTGCACCATCAAGTTTTCGGAGGGAAACATGAACGATACGACCGCAACCCCGACCTTCAAGCCGAAGAAGTCCGTCGCCCTGTCCGGCACCGCTGCCGGCAACACCGCGCTGTGCAGCGTGGGCCGTAGTGGCAACGACCTGCACTACCGTGGCTACGACATCCTGGACCTGGCCAACACCAGCGAGTTCGAGGAAATCGCCTACCTGCTGGTGCACGGCAAGCTGCCGACCCGAGCCGAGCTGGTTTCGTACAAGGCCAAACTGAAGTCGCTGCGTGGCATTCCTGCTGCGGTGAAGGCGGCGCTGGAAGAGCTTCCGCCGTCGGCACACCCGATGGACGTGATGCGTACCGGCGTGTCCGTGCTCGGCTGCGTGGCGCCGGAGAAGGACGACCACAACCATCCGGGCGCGCGTGACATCGCCGACAAGCTGATGGCCTGCCTCGGTTCGATGCTGCTGTACTGGTACCACTGGAGCCACAACGGCCGTGCCATCGACGTGGAAACCGACGATGACTCGATCGGCGGCCACTTCCTGCACCTGCTGCACGGCGAGAAGCCGCAGGAATCGTGGGTGAAGGCGATGCACACCTCGCTGATCCTGTACGCGGAGCACGAGTTCAACGCCTCGACATTCACCTGCCGCGTCATCGCCGGCACCGGCAGCGACATGTACAGCGCGATCTGCGGTGGCATCGGCGCGCTGCGCGGTCCGAAGCACGGCGGCGCCAACGAAGTGGCGTTCGAAGTGCAGAAGCGCTACGACAGTCCCGATGAGGCCGAGGAAGACATCAAGGCCCGCGTCGAGCGCAAGGAAGTGGTGATCGGTTTCGGCCACCCGGTCTACACCGTCTCTGATCCGCGCAACAAGGTGATCAAGGACGTGGCCCGCGAGCTGTCCGAAGAGCAGTCGAGCATGAAGATGTACAACATTGCCGAGCGCCTGGAATCGGTGATGTGGGACATCAAGAAGATGTTCCCGAACCTGGACTGGTTCAGCGCCGTCAGCTACCACATGATGGGCGTGCCGACCGCGATGTTCACTCCCCTGTTCGTGATCGCCCGCACCGCCGGCTGGAGCGCGCACATCGTCGAGCAGCGTATCGACGGCAAGATCATCCGCCCGAGCGCCAACTACATCGGTCCGGAAGACCGCGACTTCGTCGCCATCGACAAGCGCGTCTGATCCACCTGCCGTACCCATCCGGCCGGCCGCGTGCCGGCCGGGTGCTTTCGCCGCCGCACCGCCGGCACCCGGCCCGCCCCAAGTACTCCGCCAGCCCATGAATACCGATTACCGCAAGAACCTCCCCGGCAGCGCGCTGGATTATTTCGACGCGCGTGCCGCTGTCGATGCGATCCAGCCCGGCGCCTACGCCACCCTGCCGTACACCTCGCGCGTGCTGGCCGAGAACCTGGTGCGTCGCTGCGACCCGGCCACGCTCGGCGATTCGCTGAAGCAGCTGATCGAGCGCCGTCGCGACCTCGATTTCCCGTGGTTCCCGGCGCGCGTGGTCTGCCACGACATCCTCGGCCAGACCGCGCTGGTGGACCTGGCCGGCCTGCGTGATGCGATCGCCGACAAGGGTGGCGACCCGGCCAAGGTCAACCCGGTTGTGCCGGTGCAGCTGATCGTCGATCACTCGCTGGCGGTGGAGTGCGGTGGTTTCGATCCGCAGGCGTTCGAGAAGAACCGCGCGATCGAAGATCGTCGCAATGAAGACCGTTTCCACTTCATCGACTGGACCAAGCAGGCATTCCAGAACGTGGATGTGATTCCGCCGGGCAACGGCATCATGCACCAGATCAACCTGGAGAAGATGTCTCCGGTGATCTACGTGCAGGACGGCGTGGCCTTCCCGGACACCTGCGTGGGCACCGACAGCCACACCCCGCACGTGGATGCGCTGGGTGTGATCGCCATTGGTGTGGGTGGTCTGGAAGCGGAGAACGTGATGCTGGGCCGCGCGTCGTGGATGCGCCTGCCTGACACCGTCGGTGTCGAACTGACTGGCCGCCCGCAGCCGGGCATCACCGCCACCGACGTGGTGCTGGCGCTGACCGAGTTCCTGCGCAAGGAACGCGTGGTCGGCGCGTGGCTTGAATTCTTCGGCGAGGGTGCCGCGGCACTGACCATCGGTGACCGTGCCACCATCTCCAACATGTGCCCCGAATACGGGGCCACCGCCGCGATGTTCTACATCGACGCACAGACCACCGATTACCTGCGCCTGACCGGGCGCGAGGAGTCGCAGGTAGCGCTGGTGGAAAACTACGCACGCACCACCGGTCTGTGGGCCGACGATCTGGCGACCGCGCAGTACGAGCGCGTGCTGCACTTCGACCTGTCCAGCGTGGTGCGCAACATGGCTGGCCCGTCCAACCCGCACAAGCGCGTGGCCACTGCCGAGCTGGCCGAGCGCGGCATCGCCGACGAGGCCAAGCTGGAAGCGGGCAAGGCCGAGCAGGCGCAGGGCCTGATGCCCGATGGCGCGGTGATCATCGCGGCCATCACCAGCTGCACCAACACCTCCAATCCGCGCAACGTGATCGCCGCAGCACTGCTGGCGCGCAACGCCAACGCGCGTGGCCTGCAGCGCAAGCCGTGGGTGAAGTCGTCGCTGGCGCCGGGTTCCAAGGCCGTCCAGCTGTACCTGGAAGAATCCGGTCTGCTGCCCGACCTGGAACAGCTCGGCTTCGGCATCGTCGCCTTCGCGTGCACTACCTGCAATGGCATGAGTGGTGCGCTGGATCCGAAGATCCAGCAGGAAATCATCGACCGTGACCTGTATTCCACGGCCGTGCTGTCGGGTAACCGCAACTTCGATGGCCGCATCCATCCGTACGCCAAGCAGGCCTTCCTGGCCTCGCCGCCGCTGGTGATCGCCTATGCCATCGCCGGCACCGTCCGCTTCGATATCGAGAAGGACGTGCTGGGCGTGGACGCCGACGGCAACGAAGTGCGCCTGAAGGACATCTGGCCCAGCGATGCCGAGATCGACGCGGTGGTGAAGGCCTCGGTGAAGCCCGAGCAGTTCCGCAAGGTCTACAACCCGATGTTCAACGTGCGCGTGGAGCACGGCGCCGCGGTCAGCCCGCTGTACGACTGGCGCCCGCAGAGCACCTACATCCGCCGTCCTCCGTACTGGGAGGGCGCACTGGCCGGCGAGCGCACGCTGGCAGGCATGCGCGCGCTGGCGGTGCTGCCGGACAACATCACCACCGACCACCTGTCGCCGTCCAACGCGATCCTGGCGTCCAGTGCCGCCGGCGAATACCTGGCGAAGATGGGCCTACCGGAAGAGGACTTCAATTCCTACGCCACGCATCGCGGTGACCACCTGACCGCGCAGCGCGCCACCTTCGCCAATCCGAAGCTGTTCAACGAGATGGTGCGCAATGACGACGGCAGCGTGAAGCAGGGTTCGCTGGCGCGCGTGGAGCCGGAAGGCAAGGTGATGCGCATGTGGGAGGCGATCGAGACCTACATGCAGCGCAAGCAGCCGCTGATCATCATCGCCGGTGCCGACTACGGCCAGGGCAGCTCGCGTGACTGGGCCGCCAAGGGCGTGCGCCTGGCCGGCGTGGAGGCGATCGTGGCCGAGGGCTTCGAGCGCATCCACCGCACCAACCTGATCGGCATGGGCGTGCTGCCGCTGGAGTTCAAGCCGGGCACCACCCGGCTGACCCTGGGGATCGATGGCACCGAGACCTTTGACGTGATCGGCGAGCGTACCCCGCGTGCCGAGCTGACCCTGGTCATCCACCGCCGTGACGGCCAGGACGTGGTGGTGCCGGTCACCTGCCGCCTGGACAGCGACGAGGAAGTGGCGATCTACGAGGCCGGCGGCGTGCTGCAGCGCTTCGCCCAGGACTTCCTGGAAGGCGCCAAGGTGGCGTGATAGCCGGCTGAATGCCCGCCCCCGGAGGCCGGGGGCGGGCTTGTCCGACCCCAGGGCAGGGCGCACACTGGCTTGGCAAAAACTGCCAAAGGAGAGTTTCATGGCCACCATGAACATTTCGCTGACCGATCCGCTCAAGCAGTTCGTGGACGAAGAAGTGCGCGAAGGCGGCTACTCCAGTACGTCGGACTATGTGCGTGACCTGATCCGCCAGCGCCAGCGCAGCAAGGCCGAAGAACTGCTCAAGCAGCTGATTGCCGAGGGGCTGGCGTCGGGACCTTCGGCGCCTCTGGCGCCGGATCACTTCGACAAGCTGCGTGAGCGTGCACGGAACCGCAAGTGAAGCCCTCGCACTGGTCCCCCGCAGCGGTTCGAGATCTTGACCAGGCAGCAGGCTGGTATGCAGATCAAGGCGGAGAAGTGCTGGAAATCGGCTTCATCGATGCGGTGGAATCCGTTGTAAAGCTGATCGAGGCCCACCCGGGTGCTGGTTCCGCACTGCATGCGGGTCTATTGCCCTCGCTGCCAGCGCCGTTGCGTTTTCATCCGGTTCGTCGCTTCAACGGCTACCTGATCTACTACGTGGAGCTACCTGCGCACGTTTCCATCGTGCGCATCTGGAATGCTTCGCGGGGCATGGAAGCACTGTTCGAAGACGAGAAGCTCAACCCCGATATTGGTTCGTCGCATCCAGGATACTGATCCATGACCTTCCTCCCGCAACTCCGTATTCCCGCCACCTACATGCGCGGTGGCACCAGCAAGGGCGTGTTCTTCCGCCTGCAGGACCTGCCCGAGGCCGCGCAGGTGCCGGGCGCCGCACGCGATGCGCTGCTGATGCGCGTGATCGGCTCGCCCGATCCGTATGGCAAGCAGACCGATGGTATGGGCGGTGCAACGTCCAGCACCAGCAAATGCGTGATCATCTCCACCGCTTCGGTGCCGGACCACGATGTGGACTACCTGTACGGCCAGGTCTCGATCGATACCGCCTTCGTCGACTGGAGCGGCAATTGTGGCAACCTCAGCACCGCGGTGGGTCCGTTTGCGATCGCCAATGGGCTGATCGATCCGGCCCGGGTGCCGCGCGATGGCCTGTGCACCGTACGCATCTGGCAGGCCAACATCGGCAAGACCATCATCGCCCATGTGCCGATGCGCGATGGCGAAGTGCAGGAGACCGGCGATTTCGAGCTGGATGGCGTGACCTTCCCGGCGGCCGAGATCCAGCTGGAATTCATCGATCCGTCCGATGACGGTGATGCGGGCGCGATGTTCCCGACCGGCAATCTGGTCGATACACTGGACGTGCCCGGCGTGGGCAGCTTCGAGGTGACCATGATCACCGCCGGCATCCCGACCATCTTCCTCAACGCCGCCGACCTCGGCTACACCGGTATCGAGCTGCAACCGGCGATCAACGAGGACAAGGGAGCGCTGGAGCGCTTCGAGAAGATCCGCGCCTACGGCGCCTTGTGCATGGGTCTGATCAAGAACCTGGAGGACGCGGCGACGCGCCAGCACACGCCGAAGGTGGCGTTCGTTGCACCGGCTCAGGACTATGTGTCGTCCAGTGGCAAGGCCATCCCGGCCTCGGCGATCGACCTGCATGCGCGCGCGTTGTCGATGGGCAAGCTGCACCACGCGATGATGGGTACCGCCGCCGTAGCGATCGGCACTGCGGCGGCGATCCCGGGCACGCTGGTCAATCGCGCCGCCGGTGGCGGCGAACGCGAAGCGGTGACGTTCGGTCATCCCTCGGGCACGTTGCGCGTGGGTGCGCAGGCAGGTCTCGTTGACGGCCAGTGGACAGTGACCAAGGCCATCATGAGCCGCAGCGCCCGCGTATTGATGGAAGGCAAGGTGCGGGTACCGGCCGAGTAACCAGCCGAACGGCGCCGGCATCACATGCTCTGGTGGATGCCAGCCTTGGTTGGCATTGCATTGGCACCGCCCGGGTACGGTCCAGCGCCAACCTAGGTTGGCGATTACCGGGAGGCGCGGCCTGACCTGCTTCTGAAGAGGAGATCGACGATGTCCGACAGCCACACCCCATCCAACGAGCGTGCAGCGTGGGATGCGCTGCTGGTGGACATCGTCGATTACGTGCGCGACGCACGCATCGACTCACCGCTGGCGTTCCAGACCGCGCACCACTGCCTGCTCGATACGCTTGGGTGCGGACTGGAGGCACTTTCTTTCCCGGCCTGCAGCAAGCTGCTCGGTCCACTGGTGCCGGGCATCAGCGTGGTCAACGGCGCGCGCGTGCCGGGCACGCACTACGTGCTGGACCCGGTGCAGGCCGCCTTCAATCTCGGCGCAATGGTGCGCTGGCTGGATTTCAACGACACCTGGCTGGCTGCCGAGTGGGGCCATCCTTCCGACAATCTCGGCGGCATCTTGGCTGTTTGCGACTGGCTGGGGCGCAACGCGCAGGCCCTGCGCCGCCCGCCGCCGACCGTGCACGACGTGCTGCTGGCGATGATCAAGGCGCACGAGATCCAGGGCGTGCTGGCGCTGCAGAACTCCTTCAACCGGGTCGGGCTGGACCACGTGGTGCTGGTCAAGGTGGCTACCACGGCCGTGGTCGCCCAACTGCTCGGGCTGGACCGCGAGCGCATGCTCAATGCGCTGTCACTGGCCTGGGTCGATGGCCAAGCGCTGCGCACCTACCGGCACGCTCCCAACACCGGCTCGCGCAAGAGCTGGGCGGCCGGCGATGCGACCAGCCGTGGCGTGCGCCTGGCCTTGATGGCGGCCAGTGGTGAGATGGGCTATCCCAGCGTGCTGAGCGCGCCAACCTGGGGCTTCGAGGCCGTGTCCATGCGCGGTCAGGCACTGACGCTGGGGCGACCGCTGGGCAGCTATGTGATGGAGAACGTGCTGTTCAAGATCAGCTACCCGGCCGAGTTCCACGGCCAGACCGCGGTGGAGGCGGCGGTCGCGCTGCACCAGCAGCTGCGTGCGATGGGGCGACGGGTCGAGGACATCGCGCATATCGCGATCCGGACCCAGGAAGCCTGCATCTGCATCATCGACAAGCAGGGCCCGCTGCATAATCCCGCTGACCGCGATCATTGCGTGCAGTACATGGTCGCCATCGCGTTGCTGCATGGGCGGCTGGTGGCAGAGGACTACGAGGACGATGTGGCGGCGGATCCGCGCATCGATGCGCTGCGCGCGAAGATGACCTGCCATGAAGACCCGCAGCTCAGCGCCGATTACCTGGAAGCTGACAAGCGCAGCATCGCCAACGGCCTGAGCGTGCGCTTCACCGATGGCACCGAGCTGCCCGAGGTACTGGTGGAATACCCGCTGGGCCACGCGCGCCGTCGCGAGGAAGGCATTCCGCTGCTGATGGACAAGTTCCGCCGGCACCTGGCCCACCGCTTCCCGACCAGCCAGCAGCAGCGCATCCTGGCCGCATCGCTGGACCCGGTGGCCCTGGCGGCAATGCCGGTGACCGACTACGTGGACCTGTACCTGCCGGGCTAGGGCGATCGGTAGTGCCGGCCGCTGGCCGGCGATTCCATCCAACCTGCCATGCCGGTTGCCGGGCAGCGGCCGGCACTACCCGCACTTGGGGCAATTGCCGAAATCGCGTCAACACCTTGACGCGGCCTGCCTATAATGGCCGCCTCGATCAAGGAGTGACGACATGAGCGGTCCGGCACGGCGGAAGCGGTGGGGATGGGCGGCGGCGGTACTGGCAGGAGGCCTGTTGCTGGGCCTGGCCGGCTGCCGCAATGACAGCGGGCAGCTGCCCAAGGCCAGCGGTGAAGCCATCACCACCAAGGCCGAGCAGGTGAAGGAATTCACCCTGCTGCGTACCTACCCGGACCAGAAGAATGACGGCCTGTCGCTGGCGCTGGAGTTCTCGCGCCCGCTGGTCGGTACCCAGGATTTCGACAAGCTGGTGCGCTTCGAAGAGAAGGTCGGCACCGACGACAGCAGCTGGACGCTGTCCGATGACGGCCTGACCCTGCGCTACCCGTTCGTCGAGGCCGGCAAGGAGTTCAGCCTGGTGGTCTCGCCGGACCTGCTGGCCGCCGATGGCAGCCGCCTGGGCAAGGAACTGAAACAGAAGGTGTTCAGCGGCGAGCTGAAACCGGTGGTCGGCTTCGCCTCGCAGGGCAGCGTGCTGCCGGCCAAGGACAGTCGTGGCCTGCCGGTGGTCTCGGTGAACGTGCCGGAGGTCGACGTCGAGTTCCTGCGCGTGCGCGAGAAGGACCTGCCGACCTTCTTCAGCCAGTACCAGCGCGGTGGCCGCCGCGGCAGCTGGGAGCTGAGCAGCGACTACGAGCGCAGCCCGATCAACAAGCTGGCAGAGCCGGTCTACGTCAACCGCTTCATCCTGGGCGGCAAGAAGAACGAGCGGGTGCTGACCTACCTGCCGACCCAGGACATCAAGGAACTGCAGGAGCCGGGCCTGTACTTCGCCCTGCTCAAGCGCACCGGTGACTACGAAGGCGAGTTCGATACCGCGTTCTTCTCGGTCAGCGACATCGGCCTGCATACCCGCGCCTACAAGGACAAGCTGTTCGTCCATACCGCCGGCCTGAAGGACGGCGTGCCGCTGAAGGGCATCGACCTGCGCGTGCTCGATGCCAAGGGCGAGGTGGTGCTGAAGGGCAGCACCGATGGCAATGGCAACGCGCTGTTGAACTACACCCTGGATGCCACCCACGTGCTGGTCGCCAGCACCGGCAAGGACACCAGCTTCCTGCCGTTCAACCAGCCGGCGCTGGATCTGAGCGAATTCGCCGTGGCCGGCCGTGACAATGCCTGGTTCGACGTCTACGCCTGGTCCGGCCGCGACCTGTACCGCCCGGGCGAGACCGTGCGCCTGTCCGCCCTGCTGCGCGACAACGACGGCAAGCCGGTCAAGGCGCAGCCGGTATTCCTGCGCCTGAAGCAGCCCGACGGCAAGACTTTCCGCGAGACCCGCCTGCAGCCGGGCGACCAGGGCTACATCAACTTCGAGCAGGTCATTCCCGCCGAGGCGCCGACCGGGCGCTGGCAGGTCGAGTTCCGCACCGACCCGGCCAGCAAGGAAGCGATCCAGGGCATGACCCTGCGCATCGAGGAGTTCCTGCCGGAACGCATGAAGCTGGACCTGGACAGCGCGCAGAAGACGCTGAAGCCGGGTGAGGACCTGCGCCTGCAGGCCAATGGTGCCTATCTGTACGGGGCACCGGCCGATGGCAACCGCTTCACGGCACGTATGGCGGTGGCCGCCGAACAGAAGCCGGTGGAGGGCCTGCCGGGCTATTCCTTCGGTGACCCGACCCTGCAGCTGCCGCGCGAGGCCAAGGACGTGATCGACACCACGTTGCCGGGCAACGGCCAGCTGCGTGAGGATGTGGCGCTGCCGGAAGAGGCGGCCAAGGCCAAGGCGCCGATTGCCGTGGTGCTGTCCGGCAGCCTGTATGAAACCGGTGGCCGCACCGTCACCCGTACCCTGAAGCGGGTGATGTGGCCGGCCAACGCCCTGGTCGGTGTACGCCCGCTGTTCAACCCGGAGGACGGTGCCGATTCCAACGGCAACGCGCGCTTCGAATTGATGCGCGTGGATGCTGCTGGTACGCCGCAGCCGGCCAAGGGCCTGAAGATCACTCTGGTGCGCGAGCTGCGCGACTACCACTGGACCTTCAACGACAACCGCTGGGACTACGATTTCACCCGTCGTTTCGAGAACAAGGAAACCCGCACCGTCGATGCCGGCAGCAGTGCGGTCGCCTTCGATTTCCCGGTGGAGTGGGGTGAGTACCGGGTGGACGTGTTCGACCCGTCCACCGGCCTGACCAGCCGTTACCCGTTCCGCGCCGGCTGGAGCTGGGGGGATGACAACCGCGGCCTGGACGCGCGCCCTGACAAGATCAAGCTGGGCCTGGACAAGACCGGCTACAAGGCAGGCGACACGCTAGAGGTGACGGTGACCCCGCCGCACGCCGGCAAGGGCATCCTGATGGTCGAGACCGACCGCATGCTCTACGTGCAGGACATCGACGCCAAGCCGGGTTCGACCTTCAAGATTCCGGTCACCGCTGACTGGGAGCGCCACGACGTCTACATCACCGCGCTGGTGTTCCGCGGCGGCAGTGCGCCGAGCAAGATCACCCCGGCCCGTGCGGTGGGCGTGGTGCACGTACCGATGGACCGCAAGGGGCGCACCGTGGCCGTCGGCCTGGCAGCGCCCAAGCAGATGCGACCGGAACAGGACCTGCCGGTGACGGTCAGCGCACCGCAGCTGGCCGGCAAAATGGCGCACGTCACGGTCTCGGCGGTGGACGTGGGCATCCTCAACATCACCCGCTTCCCGGTGCCCGATGCCGGTGCGCACTTCTTCGCCCAGCGTCGCCTCGGCATCGATGCCTACGACATCTACAGCCGGGTGATCGAGAGCTTTGACGGCGGTGCCGGCAAGCTGAAGTTCGGTGGCGACATGGCGCTGCAGGCGTTGCCGCAGGCCAAGCGCCCGACTGCGCGCGTGCAGACCGTGGACCTGTTCTCTGGCCCGGTGCAGCTCGATGCCAAGGGCATCGCCCGCATCCGCCTGAAGGTGCCGGACTTCAACGGTACCCTGCGGGTGTCGGCACTGGTCTACAGCGATGACCAGTACGGCAAGCGCGACGTGGAAACGGTTGTGCGCGCGCCGATCCTGGCTGAAGCCAGCATGCCGCGCGTGCTCGCCCCGGGCGACCGCAGCACCGTGACCCTGGATGTGCAGAACTTCACCGGCAAGCCGGGCCAGTTCAACGTGAAGGTGGAAAGCGAGGGACCGCTGAACCTGGGCGAAGGCAGCCGCAGCGTGCAGTTGAATGCCGATGCCAAGACCACGTTGAGCTTCCCGCTTTCGGCACGCGAGGGCCACAGCGTGGCCAAGGTGCGGGTGCGGGTGGACGGCAACGGCTTCAAGGCCGATCGCCGTTACGACCTGCCGGTGCGTGCGGCGTGGCCGCAGGTGCTGCGTTCGCAGGTGCGCACGCTTGATCCGTTGGCCGCGGTCAGCCTCGACAACAGCCTGACCGATGGCCTGATGGCCGAGTCGGTGAATGCCCGCCTGCTGGTCAGCCCGCTGCCGCCGATCCCGTTCGCCAGTGCGCTGCAGGGCGCGCTGAACTACCCGTACGGCTGTGCCGAGCAGACCACCAGCAAGGGTTACGCCGCGCTGATCCTGGACCAGGCCACTTCGTCGATGCTCGGTGCCGACGGGCTGGATGCCAAGACCCGTCGCGAGCGCATGGAAGGTGCGTTTGGCCGCCTGGCGTCGATGCAGGTGGCCAATGGCAACTTCTCGATGTGGGGTGACGACGGCTACGTGAACCCGTGGCTGACCCCGTACATCACCGAGTTCCTGCTCGATGCCAAGGACGCCGGCTTCGCAGTGCCCGACAACGTGCTGCAGAAGGCACTCAACCGCCTCAGCGAGGATCTGCTGTCCGGTGGCAACCAGTTCTATGGGCAGGACGACCGCGAGAAGCTGAAGTTCGCCAACCAGGCGTACTCGGGCTACGTGCTGGCCAGGGTCAACCGTGCGCCGCTGGGTACCCTGCGCACGCTGTACGACAACGAGCGCAGCAAGGCGGTCGGCGGCCTGTCGCTGGTCCACCTGGGCGTGGCGCTGTCGTTGCAGGGTGATGCCAAGCGTGGTCAGGCGGCGCTGGCCGCGGCCTTCGCCAAGTCCAGCAGCGAACGCCCGTCGTACTTCGGCGACTACGGCAGTGCGATCCGTGATGACGCGCTGATGATCGCGCTGACCCACGAAAACAAGCTGGCCAAGCCGGCCTGGGATGCACGTGCGGTTGACCTCGGCCGCGGCCTGGATGCGCGCCGCAATGCCGGCTGGATGTGGCTGAGCACGCAGGAACAGGTGGCGATTGCCCGCCTTGGCAAGGCGCTTGCTGCCAACCAGAAGGCGCTGGTGGCCGGTGAACTGGTGATCGGTGGCAACACCGAAGCCATCGGCGAACGCAAGCTGTTCGGCCGCAACTTCAGTGCAAATGAACTCGCCAGCGGCGTGCGCTTCACCCCGCAGGGCCAGCCGCCGATGTTCGCCAGCATCGACGTCGCCGGTATCCCGCGCAGCGCGCCGGCACCGGATAACAGCGTGCTGGGCGTCGAGCGCAGCTACTACGGCACCGATGGCAAGCCGTGGTCGCCGCGGCCGCTGAAGGAAGGCGAAGCCCTGATCGTGCGCGTCACCGTCACCGCTGACACCACGATGCCCGATGCACTGCTGACCGACCTGCTGCCGGCCGGCCTGGAGATCGAGAACTTCAACCTGGGCGATGCCAAGCAGTGGGCCGACGTGGTGGTCGATGGCATCACCATCAGCGACCGGGGTGAAGCCGCCGATACCAAGCACGAGGAATTCCGCGACGACCGCTACGTGGCCGCGCTGAAGCTCTCGCGTGGCAGCAAGGCCAACGTGTTCTACCTGGTGCGCGCGGTGACCCCGGGTACCTACTCGGTGCCGCCGCCGCTGGTGGAGGACATGTACCGGCCGCAGCTGCGCGGCGTCGGCCGCAGCAACCCGACCACGATCACGGTGGTACAGCCGTGACCGCGCGGACGGGCCGCGACGGTGCGGCCCGTCCAGCTGGCAAGCTCCAATGCGGCACGCTGCAATGACGAACACGATGACGACCCGGCGGGCGGCCCTGCGCCGCCGGCTGCAGCCGCTGTGGCCGTGGCTGCGCTGGGGTACGGCCGCCACGCTGGCACTGCTGCTGGTGCTGGATTTCGCCTTCCCGCCGCCGCTGCCGAAGCAGCGCGATACCAGCACCCTGGTGGTGGCTGCCGATGGCACGCCGCTGCGTGCGTTCGCCGATGCCGAGGGCGTGTGGCGTTATCCGGCATCGACCGACAGCGTCTCGCCGCTGTACCTGCAGGCGCTGCTGACCTACGAAGACCGCTGGTTCTGGCGCCATCCGGGCATCAACCCGCTGGCGATCCTGCGTGCCAGTGGCCAGCTGCTGCGCGGTGGTCGCATCGTGTCCGGTGGCTCGACCTTGACCATGCAGGTCGCACGCATCCTCGATCCGCATACGCGCACGCCCTGGGGCAAGCTCAAGCAGATGCTGCGTGCGGTGCAGTTGGAAGTGCACCTGAGCAAGCAGCAGATCCTGGCCCTGTACCTGGAACGCGCACCCTACGGCGGCACCATCGAGGGCGTGGAAGCGGCCAGCTGGGCCTACCTGGGCAAGCCGGCGGCGCAGCTGTCGCATGCCGAGGCCGCGTTGCTGGCGGTGCTGCCGCAGGCGCCGAGCCGGCTGCGCCCGGACCGCCATCCGGAAACGGCGCAGAAGGCGCGCGACAAGGTGCTGTCACGCATGGCCGAGCTGGGCGCGTGGACAGAGGAAGAAGTGGAAGATGCGCGCATCGAGAACGTGGTCGCACGCTCGCTGCGGCCGCCGCTGCATGCCGCGTTGCTGGCCCAGCGCCTGCACTCGGCGCATCCGGGCCAGGCGCGCATCCAGAGCAGTATCGACATCGGCCTGCAGCGCACCCTGGAAGAACGCGTGGCCAGCTACTTCTCCACGCTGCCCGAGCGCACTTCGGCGGCCCTGCTGGTGGTCGACAACCAGACCCTGCAGGCGCGTGCCTATGTCGGCACGCTGGCGTTCGGTGACCGCCAGCGGCTCGGCCACGTGGACATGGTGCAGGCCTGGCGCTCGCCGGGCTCCACGCTCAAGCCGTTCCTGTATGCAATGGCGCTGGACGATGGCCTGATCCATTCGGAAAGCCTGCTGGTCGATGCGCCGCAGAGTTTCGGCAGCTACCGCCCCGGCAACTTCGACATGGCCTTCAATGGACCGATCGGCGCCTCCAGCGCGCTGCGGCTGTCACTCAACGTGCCCTCGGTGGACCTGCTGCAGCGGGTCGGTCCGGCGCGCTTCGCCGCACGCCTGTCGCACTCCGGCATCCAGCTGCGCTTCCCGCCGGGCAGCACGCCCAATCTGTCGCTGATCCTGGGCGGCACCGGTGCGCGGCTGGAAGATCTGGTCGGTGCGTTCGCAGCGCTCAACCGCAACGGCATCGCCGGGCGCGTGCGCTACACCGATGACGAACCGATGATCGAGCGGCGCCTGGCCTCGCCAGGCGCCAGCTGGATCGTGCGCGAGATGCTGGAATCGAATCCGCGGCCGGGGTATAGCGTCGGGACGTTCGATGTCGGTGGCCGCCCGCGCGTGGCGTGGAAGACCGGCACCAGTTACGGGTACCGCGATGCGTGGGCGATTGGCAGCACCCGCCACTACACCGTGGGCGTGTGGGTGGGGCGGCCGGACGGCACACCGCTACCGGGCCAGTACGGCGCGGTGACCGCGTTGCCGCTGATGTTCGAGGTGGTGGACAGCCTGCCGCGCCAGCGCGGTGACTCGGCCGCTGCGCCGATGCCGGCCAGCGTCAGCCAGGAAGACATCTGCTGGCCGACCGGTGAGCGTGCCGAAGGCCTGCCTGCTGCGCTCTGCCAGCGGCTGATGCCAGCCTATCTGCTGGAAGGCGCGGCACCACCGACCTTCCCCGAACGCGAGGCACGGCGCTGGCAACCGGGTCGGCAGCGCTACCTTGCCGATGCGCGTACCGGTCTGCGCGTGTCAGCCGATTGCCGCTTGCCGCACGAAGAAGTCGCGCGCGAGATCGCGCGCTGGCCAGCGTTGCTGTCGCCGTGGCTGTCCAAGGCCACGCGCGAAGCCTCGCAGCTGCCGGCGCTGTCGCCGGACTGCCGTGATGATGGCCGCGAGGCCAGCGTCGCGCTGCACATCGATGGGCTCAACGATGGCGCCACGCTGGCGCGCGCGCCGAATTCGGAACATGGCGTACGCCTGCAGCTGCGCGCGCTGGGCAGCGAGCAGGCGGTGGACTGGTTGCTCGATGGACGCTGGATCGCGCAGACGCGCGGTGCGCAGCTGATGCAGCGCGAGTTCGCCGAGCCGGGCGCGCACACCTTGACCGCGCTGGCGGCAGATGGCGCGTGGACACAGGTAAGGTTCAACGTCCTGCGGTAGGTGCCAACCCTGGTTGGCACGCGATAAATGCGCCCACCAGGGTGGGCATCTGCCAAGGCGTGTGCGGGGCCGCTATTCCCCGATCCACCCATCCAGCAGGTCGGCGAACTCGTCGGCGTGCTCTTCCTCCTGCGCCAGGATCTCTTCAAGGATGCGCTTGGTGGTGGTATCGCGGTCGCCGATGAAGTTGATCATCTCGCGATAGCTGTCGATGGCGATGCGCTCGGCCACCAGGTTCTCGCGCACCATGTCGCGCAGGTCGCTGCCTTCCTTGTATTCGGCGTGCGAACGCGCGGTCAGCGTATCCGGATTGAGGTCGGGCTCGCCGCCCAGCTGGACGATGCGCTCGGCCAGCTTGCCGGCATGCGCCTGTTCCTGCTGTGCATGTTCCAGGAACTCGGCCTTGACCGCGTCGGCCAGCATGCCCTTGGCCATGAAGTAGTGCCGGTAGTAGCGCAGAACGCAGACGTACTCGGTGGCCAGTGCGTCGTTGAGCAGCTTGATCACCACCTCGCGGTCAGCGCTGTAGCTGTCTGTGATCGCGCCGTCTTCGAGGTTGCGCCGGGCGCGCTCGCGCAGGGTTGCGCGATCGCTGATGCCAGGAACGTTCGCGGCGGGCTTGCTGGCTTTGGCTGGCTTGCTGGACATGGCTGGCCGTTTCCTCTTGCGGTGGAGAATCAGGTGGGCAGGTGCTCCAGCACGTACTCGGCCGAAGACACTTCGAACTGGCCGGGCTGTTCGACCCACGCCGCGCGCACCACGCCATCGACCACGTACAGTGCGAAGCGGCGCGAGCGGATGCCCATGCCCGAGGCGCTGGCGTCGAGCTCCAGGCCGAGCGCGCGGGTCAGTTCTGCATTGCCGTCGGACAGCATCAGCAGGCCGTCGGGCACGTGCTGGTCGGCGGCCCAGGCCTTCATCACGAACGGGTCGTTGACCGCCACGCAGTAGACGTCGATGCCGCGCTGGCGGAAGGCCTCGAACTTCTCGACGTAGCCGGGCAGGTGACGGGCCGAACAGGTCGGGGTGAACGCACCGGGCACGGCGAACAGCACCACCTTGCGCGCATCGAACAACGAATGCGTATCAAGCGTTTCAATGCCCTCGCGGATGCGCTTGAGGGTCACTTCCGGAATGCGGTCACCGACATGGATGGTCATGGGAACTCCTTGCTGGGGCAGGCTAGTGGGCCGGATGGGACAGGGGCGTCAAGACATTGGAAACCCGGTGTGCAGGCCCCATCTTCCGGCTTTGTGGCAGGGGCTTCCAGCCACAGCGTGGCGCACGGGGATGGCAGCCGCATTGCGCAGGATCAGTCGGCCTCACCGGGGCCGCACGAGGGGCGGCGTAGCCTCGCAGGCGCGTAGAATGAACCCGGGGCGGCGCCACCGGCGCGGCCGAAGCGAATCGAGGTAGCTGGATGGAATTCAAGGATTACTACGCCACCCTGGGGGTGGAACCGAGCGCGGGCGAGGCGGAGATCAAGACCGCCTACCGCCGGCTGGCACGCAAGTACCACCCGGACGTCAGCAAGGAGGCTGGGGCCGAAGACAAGTTCAAGGCGGTCAACGAGGCCTACGAGGCGCTGCGTGATCCGGAAAAGCGCGCGGCCTACGACCAGCTGCGCGCGCAGGGCTATCGCCCGGGCGAGGAGTTCAACGTGCCGCCGAACTACGGCGGCGCCGGTGGTTTCAATTTCGAGGAAGTGTTCGGTGGCGGCGGCCCCAACGGCGGCTTCAGCGACTTCTTCGAAAGCCTGTTCGCGCGCCAGCGCGGTGGAGCGGGCGCGGGGGCCGGTCCGGGCTTCAGCAGCCAGGGCCATGCGCCCAACCGCGATACCCGCGCCAAGCTGTCGGTGCCACTGGAAGCGGCCTACAGCGGCGACAGCCTGCGCATCACCGTCAACGGCAAGCAGCTGGACGTGCGCGTGCCCAAGGGCATCCGCCCGGGCCAGGTGATCCGCCTGGCAGGGCAGGGCAACCATGGCGGCAACCTGCTGCTGGAAGTGGAATACGCCGCCCACCCGCAGTTCGAGGTCGATGGCCGCAACATCCTCTATACGCTGCCGCTCACGCCGTGGCAGGCCGCGCTGGGCACCAGCATCAGCGTGCCGACCCTGGGCGGCGCGGTGGAACTGAAGATTCCGGCCGATTCCGATGCCGGCCGCAAGCTGCGCCTGCGCGGGCGTGGCCTGCCGGGCAACCCGGATGGCGACCAGATCGTCGAGATCGAGATCGTGGCCCCGGCTGCGACCGATGAGGCGCAGAAGAAGGCGTACCGCAATCTGGCCAAGGCGTTCGGCGAGACCATTTGAAGGTACTGCCGGCCGCTGGCCGGCAACTTCATTGCCCTGGACGGTGATGCGTGGTTGCCGGCCAGCGGCCGGCACTACCGCGCGCGTCTCAGCCCTGGCCCGCGAACACGCGCTCCAGCACCTCGGACAGCTCGTCCTCCGAGAACGGCTTGGTGATGTAGGCCTTGGCGCCCTGGCGCATGCCCCACATGCGGTCGGTGTCCTGGTCCTTGGTGGTCACCAGGATCACCGGGATATGCCGGGTCGCCTCGTCGCGGGCGAGGGTACGGGTGGCCTGGAAGCCGTTGAGGTTGGGCATCACCACGTCCATCAGGACCAGGTCGGGCAGCTCGGCCTTGGCGGTTTCGACCCCGGCGGCGCCATCGGTGGCGGTCAGGATCTGGTGCCCGAGCTTCTCGACGATGCGCTGTATCCCCAACAGCTGCGACGGTGAGTCGTCGACGATCAGAATGCGTGCCATGTTGTTCCCCATGTAATGCCCGCAGTGTAGTGCGGGCCCATTACCGGCGGGAGGGCCGCGTCTGCCGTCCGTCGCCTGCCTGCGACGTTCAGTCGATCCGCACCACGGTGCGACCCAGCGAACCGCCCGCCAGCATCCGTTCGAACACGGCAGGAAGGCCATCGAGGCCGACTTCGGCGGTGCAGATGCGGTGCAGGTGCTGCGGCTTCCAGTCACTCCCCAGCCGCGACCACACTTCCTCACGCAGTCCGCGTGGCGCATTGGCCGAGGACACGCCCAGCAGCGAGACACCGCGCAGGATGAACGGCATCACCGTCATGTCCAGCGTCGGACTGGCTGCCAGGCCGGCACTGACCACGCTGCCGTAGGGCACGGTCTGCGCCAGCAGGCTGGCCAGCATGTCGCCTCCGGCATTATCGAGGCCACCCCCGAAGCGGGCCGACTGCAGCGCGCCGGTGTCGGCCAGCGCGTCGCGCGGCAGGACCTCGGTGGCGCCGATGCTGCGCAGGAATCCTGCCTGGTCCGGCTTGCCGCTGACCGCGTGCACGCTGTAGCCGGCACGGCTGAAGATGGACAGCGCCAGCGCACCGACACCGCCGCTGGCACCGGTGACCGCCAGCGGGCCGAGTTCCGGGGTCTGGCGGTTGTCCTGCATGCGCAGCAGGGCCAGCGCCGCAGTGAAGCCGGCGGTGCCCAGCACCATCGCCTCGCGTGGGGTCAGCCCGGCCGGCTGGGCGATCACCGCGCGCGATTCCAGCCGCACGTACTGGCTGTAGCCGCCGTCGCGGGTCTCGCTGAGGCCGCAGCCGGTGGCCAGCACCGCGTCGCCTTCACGCCAGTCCGGGTCGGTGCTGGCGACCACGGTGCCGGCCACATCGATGCCGCCCACCAGCGGGAAGCGGCGCAGGATCTTCCCTTTTCCAGTACCGGCCAGCGCGTCCTTGTAGTTGACCGAGGACCAGTGGGCGCGGATCAGCACCTGGCCGGGGTTGAGGTCGTCGACCCCGAGCCGGACCAGGCCGCTGCGGTAGCCGGCGTCGTCGTTTTCGATGCGGAAGGCGGTGAACGGGGTGGTGGGGACCATCGGCGTTGCCTGACTTCGAGGAAAACGCCACCTTACCCCGTTGCCCCCCTTTCGATCCTGCCGATCCGCCCCATCTTGTATGATCGGTGATGGTTTCACGGCTGGCGGTGCGGGAAGGGCCCGCGCCGCAGCCCAAATCTTGATGGAGCGTGCATGGCCTGGAATACACCCGGCGGCAACAAGGGCGGACAAGGCCCCGAGGACAATCGACGCGGGCCGTTCGGGTCGCGCGGCGGTGGCAATGGTGGTGGCTGGGGCGGTTTGCCCGGGCCGCTGAAGGACCTGTTCGACGGCGGCATCGTGCGTTGGGTGGTGGCAGCCGTGGTGCTGCTGGTGCTGTTCTCCAGCTTCCAGCTGATCGGCGAACAGCAGCGTGGCGTGGTGCTGCGCTTCGGCCAGTTCTCGCGCATCCTGCAGCCCGGCCCGAACTTCAAGCTGCCGTGGCCGATCGAATCGGTCACCAAGGTCAACGCCACCGAGATCAAGACCTTCTCGATCCAGGTGCCGGTGCTGACCCGCGACGAGAACATCGTCAACGTCTCGCTGAACGTCCAGTACCGCATCGACGACCCGCAGCAGTACCTGTTCGGCACCGTCGATGCCAACCAGGTGCTGGAGCAGTCGGCGCAGAGCGCCGTACGCGAGGAAGTCGGCCGCGCCGATCTCAACGCCGTGCTGAACAACCGTGGCCCGCTGGCCGTGGCTGCCGAGGAGCGCCTGCAGGCGCTGCTGAAGGCGTTCAAGACCGGCCTGACCGTGACCGGCCTGACCCTGCAGGACGCCCGTCCGCCGGAGGAAGTGAAGCCGGCCTTCGACGAGGTCAACGGTGCCCAGCAGGTCAAGGAACGCCTGATCAACGAAGCCCAGGCCTACGCCGCCAAGGTCGTGCCGGAAGCCCGGGGCCAGGCCTCGCGCGCCCGTACCACCGCCGAAGGCTACAAGCAGGCCGTGGTGTCCAAGGCCGAGGGTGACGCGCAGCGCTTCAGCCTGTTGCAGGCCCAGTACAAGGACGCCCCCGAAGTGACCCGCAAGCGCCTGTGGCTGGAGACCGTGCAGCAGGTGCTGAGCGAGAACCGCAAGGTGATCGGTGGCGATGGCCGCCAGCTGATCTACGTGCCGATGACCGGCGATACCCGTCCGAGCACGTCGGCTCCGGCCGCAGTGGCCAACCCGGACGTGGTGATGCCGTCGCTGCCGGGTGCAGCGACGGAAGCTTCCCGTGATCCGGGCCGGCCGGTGGGCCGCCCGACCGGGCGACCGAGCGGCCGTGAGGAGGGCAGCCGATGAAGAGTCCTATCTGGATCGCCGTGATCGTGGCGGTCGTGCTGGGCCTGCTCGGCTCGGTGTACGTGGTCCGTGAGGACCAGACCGCCATGGTGCTGAACCTGGGCAAGGTGGTGCGTTCGGACATCAAGCCGGGCCTGCATTTCAAGGTGCCGGTGGTGGAAACGGTGAAGGTCTTCGACCGCCGCTTCCAGGTGCTCGACACCGCGCCGGCGCGCTACTTCACCGCCGAGCAGAAGGACGTCAGCGTCGACTTCTTCGCCATCGGCTACATCTCCAACGTGGGTGACTACTTCCGTGCCACCGGCGGCGATCCGCGCATCGCCAACGCCCGCCTGGCACCGATCATCACCGACTCGCTGCGCAACCAGATCAACTCGCGCACCCTGCAGCAGCTGGTCTCCGGCGACCGCAGCGAGCTGATCGCCGAGCAGCTGAAGGGGATCAACGAAGCGGTGGCCGGCCTGGGCATGCAGATGATCGACCTGCGCATCAAGCAGGTGGACCTGCCGACCGACAGCCAGGTGATCAACGATGTGTACGAGCGCATGCGTGCCCAGCGCAAGCAGGAAGCCGCAAAGCTGCGCGCGGAGGGCGAGGAGCAGTCGCTGACCATTCGCGCCCAGGCCGACCGTGACAGCACCGTGCTGATCGCCGAGGCCGAGCGTGATGCCCAGCGCCTGCGCGGTGAAGGCGATGCCGAGGCGGCCCGCATCTACGGCAAGGCCGGCTCGGCCGATCCGTCGTTCTATGCGTTCTACCGCAGCCTGGAGGCCTACCGTGGCTCCATGACCGACGGCAACGGCGTGATCGTGCTCGACAAGAACGACCCGTTCCTGCAGTACCTGAAGAACGACCGCTGAGGTCGCAGGGCAGTACCCCACGGGGCCCGGCCATATGCCGGGCCCCGTGCTTTTTCCGGAGTCCCCCATGAAAGATCTGTTTGCCGCTGTCTGCCTGGTCGCGGTGCTGGAAGGCCTGTTCCTGTTCGTCGCACCGTTCGCCTGGAAGCGCATGGCCGAACGTCTGCTGGACCTGCCCAGCCCGGCCCTGCGCAGCTTCGGCGGGCTGGTGCTGCTGGCCGGCCTGAGCCTGCTGTGGTGGGCCCGCCACTAGCAGGGTAGTGCCGGCCGCTGGCCGGCATCCTGGGATTGCCGGCCAGCGGCCGGCACTACCGGGCGGGGCCTGAGCGGCCGGCACGACCGGGCGGGGCGGCTGACCGGCCGGTAAAGCCGCCCGTCGGAAAGGTGGCACCCGACCCCGGAAACCCGGATAATGCACAAAAGCCGGACGGGCCTCCCCGTTCGGCTTTTTCCGTGTCTGGGCCTTCCATCGCCGGCCGCTCCCCGTTTGGAGCCGCCTTGCAGGTGCTGGCCAGCCCCGCCACGGTTTACCCGTCCGCGGCCCCGATGGCCGCAACAAATCGAGGAGCCCGTCATGGGTCAGTCTGTCGTAGTGTTGGGTGCCCAGTGGGGCGATGAAGGCAAGGGCAAGATCGTCGATCTGCTCACTGAGGAAATCGGCGCCGTCGTGCGCTTCCAGGGCGGCCACAACGCCGGCCACACCCTGGTCATCAATGGCAAGAAGACCGTCCTGCACCTGATCCCGTCGGGCATCCTGCGTGACGACGCGCTGTGCCTGATCGGCAACGGCGTGGTGATCTCGCCGGCCGCGCTGCAGAAGGAAATCGCCGAGCTGGAAGCCTCCGGCGTGGAAGTGCGGTCGCGCCTGAAGATCTCTCCGGCCGCGCCGCTGATCATGCCGTACCACATCGCCCTGGACCAGGCGCGCGAGCGCGCTGCCGGTGGCAAGGCGATCGGCACCACCGGCCGTGGCATCGGCCCGGCCTACGAAGACAAGGTGGCGCGTCGCGGCATCCGCATCGCCGACCTGCATTACCCGAAGCAGCTGGAAGAACTGCTGCGCACCGCGCTGGATTACCACAACTTCGTGCTGACCAAGTATCTGAACACCGATGCGGTCGACTTCCAGAAGACCTTCGACGAAGCGCTGGCCTTCGGCGAATACGTGCAGCCGATGAAGTCCGACGTGGCCGGCATCCTGCACGACCTGCGCAAGCAGGGTAAGCGCGTGCTGTTCGAAGGCGCGCAGGGCGCGCTGCTGGACATCGACCACGGCACCTACCCGTACGTCACCAGCTCCAACACCACCGTCGGTGGCGCGCTGGCCGGTTCCGGCGTCGGCGCCGATTCGATCGACTACGTGCTGGGCATCGCCAAGGCCTACGCCACCCGCGTCGGCGGTGGCCCGTTCCCGACCGAGCTGGACGACGAAGTCGGCCAGGGCATCCGTGACCGCGGCGCCGAGTACGGTGCGTCGACCGGCCGTCCGCGTCGTTGCGGCTGGATGGACATCGTCGCGCTGAAGCGTGCCGTGGCCATCAACGGCATCAGCGGCCTGTGCATCACCAAGCTGGACGTGCTGGACGGCATGGAAAAGCTGAAGGTCTGCATCGCCTACGAATACAACGGCAAGCGCACCGAGTACGCGCCGCTGGACGCGCAGGGCTGGGAAGAGTGCACGCCGGTGTACCTGGAGTTCCCGGGCTGGAGCGAGAACACCCACGGCATCACCAACTGGGACGACCTGCCGCCGGCTGCGCGCGCCTACCTGCGTTCGCTGGAAGAGCTGGCCGGCTGCCCGATCAGCATCGTCTCCACCGGCCCGGACCGCGACCACACCATGGTCCTGCAGGATCCGTTTGCCTGAGGTAACGCCGGGCGCTGCCCGGCGTAGGTGACAGGAAAAGCCCCGCGCAAGCGGGGCTTTTTCGTTACTGTGTCAGCGGGGTCGGCGAGGAAGCAAAGCGATGACCAGGATGTCAGCGTGAAGGGCGAAACGGTCGTGCGGATCACCCTGTGGGTGTTGTGGAGCCTGTGGGGCATCGCCTGCCTGGTACTGGTGCTGGGCGCGGCAGCCAATACCCTGGCTTCGCGCACGCAGACGGTGCCGTTGGTGCTGAGCCCTGGCGCAACCGCCCAGATCACCGTCTACCGCCTCATCGATGATCAACTGCGGCTGCGCCTGCGCTATGCCGCGGACGGTACGGACGCTGACCCCGAGGTGCTGCTGCGCATCGAAACTCCGACCGATCATGGAGACTTCCGCGCAGGGGAGCGTTCGGGAGTGGCCGGACAGGGCATCAATCGTGGGCTGGCTTCGGTTGAGTCCAGCGGCCTCATGGCGTCCTACTTCGGCTATGGTCGCGGCGATGCATTGCCACGCGGCCGCTCATGGGTGCGGCTAACCGTGCTGGAGGTGGACCCGGCGCTGGCCGATCGCGCGGCCACCGTCGAGCTGCAGCCGCCACTGGACCTGTTGAAGCTGACTGACTTGGATTATGTCTGGTTGTGGCCGTTCTTCTTCTGGAAAGTGGCGGCACTGCTCCTGCTGATTCCAGGAGCTGCCTTGGCGGTGTTCACGTTCACTTTGCGGCGCTGGCAGCACCGGGCTTCGAAGCAGGCGGATTCAGCAGTGGATACGGATTGATCGATTCCCCCTTCCACCACTGCTTCTCCGGCCCCAGCACGTGCACTTCAAAGTGCAGATGCGGAGCCTCGGCACTGGCGTTGCCGGTGCTGCCGACATAGCCGAGGACGTCTCCGCGCTTGATCACCTGCTTCTCCGCCAGGCCATCGGCGTAGCGCTGCAGATGCGCGTAGTAGTAGCACCAGCGGCCACTGGGCTCGAACTGGTAGATCGTCAGGCCACCGCGCTCGCTGTTGAACAGTTTTTCCACCGTGCCATCGGCCACTGCCAGCACCGGCGTACCGGCGGTGGCCATGATGTCGATGGCATCGTGCACGCGGCCTTCGCTGCGCGCATCGGTGAACGTGTCGCGCAGCTGGGAGGCCAGGACGCCCTGTACCGGCAGCAGCAGACCCGACGGCGCATCCGCAGTCCGCGCGGCTGACGGTGCGGTGGCGGCGGGGGCAGGGGCCGTGTCGAGCGGCGCTACCGATCCCTTGGCCGGCGCCACAGCGGCTGCCGGTTGTGCTTCCGGCAGCGAGGCGGCTACCGGCTCGCCTGCATCGCGGCGCAGCCACCAGCCGGCCCCCAGTCCCAGCAGCACGCCCAGCACGATCAGCTGCGAAAGACGCATCGGCTCACTCCTGCATCACCACGGGGACGGAGGTATCCACCGCATCGGCCACGCGCAGCGCATCCCAGTTGGTCATGCGCACGCAACCATGTGACTCGGTCTTGCCGACATGGCCGGGCTCGGGCGTGCCATGCAGGCCGTAGTGTGGCTTGGACAGGTCGATCCAGACCCGGCCGACCGGATTGTTCGGGCCCGGCGGCAGTGTCGCCTTCTTTTCGCCCTTGCGCGCATCCCAGAACAGCTTGGGGTTGTAGTGGAACGGCGGGTCGCGATACACGCCCAGGATCTTCCATTCGCCGATCGGCAGCGGATCATGCTGGCTGCCGGAGGAAACCGGCACCTGAGCGATCACCTTGCCTTGCGCATCCAGCAGCTGCAGGCTGGAATCGGACTTGTCGACGACCACCTTGGCCGCCTTCGGTAGCGGCGATGGTGCGATATTGGGCACCTGGATGCGGTTGCCCGCCTTGCTCAGATCCACGCCCGGATTGAGCAGCTTCAACAGCTCAGGGGATGCGTGGAAGCGTTCGCCCAGCGACTCTTCGACGTTGTTGAAGCCCAGCGATTTCAGTTTGGCCTGTGCGGCGGGGCCCTTCGGCACCGCCTGGAACGGCCCGGCGACATCCTCGCTGGTCAGCGTGTAGCTGGCCAGGGGGGGGACCGTATCAGCCTGCAGGGCCTGCCAGGTCGCGTCGTCCAGTTCACCGGTGACGGTCAGGCCGTGCGCCGCCTGGAAACCCGACACCGCGCGCCGCTGGTTGCTGCCCACTTCACCGTCGATCTGGCCGGGCGAGAAATTCGCGCGATCCAGCAGCACCTGGGCATGCAGGGCGGAACGTGCTGCGGTGTCCGGTCCGGCCTTCTCGGCAATGGGGGCGGGCAGACCAGGCGGCGGTGCCTGCGCGAACGCCGGCGATGCCAGCAGCGAGAGAGCGAGCAGGGTGGATCGATACACGGGTAATGGCATTGGGAACTCCAGCAGATGACGCCACCACCTTGCCTGCAGGCCGCGCCGAGCCGCCGTGAAAGAGACCTGACGTCTGCATGAGCAGTCGGGTCGTTGCGCCACCGTCCCCGCGAGGGTGCCGCCGGCCAAGGGCTCACCAAGGTGAATGGTGCCCCACGCCATTGGCGGTTGGCGATCAAGATTGCCTGGCGGGCCGCCGATAACGCCACATCCCCCCGTTTTGGATGTACCGATGAACTACTTGAGGAATGTCAGGGTTGCCTGGCGTCTTGGGCTGGGCTTTGGCCTGTTGCTGCTGTTGGTTGCGGCCGTGGTGGCCACCGGCGCCACCGCCAGTGTCGTGCAGAAGCGCGCGATGCAGCAGGTGGTCGATGTCAGCGTGGCCAAAGTGCGCCTGCTCTCGCAGATGCTCGATGCCAACAACCAGATGATGGTCGTTCGCCGCGAGATGCTGATCCGCCAGGGCGATGATCGTGGCCATGATGAGCAGCGCATCGCCGATCTGGTCAAGCGCTATGAGGCCAGTTGGACGGCCTACCAGGCGCTGCCCAGCGACGCCGAGGGCAAGGCCATTGCCGAAACCATCGCCGCCAAGCGTGCCATCGCGCGTCCGCTCAACAAGCAGACCAGCGAACTGATGGAGCAGGGCGACTACCCGGGCGCCGTGGCGCTGACCCTGGGCCCGGTGCAGGAAGCCGCCAACGGCTGGAACAAGGCGCTGTCCGATGGCGTGGACTTCGAGGAGAAGGAAAGCCGTGAGGCTGCTGCCGAGGCAATCCGCCTGGGCGAGCGTAGCCTGCTGCAGTTGCTGGTGCTGGGCGGCGTCGCGCTGCTGGTGGGCATCGGTGCCTCGGTGATGATCGGCCGCAGCCTGACCGGCCCGTTGGCCCGCGCGGTGAACCTGGCCGAACGCCTGTCCAAGGGCCAGCTGGACCAGGAGTTCCGCCTCGGCGGCCGTGACGAACTGACCCAGTTGGGCGAGGCGATGGCCAGCGTGCGCCAGAGCGTGCAGGCGGCGATCGGCGCACAGCTGCAGATGGCCGAACAGCACGAGGCGGGTGCGATCCGCTACCGCATGGACGCCAGCGCCTTCCCCGGCGATTTCGGCCGCATGGTGCAGGCCACCAACAGCCTGGTCGAATCGCACGTGCAGGTGGAACTGCTGATGGCTGAAGTGATGCAGCGTTACGCCATCGGTGACCTCAGCCGCGACCTGCCGGACTACCCGGGCGAGAAGGGCACGCTGACCCGCACTCTGGCGGCAGTGAAGCAGAGCCTGATGGCGATCAACGCGCAGATCGATGAACTGGCCCGGGCCGCGCGCGCCGGTGATTTCAGCATGCGTGGCGATGCCGCTGCGTTCCAGTTCCAGTTCAAGGCGATGGTCGAGCACCTCAACGGCATGATGGCCAGTTCGCAGGCCAGCATCGCCGACGTTTCCGACGTGCTACGCGCGATCTCGCACGGCGACCTGACTGCACGCATGGACGGCGAGTACGACGGTGTATTCGCCCGCATGCGTGACGACGCCAACACCACCACCGCGCAGCTGACCGGCATCGTGCGTGGCATCCAGGTGGCCGCCGACAGCATCAACAACGCGGCGCAGGAACTGGCCGCCGGCAACAACGACCTGTCGCGCCGCACCGAGCAGCAGGCCGCCAACCTGGAAGAAGCCGCCGCATCGATGGAGGAACTGACCTCGACTGTGCGCCAGAATGCCGAGCTCGCTCGTCAGGCCGACAGTGAAGCGCATGCCGCCGGTGCCGCCGTACGCGAAACCGAGCAGGCGATGGCGCAGATGGCGTCGGTGATGGGTGAGATCGATCAGTCCTCGGCACGCATCTCGGAAATCTCCACCGTGATCGACGGCATCGCGTTCCAGACCAACATCCTGGCGCTGAATGCTGCGGTTGAAGCCGCGCGTGCAGGTGAGCAGGGCCGTGGTTTTGCCGTGGTCGCCAGCGAGGTACGCACGCTCGCACAGCGTGCCGGTGTCGCCGCCAAGGAAATCAAGGAGCTGATCGAAGACGCCGCTGCCAAGGTGAAGAGTGGCCTGGCGGTGACCGTTGAATCGGAAGCCGCGATCGCCCGCGTGGCCCAGGCCAGCTCGCGCACCACGCAGCTGATGAGCGACATCGCAGCGGCCAGCAAGGAACAGGCCGCCGGTATCGAGCAGGTCAACCAGGTGGTGGTGCAGATGGACCAGGTGACCCAGCAGAACGCTGCGCTGGTGGAAGAAGCCACTGCCGCCAGCCGCGCGCTGGAAGAACAGGCGCATGCGCTGACCACGTCGGTGGCGGTGTTCAAGGTGGAGCAGGGCGCGCGCATGCCCATCGTGCCTGCGCAGGCGGCGTAAGCAACCTGCGACTGGATGTTGGATGACGCCCTGCATGCGATGCCCCGCATGCAGGGCACCGCATGCACGCAACCGGTCGGTGCCGCTGGCTAGCGGCCGCCCGCGGCGCGTTCGATCAGCCAGCCGGCTGCGTACAGCAACAGCAGTGTTGGCGGAACCAGTACTGCATACGCGGTCGACCAGGGTTTGCCGTACAGCAGGCTGCCTGCGCCGATGGCATCGAGTGCAGCAGACTGCAGGGTGATGGGGAGCGACATCAGGATATAGGCCCCCTTCGGGTCCGCATCCGACTGCGCGCCGTGAACCAGCCATGCGGTCAACAGCAGGTAGACCACGCAAAGCGCAAGACCGGTCCAGCTCAGTAATCGCCGCATCTTCATCCGCACGCCTCCGTTCAACGGACGTCGAAGTGAGCCTGCAGAGGCAGGCTCACATTCCGCAGCAGATCCCTGACCACCACCTGCGCAGTCCACGTGCCTTTCGGATCACTGGCCTCGGCCACGAACTTCAGGTGCAGGTTGGTCATGTACAACAGGGTTGGCGGGCCGGGCAGGGCAGCGGTGAAACAGGGAACATCGCGTTCGTCGATGCTGGTAGTGCCGTCCGGGCGCAGCATGCGCAGATCGCAGTGCACCTTGGGTACGCGGTTCTCATCCAGTTGCGGGTTGGACAGGAATGTCAGCAGGAACAATTCACCGCCCGGGTGGACTTCGTCGGCCTGGGTAAAACCGGGAGTGGTCTCTGGCGGGGTCTCCCACTTGGCCTGCCAGTCGGCATCGGAGGTGACCAGCAGCGATGCCGCAAAGCCACCGCTGGATTTCATGGCATCGGTCTCCGGCATCGCCTTGCCTGCCCCGTTTATCCAGCCATCGTTGGCGGAACTGTTCAGTGGCAGCATCATGGCCATCATGGCCAGCGCGTAGGTCCATCGCATCAGAGGCTCTCCTTGGCAGCCGCGTCCCGCGGCAGAGCGGGCAGTATCGCTCAACCTTGACCGGCAAAGCAGCAGGAGAGCCGGAGCGGAGGTTCCGCTGCCTGCCGATGTGGGCGATGCTTGCCAGCAAAGGAGGTGACATGGGAATCGGGAGCGAGGAAAAGCCGGGCTGTGATTCAGCATCACCCACGCCGCAGCACGTGCTGATGCTGCCCGGGCTGGATGGCTCCGGCAGGCTGTCGATCCCGTTTCTGTCAGCACTCCAGGCTCATGGGCTGACGACGCAGGCGATTACGCTGCCTGCGCAGGGAGGGCAGGATCACGCCACGCTGGCCCAACGGCTGTGGTCGCAGCTGCCCGGCCATCCCTTCATCCTGCTTGCCGAGTCCTTCTCGGGCCCGTTGGCGGTTGAACTGGCCACGCGACAGCCCGCCGGGCTGCGCGGACTGGTGCTTGCCGCGACCTTTGCGTGTCGGCCGGTGCCATTGCCGGCAGCCAGCGCAGCCCTGCTGACGCCGGCCTGGCCTCTGCCTCCCGTGGCGTTGCTGGCGCGCCTGCTGCTGGGGCGGTGGCGCACCCGCGAGCACCTGTCGATGCTGCGCGATGCGCTGGCCCGGATTCCGGCGGCCACACTGCGGCAACGCGCCGCAGCGACCCTGCGCGTCGACGTACGCGCATTGCTGCCGGCAATCGACGTGCCGACGCTGTGCCTGCACGCGTGCCATGACCGCCTGCTGTGGCCGCCCAGCGTGGCAGAACTGCAGGCCCTTTTGCCGGATGCCCGGCATGTTTCGCTGGAAGGGCCGCATCTGCTGCTGCAGGCACGCGCTGACGCAGCCGCAGCCGAAGTTGCCGCGTGGATGAGGACGCTGTCGCCCTGATCGAAGGACTCAGCCGCGCGCGCGGGTACGCGCGGCCTTCTTCGCCGCCACCTTGCGCACGGTCTTCTTCGCCGCACGTGTCTTCGCCGCCTTCTTCGCTGCAGCACTGCGCGAGGCGGCTGTACCGGCCTTCTTGGCCGCTGTCTTCTTTGCGGTTTTCTTTGTGGCTGTCTTGCGAGCCGGTGCCTTCTTTGCCGCCGCCTTCCTGGCTGTCGTCTTCTTCGCCGGTGCCTTCTTCGCCGCCGTCGTCTTGGTCGTGGCCTTCTTTGTGCCCGACTTCCTGGCAGGCGCCTTCTTGGCAGCCTTCTTGCTGGTCGCCTTCTTCGTACCCTTGCGCGCGCTGCCGCTACGCTTGCCACCACCATCCTGCTTGTTCACGGTCGCCCAGGCAATGCGCTCGGCCGTGCCTTCGCTGGCACCGCGCTCGCGCTCGCTTTCCTCGATGTGCTCGGCCTGGCGCTTCTGTTTATCGGAGTATGCGGATTTGTCACCACGGGGCATGACAGTTCTCCTGTTGTTGTAGTCAGGCCAGCAGGCGCAGCTTGGGTTCGCGCGCCCACTGGCGGGTGGCGGCCGCCGCCAGGAATGCCTTGGCGTCTTCCGCTTCGACGATGCCGGCGTCGTTGCCGACCCTTGCCGCCTTCAGCAGCGTCTGGCCGCCCGCATCGCTGGCGATGGCCTTCAGGTGCGCCCACGCCTGGCTGACGAATTCGATGGCTGCACTCTCTTTCGACAAGGCCTTCGCCGCTTCCGGGCTGAGCACCACGGCTACTGCATCGAACACGGCCGACGGGGTGCCCGCCAGTTGCCCATCCGCCGCCTGCAGCGCGCCATCGCTGAGCGTGGCGCCACCCACTCTGGGGGCGACCAGCTTCACATCCGCACCTGCTTTCCTGGCTGCCTTGCTCAGGCTGGCAATGATCCGGGCATCAGAACCCTCATCGAACAGGATGCCGATGCAGCGCCCTTGCAGGGTGGGTTTGTTGCGACCGATCACCCGCACTTCGGGGGCGGGGGGCATGTCCCGCACTGGGGTAGCGGTCGGCGCCGGGTCGGGCAGTGCAGGCAACGCCAGACCATCGGCCACGCGCTGCGCCAGTGAGTCATCGATGTTGCGCAGGTGGCTGACGGTGCGTACCCGCACCTTCAGCGTTTCCACCTTGGACAACTCGAACACCAGCGCCGATGCCAGGTGCGCCTGCTCCGGCTTTTCGAGGCTGCGGAAGAACATGCGGGCCTGGCTGTAGTGGTCGGCGAAACTCTCCGCGCGGGTGCGACCCTTGCGGCCATCGTCGGCGCTGGCATGGCTGCGGAATCCGACAGGCGTCTCGCGCGGGGTGTCCTCCTGCAGCGAACTGGGATCGTAGGCCACCCGGCCCTTGGGAACCTGCATCTGCATGTGGCCGTCGCGCTGATGATTGGCAAACGGGCACTTGGGCGCATTCACCGGGATCTGGTGGAAGTTCGGGCCGCCCAGGCGCAGCAGCTGGGTGTCCAGGTAGGAGAACAGGCGCCCCTGCAGCAGCGGGTCGTTGCTGAAGTCGATGCCCGGTGGCACGTTGGCCGGGCAGAAAGCCACCTGCTCGGTCTCGGCGAAGAAGTTGTCCGGCCAGCGGTCCAGCACCATGCGCCCGATGACCTGCAACGGCACCAGCGATTCGGGAATGATCTTGGTCGGGTCCAGATGATCGAACGGGAATGCGTCGGCGTCTTCTTCGGTGAACAACTGCACCGCCAGTTCCCATTCCGGGAAGTCGCCGCGCTGGATGGCCTCGAACAGGTCGCGGCGATGGAAGTCATTGTCGGCCGATTGCAGTTTCAATGCTTCGTCCCAGACCGTGGACTGGATACCCAGCTTGGGCCGCCAGTGGAACTTGACGAACGTTGACTCGCCGGCCTCGTTCAGCAGGCGGAAGCTGTGCACACCGAAGCCTTCGATCATCCGCAGCGAACGCGGTATGGCGCGGTCGCTCATCGCCCACATGATCATGTGCATCGATTCGGGCATCAGCGAAATGAAGTCCCAGAACGTGTCATGGGCCGACGCGGCCTGCGGGAAGGCACGGTCCGGTTCCATCTTCACCGCGTGCACCAGGTCCGGGAATTTCATGGCGTCCTGGATGAAGAACACCGGGATATTGTTGCCGACCAGGTCCCAGTTGCCCTCCCTGGTATAGAACTTCACCGCGAAGCCGCGCACGTCGCGCGGGGTGTCCACCGAACCTGCGCCACCGGCCACGGTCGAGAAGCGGGTGAACACGGGTGTCTTCACGCCAACCTCGGTCAGGATGCGCGCGCGGGTATGCGCCTTCAGTGATCGGGTCAACTCGAAGTAGCCATGCGCAGCGCTGCCGCGGGCGTGCACGATGCGCTCGGGAATGCGCTCATGGTCGAAGTGGGTGATCTTCTCGCGCAGGATGAAGTCCTCCAGCAGCGTAGGCCCCCGAGGTCCCTGGCGCAGGGAGTTCTGGTTGTCTGCCACCGGGATGCCCTGATCGGTGGTCATCGCCGGATGACTGCCCCCGGCTTGCTGGTGCAGTTCATCGCCGTTGCCGCGGTGGTGGTTCTCGGCGTGGGTGGTTGCGCGCTTGCCGGTCGGCTTGCTGGCGGCCATTGACGTTGGCTCCGGATGCTCAAAGAGAACCACGACACTGGAACCGGGCCCGTTAAACCGAGGTCCGGCAAAGGTGAACGTACAGGCAAAAGCAGGCTCGGGTATGCTTGCTCCATGCGAGTCGAGCCCGCCGACATCGAAGCCCTGTTCGACGCCATCCCGGATGTGCTGTTCTTCATCAAGGACCTTCAGGGGCGTTACACCCACGTCAACCAGACCATGCTGCGGCGGCTGGGCCTGCGCGCCCGCAAGGACGTGATCGGGCGTACCGCGGCGGAGATCTACCCGACCGGGCTGAGCGCGGACTACGTGGACCAGGACGCCCGCGTGCTGGCCGGTGAGGTGATCGAGAACCTGATGGAGCTGCACCTGTTCGCCAACCGCGAACCGGGCTGGTGCCTGACCTGCAAGCGCCCGCTGGTGGTCGATGGGGCCATCGAGGGCCTGATCGGCATTTCCCGCGACCTTGGCCAGAAGGACAGCCTGGGTACCCAGTACGAGCAGCTGCGGCTGGCGCTGGCCCACCTCAACGCGCACTACGCCGAGAACGTGCGCATGCAGACCCTGCTGGACATCACCGGCTTCTCGCTGTCCAAGCTGGAGCGCAGCTTCCGCAAGGTGTTCCAGATGACCCCGCAGCAGGTGCTGACCCGGCTGCGGATCCAGATGGCCATGCACCTGCTGCACGGTGACGAGAGCATCGCCAGCATCGGCCAGGCCTGCGGTTTCAGCGACCAGAGCGCCTTCACCCGCAAGTTCAAGGCTGAAACCGGTTTCTCGCCGCGTGCCTACCGCGCCCGTATTGGTGGCAGCGTCGGAGAGCCGGCACTGGCCTGAGCCGCCTGCTGCGCTGTGCCTATCCCCGCGGGCATGGGACAGGGTAAGGTGTCGCCCCTGTAGCCCGCCGCCAGCCCTGCCGATGCCCAACTCGATTCCGACCGCTTCACCGTCCCGCCTCGGACATTCGCTCAAGCCCCGCCAGCTGATCATGATGGGCCTGGGCAGCGCCATCGGCGCCGGCCTGTTCCTCGGCTCGGGCGTGGGTGTGCAGGCGGCCGGTCCGGCGGTCCTGGTGTCGTATCTGGTCGCCGGCGCGCTGGTGATCATCGTGATGAACGCTCTGGGCGAAATGGCGGCGGCCAAACCGACCAGCGGCGCGTTCTCGGTCTATGCCGCCGATGCCATGGGCGCCACCGCCGGTGCCACCGTCGGCTGGTTGTGGTGGGTGCAGCTGGTGATCGTGATCGCCGCCGAGGCGGTGGGAGCGGCCGGGCTGCTGGCCACGGTCTGGCCAGCAGTACCTGTACCGATGGCGGCGCTGGCCTTCATGCTGTTCTTCACCGCGATCAACCTGCTCGGGGTGAAGAACTTCGGCGAGTTCGAATTCTGGTTCGCCATCCTCAAGGTGGCGGCGATCCTGGCCTTCATCGCCATCGGCGTGGCGCTGCTGATGGGCGGGCTGCCGCAGGTGACCTCGCCGGGCCTGAGCAACTTCACCGAGCATGGTGGCTTCGCGCCGAAGGGCCTGGCCGGTATTGGCGCTGCACTGCTGGTTGTCGTTTTTGCCTTCGGTGGCACCGAGATCGTGGCCGTTGCGGCGGCGGAGACCGAAGATCCGGAACGCAGCATCGCCCGTGCCATCCGCACCGTGGCGTGGCGCATCCTGGTGTTCTACATCGGCTCGCTGAGCGTGATCATCGCCGTCGTGCCGTGGACCAGCGAAGCGTTGAAGTCGCCGTTCGCCGCCGTGCTGGACATTGCCCGTATTCCGGGTGCCGGCACCGCCATCACCCTGATCGCGGTGATCGCGCTGCTGTCGGCACTCAATGCCAACCTCTACGGCGCCTCGCGCATGATGTATTCACTGGCGCAGCGCCGCGAAGCGCCGGCGGTGCTGGGCTGGACCGATCCGCGCCAGGTGCCGGTGATTGCTGTGCTGGCCAGCGTGCTGTTCGGTTTCGCCGCCACGGTGATGGAACTGCTGTTCCCGGACCGGGTGCTGCCGGTGCTGCTGAACATCGTCGGTTCCACCTGCCTGCTGGTGTGGACGCTGTCGCTGGTCTCGCAACTGGTGTTGCGCCGCCGCGCGGATCGCCTGGGTACCCGGCTGCCGTTCCGCATGGCGGGCTTCCCGTGGCTGACCTGCTGCGCGCTGGCGATCCTGGCGCTGATCTTCGGCCTGCTGCTGAGCGAGTCGCACACCCGCCTGCAGTTCCTGTCGATGGTGGCGCTGACCGCCACGATCGCCGCCGGCAGCGCCATCGCACGGCGCATGCGCGAGGCGTGACTGAAGCTGCCGGCCAGCGGCCGGCACTACCACGGGGGCTGCACATCTGCCGTGCCATCCTGATCGTGTGGGCCGTCATCGGCCCGTCGACCGGGAGTACCGCATGCTGCGCAGTCGCCCCTTCCTGATGTTTACCGGCCAGGCCGAGGCCGCGCTGGCCCTGTACGCCGAGGCCTTCGCTGATTTCCGCCTGCTGGCAATGCAGCGCCATCCGGACGGCGCCGGTGCCGGCGTGCCCGGGCAGGTCCGACAGGCCATCTTCCTGCTCGGTGGCACCCACTACCTGTGCTTTGACAGCCTGGACGTGCACGATTTCACCTTCAGCCCGTCGATCTCGCTGTTCGTCGAGTGCTCCGGCGCCGAGCAGTTCGAGCGCGCCGCGCGCGTGCTGGGCGAGGGCGGCCACTGGCTGATGCCGGTGGGCGACTATGACTTCAGCAACCGCTACGGCTGGGTGCAGGATCGCTTCGGCGTGTCGTGGCAGTTGAGCCTGGGGCAGATGCCGGACCCGTGATCGGGATTACCGTGGGTGTGGACCCTGGTCCACCCGCCCTCATGAAAACGGCCCGCTTGCGCGGGCCGTTCTCTTTACCGATGCCGCGAGGAATCAAGCCTCGACTTCATCATCCTTGTAGGCATCGACCGGGATGCAGGCGCACATCACGTTCTTGTCGCCGTACACGTTGTCGACGCGCGCCACCGGCGGCCAGTACTTGCTCTGCTTCAGGCTGGCCAGCGGGAAGGCAGCCAGTTCGCGCGGGTAGGCGTGGGTCCACTCGCTGGCGGTCACCGCGGTGGCGGTGTGCGGCGCGTTCTTCAGCGGGTTGTCCTCGCGGTCCAGGCGGCCGTCTTCGATCGCGGTGATCTCCTCGCGGATCTGGATCATCGCGTCGATGAAGCGGTCCAGCTCGTGCAGCGATTCGCTCTCGGTCGGTTCGACCATCAGCGTGCCGGCCACCGGGAAGCTCAGGGTCGGGGCGTGGAAGCCGAAGTCGATCAGGCGCTTGGCGACGTCCTCGGCGCCGATGCCGCTGGTCTTCTCCAGCGGGCGTACGTCGAGGATGCACTCGTGTGCCACCAGGCCGTTGCGGCCGGTGTACAGGGTCTTGAAGTGCGGGGCCAGGCGCTTGGCGATGTAGTTGGCGTTGAGCTGCGCGACCTGGGTGGCCTTGCGCAGGCCTTCGCGGCCCATCATCGCGATGTACATCCAGCTGATCGGCAGGATCGAGGCGCTGCCGAAGCTGGCGGCGCTGACCATGCCGACCGGGCCGTTGTCACCCAGCTTGCCCGGCAGGAACGGGGCCAGGTGCTCCTTGACCGCGCACGGGCCGACGCCCGGGCCGCCGCCGCCGTGCGGGATGCAGAAGGTCTTGTGCAGGTTCAGGTGCGAAACGTCCGAACCCCACTTGCCGGGCTTGGCCACGCCGACCAGGGCGTTCATGTTGGCGCCGTCGGTGTACACCTGGCCGCCGTGCTGGTGGATGATCTCGCAGATCTCGACCACCTCTTCCTCGAACACGCCGTGCGTGGACGGGTAGGTCATCATGATCGCGGCCAGGCGGTCGCTGTACTTCTCGGCGTTGAGGCGGATGTCTTCCACATCGACATTGCCGTTGGCATCGGTCTTGGTGACCACCACCTTCATGCCGCACATCTGCGCCGAGGCCGGGTTGGTGCCGTGCGCCGAATCCGGGATCAGGCAGATGTCGCGGTGGCCTTCGCCGCGCGAGCGGTGGTAGGCGCGGATCGCCAGCAGGCCGGCGTACTCGCCCTGTGCACCGGAGTTCGGCTGCAGGCTGACCGCGTCGTAGCCGGTGCATTCGACCAGCATCGCTTCCAGCGTATCGATCAGTTCCTTGTAGCCCAGCGCCTGGTCGGCCGGCACCAGCGGATGGATCTGCGAGAACTCCGGCCAGGTCACCGGGATCATTTCGGCGGTGGCGTTGAGCTTCATCGTGCACGAGCCCAGCGGGATCATCGTGCGGTCCATCGCCAGGTCCTTGTCGGCCAGCGAGCGCAGGTAGCGCAGCAGTTCGTGCTCGCTGTGGTGGGTGTTGAACACCGGGTGGGTCAGGAACGCGGACTGGCGCAGCAGGCCGGCCGGCAGCGCATCGGCGGTGCTGGCATCCAGCGCATCGACATCCAGCGTGGCACCGAACACGGCAGCCACGGCAACAATGTCGGCGCGGGTGGTGGTTTCGTCCAGGCTGATGCCGACCGAGTCGCTGTCGATCGCGCGCAGGTTGTAGCCGGCGGCGCGGGCCTTGGCATGGATCTCATCGGCGTGCACGCCGGTGACATGCAGGGTGTCGAAGAAGTCGCCACCAACCTGCACGCCGGCATTGCGCAGCGCCGCGGCCAGGATCGAGGCCAGGCGATGGGTGCGGCGGGCAATGCGGGTCAGGCCGTCCGGGCCGTGGTAAACGGCGTACATCGAGGCCATCACCGCCAGCAGCACCTGCGCGGTACAGATGTTGGAAGTCGCCTTCTCGCGGCGGATGTGCTGCTCGCGGGTCTGCAGGGTCAGGCGGTAGGCCGGGTTGCCCTGGGCATCGACCGAAACGCCGATCAGGCGGCCCGGCATCGAGCGCTTGTAGGCGTCACGGCAGGCCATGAAGGCGGCGTGCGGGCCACCGAAGCCGAACGGCACGCCGAAACGCTGGCTGTTGCCGACCACGATGTCCGCGCCCCATTCGCCCGGGGCGGCCAGCAGGGTCAGGGCCAGCAGGTCCGTGGCCACGGCCACCAGGCCGCCGCGTGCGTGCACGGCATCGACCAGCGCCTTGTAGTCGCCCACCTGGCCGAAGGTATCCGGATACTGCAGCAGCAGGCCGAAGGCTTCCGCTTCCAGCGCTTCGGCCGGGGTGCCGACGCGCAGCACGATGCCCATGGGCTCGGCGCGGGTACGCAGCAGTTCCAGCGTCTGCGGATGCACGGCGTCGTGCACGAAGAAGGTGTCCGACTTGGACTTGGCCGAACGCTTGGCCAGGGTCATCGCTTCAGCAGCGGCGGTGGCTTCGTCCAGCAGCGAGGCGTTGGCGATTTCCATGCCGGTCAGGTCGGCGCACAGGGTCTGGAAGTTGATCAGCGCTTCCATGCGGCCCTGCGAGATTTCCGCCTGGTACGGGGTGTAGGCGGTGTACCAGGCCGGGTTTTCCAGGATGTTGCGCAGGATCACGTTCGGCGTGTGGGTGCCGTAGTAGCCCTGGCCGATGAAGCTGCGCAGCACGGTGTTCTTGTCGGCGATCGCACGGATCTTCGCCAGTGCCTGCACTTCGGTCATCGACTCCGGCAGCGCCAGCGGCGCCGGCGACTTGATCTTGGCCGGCACGATGGCATCGGTCATCGCATCCAGCGACGCGTGGCCGACGACGTCGAGCATCTGCGCGATCTCGGCGTCGTTGGGGCCGATGTGGCGCTCGACGAACGCGTTGTGGTGCTCGAGCTCACGCAGGGAAGGGGTGTTCTGGGACATGGCGAAGGATCCGTCAGGAAAGGGCACACGCACGGGCACAAGCCGCCGGTCGGCGGTCTGCGGGGCGCCCCTCTGTCCTTTTGCCTGAGAGTTTAAAAGCGCGGCGGACCGCAGCTTCGTGCCCCTTCGGCGCCGGATCGAACCGGTCTCTCCAGAGTTGTGTTACGGGTGGTATCGGGCCTGAGCGATTACGGGCGTTGCGCCTTCGGCAGCGGTGTTCCGCTTCTCCCACCGTGTTGCCCGCCGATTATAGCCCGTTGCGGGCGCGGCGGCCGCCTTCGGACCTGGCGGCCGCGCCTGAATGGCCGATGGCCCGTCCGTGCGTTTTGTGCACTGCTGCATGGCATCAGGCGCAATCCCCACCTATGATGGGGGGATACCCGAATTCATCTGGCGCCGTCCCTGCTGCAGGGGACCGGCGCCCGCCGTGCGTGCCGCGCATGGCCCTGCCGGACGCCTTTCCCATGACCGCCGCTGTTGCTCCCTCCACCCGCCGCATGGCCCTGCTGCTCGCCGGCCTGGCCATGTTCGGTCCGTTCTCGATCGACACCATCTTCCCCGCGTTCCCGCAGCTGGCCCAGCGCCTGGCGGTGGACGAGGTGGCGGTGCAGCAGACCATCAGCGTGTACCTGCTGTTCTACGGCCTGATGAGCCTGGCGCACGGCCCGCTGTCCGATGCCTGGGGCCGCAAGCGGGTGATCCTCGGTGGCCTGGTGGTGTTCGTCGGCGCTTCGGTCGGCTGCGCGCTGTCCACCGACCTGACCACGCTGCTGGCGTTCCGCGCGCTGCAGGGCCTGTCAGCGGGCGTCGGCATGATCGTCGGCCGCGCGGTGATCCGCGACCTGTACCACGGACACGACGCGCAGCGCCTGATGAGCCAGGTTTCGATGCTGTTCGGCATCGCTCCGGCCATCGCACCGATCATCGGCGGCTGGATCCTGCTCAGTGGCGCTGGCTGGCCACTGATTTTCTGGTTCCTGGTGGTGTTTGCGCTGATCCTGCTGGCGGCCACTGCACGCTACCTGCCGGAAACCCATCCGGTGGAGGCACGGGTGCCGTTGTCACCGCGCGTGCTGCTGCGTGATTACGTGCGCATCGGTTTCAACCCGCGGTTCCTGCGCCTGGCGCTGGCCGGCAGCATCGGTTTCGGCGGCATTTTCCTGTACATCTCCTCGGCGCCGGTGTTCGTGATGCAGCACCTGCATCTGGGCGAGGGTGGTTTTGCCTGGCTGTTCATCCCCACCATCGGCGGCATGACCACCGGCTCGTTCCTGTCCGGGCGCATGGCCGGGCACACCACGCCCACCCGCCAGGTGTCCATTGGTTTCGGCCTGTGTGCGCTGTCGGTGCTGCTGAATGTCGGCTACGTGGCGCTGTCGCCGCAGTTCGTGCTGCCGTGGGCGGTGCTGCCGATCTTCCTGGGCGGCATGGGCATGGCATTGATCTTCCCGATCCTGGCGCTGGCGGTGCTGGACATGTACCCGCACCAGCGCGGCCTGGCTTCGTCGCTGCAGGCCTTCGTGCAGCTGATGATCAGCACGGTGGTGGCCGGCGTGGTGTCGCCGCTGCTCAGCGCCAGCCCGCTGCACCTGGCGCTGGGGCAGGCCGCGTTCTTCGCCGCCGGCTTCGTGTTCTGGTACTGGGAACACCAGCGTGAACGCGCGGCACAGGCGGCCTGCACGGGCCATTGAGCAGCGCGCAGGGGTAGGGCCGGCCGCTTTGCCCGCAACGCTTGCGAAGAGGAACGACCGGACTAGGCTGGGCACTCCAGCCAGCCGGTGCGTGGATGCACGACAGCCAGCCAATCCGATGTCGTTGCATGAGGTTCCCCATGGCTGCGCAGCAGACCTACCGCCTGTTCGAGGTGGCGCTGAAGGAGCGCCGCGTTCTTTCCCCTTCCCTGGACCGCATGGTGTTCACCGGTGCCGACGTGGCGCGGATGAAGACCGAAGGCCCTGACCAGCGCATCAAGGTGTTCTTCCCCTTGCCCGGCCAGGAGGTGCCGCAGGTCCCCAGCGGTGAAGACTGGTACCCACGCTACCGGGCCCTGCCGGACGACAAGCGCCCGCCGATGCGTACCTACACCATCCGCCAGTTGCGCGCCGAGCAGGGCGAGGTCGACGTCGATTTCGTCATCCATGGCGAAACCGGCCCCGCCTCGCGCTGGGCCATGCACGCCCGCCCTGGCGACCGCGTGGTGCTGCTGGCCCCGGACGCCGACTGTGCCGGGAGCAGCGAGGGCTGGGAGTGGAAGCCACCGGCCGGTGTCGGCCAGGTGCTGCTGGTGGCCGATGAAACCGCGTTGCCTGCGGTGGCCGGCATCCTCGAGGAGCTGGCGGCCATGGTCGACCCACCGCGCACGCTGGCGCTGCTGGAGGTGGCGCAGGCCGGTGATGCGGTGCACCTGAGGGCGCCCTCCAGCGCCGAGCTGGTCTGGCTGCCGCGCGGGCAGGCCGCCTACGGACAGCGGTTGCTGCAGGCGGTCCAGGCGCGGTTGGCAGCGACCTCGGGCGTGACTGCCGGCGATGCGCTGGAGGAGATCGACGTCGATACGCAGATCCTCTGGGAGCAGGCCGAAACCGGTGTGGCCGGGCCGCTGTATGCCTGGGTGGCGGGCGAGGCGGGGGCGGTGATGGCGATCCGCCGCCACTTGGTGCGTGATTGCGGGCTGGACCGCCGCGCGATCACCTTCATGGGCTACTGGCGGCACGGCAAAGTGCTGGACTGAGGGGTGTGAAGCGGTGCTGCGGGCGGGGTGCGCTATCCTTGCGCCCCCCTTCGCAGCGGTACCGCACCATGTCCACCAGCTCCAAGACCCGCCGCGACCAGCGCCGTCGCCAGGAAAAGCAGGCCGCCAACAAGGCCGCCGCGCAGGCCTCGCCGGTGGAGCCGCATGCGGAACTGCGCGATGCACAGCGCACCCTGCTGGCCGGTGTCGTGCGCCGCGACGGCGAATGGGTACTGGGCATGGACGGCCGCATCGCGGGCCACAGCGAGAGCGCTGCGCAGGTGCTGGCGCTGATCATGCAGGCCGGTGAACTGCACGAGCGCAACGGCACGCCGGTGCGCCTGATGTACTCCGATGCACTGCGCGATGCCGCACAGGCCGAAGCCAGGGAGAAGGGCCAGACCTTCGAGGAATTCAAGGCCGAGCTGGCCGCAGCGATGGCCGCGAAGAAGAACAGCTGACCGCTGTTGCGGTAGAGCCGGCCGCTGGCCGGCTGCCCGTTGGGTCTTCATCGCGTAGTTGCCGGCCAGCGGCCGGCACTACCGGAAAGGGGCGGATCCTTTCGGACCCGCCCCTTTTTTCATTTCGCCGTCGGGGCCGCGTTGGCCTGCCAGCCGCACATCTGGCCTTTGACTGCTGTTTCGGTAGAGCCGGCCGCTGGCCGACTGCCAGACGGATTTCCACCGTGCAGTTGCCGGCCAGCGGCCGGCACTACCAGAAAGGGGCGGATCCTCGCGGATCCGCCCCTTTTTTTATTTCGCCGCCGGGGCCGCGTTGGCCTGCCAGCCGCACATCTGGCCTTTGACTGCTGTTTCGGTAGAGCCGGCCGCTGGCCGGCTGCCTGTTGGGTCTTCATCGCGTAGTTGCCGGCCAGCGGCCGGCACTACCGGAAAGGGGCGGATCCTTTCGGATCCGCCCCTTTTTTCATTTCGTCGCCGGGGCCGCGTTGGCCTGCCAGCCGCACATCTGGCCTTTGACTGCCGTTTCGGTAGAGCCGGCCGCTGGCCGGCTGCCCGTTCGGTCTTCATCGCGGAGTTGCCGGCCAGCGGCCGGCACTACCGGAAAGGGGCGGATCCTTTCGGACCCGCCCCTTTTCTCATTTCGCCGCCGGGGCCGCGTTGGCCTGCCAGCCGCACATCTGGCCTTCGTTCTGCTGCTTCAGCCACTCGTTGACCGGGGTGAAGTACTCGATCATCGGGCCGGCATCGAGCTTGTCGGTACCGGTCAGCTCCTTCAGCGTGGCCTGCCACGGCTGGCTGGCACCCTTGCTCAGCATCGCCCAGTACTTCTGGCCGGCTTCCTTGTTGCCGTAGAAGGTGCACTCATGCAGCGGGCCCTTGTAGCCGGACGCGTCGCACAGGCCCTTGTAGAACTGGAACTGCAGGATGCGCGCCAGGAAGTAGCGGGTGTACGGAGTGTTGCCCGGCACGTGGTACTTCGCGCCCGGATCGAAGAACTCTTCGCCACGGGTGCTGGCCGGCGCCACGCCCTGGTACTTGGCCTTCAGGTCCCACCACGCCTTGTTGTAGTTGTCGGCAGTGATCGAGCCATCGAACACGCCCCAGCGCCAGCGGTCGATCATCAGCCCGAACGGCAGGAACGACACGCCTGACAGCGCCATGCGCATCTGGTTGTTGATGACCGCCTCGCGGCTTTCGGTCGGCGCATCGACCAGGCCGATCGAGCTGAGGTACTTGGGCGTCATCGCCAGCACGATGGTGTCGCCGATCGCTTCATGGAAGCCATCGTTGGCACCGTCCTGGAACAGCGGCGGCAGCGGGTTGTAGGCCAGGTCGTAATAGATGTGGCCCAGCTCGTGGTAGATGGTGGTGAAGTTCTCTTCGTTCGGCTTGATGCACATCTTGGTGCGCACGTCGCCTTCCATGTTCATGTCCCAGGCGCTGGCGTGGCAGACCACGTCGCGGTCGTCAGGCTTGATGAACTGGGTTTTTTCCCAGTAGGACTGCGGCAGCGACGGCATGCCCAGCGACACGTAGAAGTCCTGCGCGCGCTCGGTCATCTGCTTGGCGGTACGCAGTTCGGCCTCGCGCTGCGCCTTGTACTGCGCGGCCACGTTGGCATCCTTGCCGGCCTTGGCCAGCGCCGCGCTCAGGTTGGTCTGGTACTGCTTTTCCAGCGCCGCGGTGATGTCCAGGCTGCCGGCGCCCGGGTACGGTTCCAGCTGGTCCCACAGGTTCGACCAGTCCTGCTGCCACATGTTGCCCAGCAGGTGCGCGGCGATCAGGCCATTGCCAACTTCGGCCTTGTCCTTGCCATAGGTCTTGTCCAGCTTGCCGCGCGCGTAGCAGTGCAGCTGCTCGTACATCGGCTTGACCTGTTCCCACAGGCGGTCGGTTTCCGGGCCGATCTGCTCCGGCGGCATGTCGTAGCCGCTGCGCCACATCTGGCCGGCATCGGTGAAGCCCATGCCCTTGGCGCCTTCGTTCACCAGGCCGACGAACTTCTGGTAGTCGCCGCGCATGCTCTTGGTGGTGCTGTGCCAGCCCTGCCAGGCGTCAAGCTGCTTGTCGTAGTCGCGGCTGCGCGCCAGTACCTGTTCCAGCTCGCCCAGCTGGCGGCAGGAGTTCGGATCGTTGGCGTCGGTGCAGTACTTGCCGGCACCGTAGCTGCCTTCCATGCGGGTGGCGATCTGGGTCAGCTCGGCCAGCTTGGCCGGATCGCGCGGCGCCGGCATCGAGGACATCAGTTTCAGCAGGTGGATCGCACGCTTGCTGTCCTCGCTCATCGGCTTGCCGTCGAACTTGGCGGCCTGCTCGATCCAGCTGTTGAGCTGGGTCAGCGAGCGCTCGTTGGCCTTGGCCGCGATGCGTTCGGAATCACTGTTGATGTAGGTGGAAGACAGCCACTGCGCCGAGGTCATCTCCGGGTAGGCGGCCTTGAATTCGGCATTGATGCGGGCCACGAACTGGTCGGCGGTTTCGCCGGCCGGGGCGCTGCTGCTGGCGGTATCGGTGCCTGGGGCAGCTTCCTTTTTGCAGGCGGCCAGGGCCAGCGTGGCGGCGGCGATTGCCGAGGCCAGCAGGAGATGACGGTGTTTCACGGGCGGTCCTTGGGTGGTGAACGACGGCCGAAGGCTAGTGGGCAGTGGCTGCGACCGCAAGTGGCGGAAGTCGGCCGGGTTCGGCAGGGCTGCGCCCTGCACCCGCAGAAGCAACGGCAACGGCCAAAGCAACAGCAGAAGCGGGCTATCCGTGGGATGGCGGGGCGGTGTGGGCTTGCAGGACACGCCGTAAACCCATCCATGGGGGCTCGATGGCGCCATCCATGGCGCCAACGGTCCTGCAAGCCCACACCGCCCCACCTCTGACAGATCGCGGCGGCCGTTGGTGGGTGTCGACCTTGGTCGACACATCTGTCAGGTATCGAAAATCAAAATGGGGTCGGATCCGTTTTCCTCAGGAAAACGGATCCGACCCCAAGGTCGTTCCAACAGATCGCGGAAATCTGTCGAAGGCGGGGTGGGTCCGGTTGCGGGGGCGTGAGCCGCATGGATGCGGCGACCGAGCTTACATGGACGTACTTGCAGCGTCCCCCGCAACCGGACCCACCCCGCCAATCCACGGAATGCCAGCTTTTGCTTTTGCTTTTGCTTTTGCTGTTGCTGTTGCTGTTGCTGTTGCTGTCGAGGCTGCCGGCCAGCGGCCGGCACTACCGCAGGTGCAGGGCTGCAAGCCCTGCCGAACAACCCTCAACCTTCGCAGTTGGCGAACAGGTCGCGATCGCGCTCGTACAGCGAGGTCTTGACCTGCATCAGGCCCAGCACCGACGGGAACAGGTTGTCGTGGTCGGTATAGGCCGCCGAACGCTTGCGCACGCACTGCAGGTCCAACCCACGGCTGCTGGCGAAGCCCGGCGAGAACCACATCGTCATCGGTACGCGGGTCTGCTCGGCCGGAGCGATCGCATACGGCACGCCATGCAGGAACAGGCCCTTCTCGCCCAGCGATTCACCATGATCGGACAGGTAGATCATCGCCGTGTCGTAATCCTGCATGCCCTGCAGGGTGCCGATGGTCTTGCTCAGGAAATGATCGGTGTACAACACCGCGTTGTCATAGCTGTTGGTGATCTCTTCGCGAGAGCAACGGCCGATGTCACGGGTGTCGCAGGTTGGCTTGAAGCGCGCGAAGGCTGCCGGGTAACGCTCGAAGTAGGCCGGGCCGTGGTTGCCCAGCTGGTGCAGCACCACCACGCGGTCACCGGGCTTGGCACGCACCTGGGTGGCCAGGTCCTGCAGCAGGATCTCGTCCATGCAGCGGCCATCGGCGCACAGCCCCGGCGTGGTCGCATCGGACAGCGACTGGAACTCCAGCCCTTCGCAGACGCCCTTGCAGCCGGACTGGTTGTCACGCCACAACGGCGCGATGCCGGCGCGGTTCAGCACGTGCAGCAGCGACTGGTGTGCACGGATCTTCTTTTCATCGTAGTCGTGGCGTCCCCACGGCGAGAACAGGCACGGCAGCGATACTTCGGTGCTGGTGCCGCAGGAGTGCATGTCGGGGAAGTTGATCACCGGTGCCTGGGCCAACTCCGGGGTGGTGTTGCGGCCACCGTTGAGCCCCCAGTTCTGCGCGCGCACGGTTTCGCCCATGACGATCACCAGCAGGCGCGGCTTGCTGGCCGGGGCGCGTGGCGTGGCCTTGGCGTCGGTGCCGATCGGCAGCTTCGGCGCGCGCTGCACCGGGTTGTCGCCACGCAGCGCGCGCGGCATACCGAGCAGCACGTTGGCCGGGGTGGCGAGATAGCGTACTTCGCGCTGGTTGCGCATCAGCGCCGAGACATCCTGGAACGAGATCAGCGCACCGCCAACTGCGGTCGCCGCCGCCACGACCAGGAAGCCGAGTCGCCACAGCAGGCTGCGGCCCCAACTGCGTCGGCGCAGCTGCACGCGCCACAGCACCACCATCGGCAGCACGGCCAGCAGCAGCAGCGGCCACAGCAGCGATACGGTCATCAGCTCGCGGCTCTCCTTGGGGTCGGTCGCCAGCACGTTGCGCAGCATGTCCGCATCCAGATAGATGTGGTACCGGCTCATGTAGTGCGCAGCGAACGCCGTCACCAGCAGCAACAGGCTGATTACCACTTTGGCATTCCAGCGCCAGACCAGGATGCCCAGCAGCACGCCGTGCGCACCCAGCAGCAACAGCAGCAGTGAAAGCGCGTAACGCAGGCTGCCTGGATGGCTCGCCATCGCGCTGTGCCAGAACAGGCCGTTGCCGGCCACCGCGAAGAACAGGCTGGTCAGCGCGATCAGTGCTTCCGTGGAGAGCTGCGGCCGCCAGTTGCGAAGACCCGCAAGGGCGGGGAGGCGGGCGGGGCGTTGGACCGATGCACTCATGCGTTTGCCTCCTGGCGGTGGGGACGGTCCAGCTGACGGTGGATCAGAACATACAGGCCCAACGAAAGCAGCCAACATATCAACGCGGTGGCAATGTCATGCGAAAGGAAATGGGCGCCCCGCAACTGCTGGCTGATCCCGAACACCAGGCCGGCGCCGAGGCCGATCCAGAGCCCGGTCCAGCGCCAGGACGGCCGCCACAGCAACGCGAAGAAGTACAGGCAGAGCCACGCATAGCCTGCGCTGGCGTGGCCTGCCGGGAAGCAGGCCTGTGCCGGCATGCCTTCCGGGCGCAGGGTGAACAGACCGATGAAAGGCTGGTGGCCACCGTAGCGCAGCAGGTCCCACGGGCATTCCATCGGCACCAGCGACTTCAGCAGGGAGATCACGCCGGTGCCCAGTGCCATGGCAATCACGACATAAAGCAGCGCCCATTGCAGGGTGCGATCGCGACCCCTACGCCAGTGGTGGAAGCACAGCAGGGTCACGACCAGCGCTGCCGCCGTGCTCAACCATTTGCCGGCCTTGTGCACGACGCTGCGGGTGATCCAGGCGTCCTGCAGCGCCCAGTGGCTGCCTTCAAGACGGAACAGGTGATCGGCCACCCATTGATCACCGCCGAAGTCCATCAGCAGCGTAAACAATGGCAGACCGATTGCGACAGGCAGCCAGAGGTGAGTTACGGCAAATCGAGACGCCAGTGGTGATGTCGCAAGCGGCGCTACCGAATCAAGGGGACGGACGGGCATGCTGGGAAGGGGCGGTTCGGGAATCCGCAGTCATGCTCGTCACCTGGATGTCGGAGAAGGGTCGGATGCTCGTTCGTGCCGGGTTAATGTTCGTCCGGCACGTGTCAACGTTCAGTCTTCTTCGGCGGTCGATCCTGTCCGCTCGGCGTGGCACTCCGGGTTCCATGCGGTACCGGGAAGCAGTTGCCAACGATTCCTGTTGGCAACACCGATGTCGATCACTTTGGCCGGATCCACGCAGGGGCTCATCGCATCGTCCAGCACCAGCAGCCAGCGCTTGTCCGGCGCCTCAGCGAGCCAAGGGCCGGCGTCATGCCATTGCTCTGCCCAGGGCCGCTTGAAGCCGAATTCGCGTACCGGGCGGTCGGCCTGCAGCAGGTTCTGCTCGCGCCAGGCCACCAGCGCCAGTTCGGCATCCGGTCCGATCCGCGCGCCGACCCGGCGCATCAGCGCTGACGCCGATGCATAGGGATCCAGCGCCGGGATCAGTACCAGGCCGTAGAGCATCCACAGCATGCCGTGGGTCAGCAGCACCAGCGTCGCCGCGCGGCGCACCCGCAACCACACGATCAGCGTGGCCAGCGCGATGGCGAAGGTCAGCAGGCCATCGCCCAGCACCGGCAGCAGGGTATCGGGCATGGCGCGGCGTTCCAGCTGGGCCACCGCCCAAGCGTGTTCGGTCAGCAGCATCACGCCCAGCGTGCCAGTGGCCAGCATCAGCACCACGCTGTAGCCGAACAGGTAGCGGCGAACGCACAGGCGGCGCAGCAGGCCGGGCAGCAGCGGGGCTACGGCCAGCGCCATCGCCGGCAACATCGGCAGCAGGTACACCTCGCGCTTGCCCGGGCTGGCGCTGAAGAACACCAGCACCAGCACGGCCCAGCCCAGCAGCAGCCACTGGCGGCGGTCGCCACGGCGGATACGGCGCCACCAGGGCTTGAACAGCATCGGCAGCAGCAGGCTGCCCGGCAGCCACAGGGTAAGGATCACCTGCAGGTAATACCAGGCGGGCTGCCGGTGGTGCCACGCATTGGCATAACGGGTGCCGGTCTGCTTGAACAGCAGCTCGTGCGCATAAGCCTGCAGTTCGGCACTGGGCGTGTGCAGCAGGGCCCAGCCCAGCGGCGCCAGCCACACCCCGACACCCAGCAGGAAGGCCGGGATCAGCCACAGCAGGGTTGCCGGATGCGGACCCTCCACCGTGCGTCCGCGGCGGCGCTGGTACAGCCACCAGCCGAACCAGGGCAGCACCATCAGCAGCGGCAGGAAACCCACGCCCTTGGTCACCGTGCCGACGCCTGCGGCGAAGCCGGCCAGCCACAGGGCAGGCAGGTTGCGGCGTTCACACAGATGACGCATCAGGCCCCAGAGGGCCACGGTGGTCATGCCCACCAGCACCATGTCGATCTGCGCGCGCTTGGCCATCAGCCCGAACTGCAGGGTGCAGAACAGCGCAGCGAGGGCGTAGATGGAATGTCGTGGCGACCACAGCCGCCGCGCCAGGTCCGACACCAGCCACAGGCTGAGCAGGGCGCCCAGCAACGACGGCAGCAGGAAGGACCACTGCCAGCTGCCGACGATCTCGTAGGCGGCGGCCTGCAGCCACATGAAGACGGGTGGCTTCTCCGCATACAGTTCCACGCCACGGTGCGGCAGCAGCCATTGCCCGCTCTCGACCATGGTCCGGGCCGCCAGCACGAAGCGCGGCTCGTCCGGCGGCTGCGGCTGCCGAAGGCCGATCCCCGCTGCCAGCGCAGCAATGATCAGCAGCCACAACAGGGGCAGGCGCCAACGGCGGGGCAGGGCTACGGGCACGGCAGGCTCCGGGAGCAAAACGGCCATTCTGAGGTGGCGGGGGTGGGAAAAGCGTCAGAGCGGCGCCGGGGCGACCGCATTCCGACATGTGCGGCGCTACCATGGTACGAACTTCCGTGGGTGTTTCGTGCATGCGTCTGTTGGTGATCGAGGACAACCGCCAGCTGGTGGCCAACCTGTTCGACTATTTCGAGTCGCGCGGGCACGTGCTCGACGTGGCGCCGGATGGCATCACCGGACTGCACCTGGCCGGGAGCCATCCGTATGACGCCGTCATCCTGGACTGGATGCTGCCGCGCATGGAGGGCCCGGAGGTGCTGCGCCGGCTGCGCGCCGAGCATGCATCGGAAGTGCCGGTGATCATGCTGACCGCGCGTGACGAGCTGCCGGACAAGATTGCCGGCTTCCGCGCCGGTGCCGACGACTACCTGACCAAGCCGTTCGCACTCCCGGAGCTGGAGGTGCGGCTGGAAGCGCTGCTGCTGCGTGCGCAGGGCCGCAACCCGCGCAAGCGCCTGCAGGTGGGCGATCTGGTGCTGGATCTGGCCACCCTGGAAGCCCAGCGCGGCACCCAGGTGCTGCACCTGTACCCGGCCTGCCGCAAGCTGCTGGAAGTGCTCATGCGCGCCAGCCCCGGCGCGGTGACCCGCCAGCAGCTGGAATTCGCTCTGTGGGGCGACGAACCGCCGGATGGCGACCTGCTGCGTTCGCATGTCTACGAGCTGCGCCGCAGTGTGGACGGACCGTTCGCCGAGAAACTGATCCATACCCTGCCGCGGGTGGGTTACCGCTTGGCCGTGACCACGCCCAGCGATGCCGGCAAGGATGATGATGAAGGCGAGTAAGCCGGGGCCGTTGTACCGGCGCGTGGTGTGGTGGTTGCTGGGCTATCTGGCGCTGCTGTCGATCGCGGTGTTCAGCGTCGGCAACTACGTGCATGAACATGCGGAGCACGCTGCCTGGCGCGCGCTGCTCAATTCCGAACTGGACAGCATCGTCGAGCACACCGAGCACGAGCCGCACTATCGCTGGCAGGACTCGGACACGCTCAGCCTGTTCCGCTTCGATGAAGGCAACATGCCGGAAAGCGTGCGCATGCTGCACCCGGGGCTGCATGACGGGGTGCCGATCAACGGGCGGCAGACTGCGGTGATGGTGCGTGACACCGGCTCGATGGGGCGGGTGGCGCTGGCGCTGGACATTTCCGACTTCCATGACCTGGAACAGTTCGCCACGCGCTGGGTGATGCTGGCCGGGGTGATCATGATCTTCGTCACCGTGCTGATGGCGTCGTTCGGCATGGAACGCATGGTGCGCCCGTTGAGCCTGCTGGCGCAGCACATCGCCGCGCTGCGGCCGGGTGTCCAGGGCCAGCGCATCGAGGTCGACCCGCGCGGCAGCTCCGAGCTGCACACCATTGCCGATGCACTGAACGACTATCTGGACCGCAACGAGCAGTTTGTCGAACGCGAGCGGGTGTTCATCAGCACCGCCAGCCACGAGCTGCGTACGCCGATTGCGGTGATGACCGGTGCCGCAGAGCTGGCACTGGAACAGCCGGGCCTGCCCGAGCGCGCGCGCCAGCAGATGCAACGCGTGCTGCGCACCGCGCAGAGCGTGGAGCAGCTGATCGAACTGCTGCTGGTGCTGGCGCGTGACCCGGCGCGCCTGGCCGCGCGCGCCGAGCGCATCGCCCTGGACCAGCTGCTGCCGGAAATCGTCGACGACCATCGCCACCTGCTCGGTGACAAGGACCTGAGCATCGGCATCCAGGCGGCCCCGGTGGATATTGTCGCGCCGCTGGCCGTCGTGCAGGCCGCGATCGGCAACCTGCTGCGCAATGCCATCGAGAACAGCGGGCGTGGCCACATTGAGTTGCGCCTGAGCTCGTCGGCGGTGCTGACCCTGCAGGACCCGGGACATGGCATGAGCCCGGAGGAGATTGCGGCGATCCACGCGCGGATGGCCCGCGGCGAGCGCGCCGACCGTGGCGGCGGCATCGGCCTGGACCTGATCGCCCGGCTCTGCGAGCACCTTGGCTGGACCCTGCAGCTGCAGCCCTGCGAGCCGCGTGGCACGCGCGCCACGCTCGATTTCAGCGCTTCACGTCCGGCCTGAACCGGCCGTCCTGGTAGATGCCAACCTTGGTTGGCATGCTGCCCGTCGACCAAGGTCGACGCCTGCCCACGCAATGTCCGTTCGCATTACCGGCCGTTCGGCCGCGCCACGTGCTGGTCGATCAGGATCACATTGCCGTCGGGATCGGCCAACTGCAGGTAGCCGGTGCCCCGCCCATGAGGGTCGATACGCACCGTCAGTTCAATGCCCTTCGCATCCAGTTCCGCCTGCAGTTCACGCACATCCTGGAAGTGGGGCAGTTCCTGCTTGTGCTGGTCCCAGCCCGGGTTGAAGGTGAGCAGGTTGCCCTCGAACATGCCCTGGAACAGGCCGATGATGACGCCGTTGTTGCGCATCACCAGCCAGTTCTGCGCCGGCTCGCCGCCGGTCACCGAGAAGCCCAGTGCTTCGTAGAAGCTGCGGGAGGCCGCCAGGTCCCTGACCGAGAGGCTGACGGAGAAGGCGCCGAGCTGCATGGGAGTGGCTCCGGGAAAGGGCAGCCGGCACTGCAGCATGACCCGGCGTGAAGACAATGTTAATCTCGGCGTGCGCCGCTTCATGCGGCGCTTTTTTTTCCCGCTCTTTCGATCGACAGAGGATCCCATGCCGACCGAACCCGCTACTGCCCTGATCAGCAACGACATCGTTGGCCTGGGCCTGATTGCCGCCACCCTGGCCCTGATCTTCTGGGCCGCCAGTGGCCCGACCCCGTTGTTGAAGAAGATCTTCGCCTGGGTGCCGGCGCTGCTGCTGTGCTACTTCGTCCCCGCCATCTACAACACCGCCGGTGTCATCGACGGCCACAACACCTCGCTGTACAACCCGGTCGCGCGTGACGTGCTGCTGCCGGCCGCGCTGGTCCTGCTGACCCTGTCGATCGACCTCAAGGGTATTGCCAAGCTCGGCCCGAAACTGCTGATCGTGTTCTGCGCCGGTACCGCCGGCATCATGCTCGGCGCCATCGTCTCGTTCCAGCTGATGAAGCTGATCCACCCCGAAACCGTGGCCGGTGATACCTGGGCCGGCATGGCGGCGCTGGCCGGCAGCTGGATCGGCGGCGGCGCCAACATGGTGGCCATGCGTGAAGTGTTCGGCACCGATGCCACCACCTTCGGCCAGTTCGCAGTGGTCGACGTGGCCTGCGCCAGCCTGTGGATGGCCATCCTGCTGTTCCTGGCCAACCGCGCGCAGCAGATCGATACCCGCAACGGTGCCGATACCCGTGCCATCGACGAGATGAAGGCGCGCATCAGTGCCTACGAGGCGCAGAACGCGCGCATTCCCAGCATGACCGACCTGATGGTGATCGTCGGCGTGGCACTGGGCGGCGTCGGCCTGGCCCATGCCATCGCCGCGCCGCTGGCGGGCTGGTTCAAGACCAATGTCAGCTGGGCCAGCCAGTTCAGCCTGGACAGCCAGTTCGTGTGGGTGATCCTGCTGTCGACAGCGATGGGCCTGGGCCTGAGCTTCACCCGTGCGCGCCGGCTGGAAGCCGCGGGCGCTTCGCGGCTGGGCACGGTGTTCCTGTACTTCCTGATCGCCTGCATCGGCATGCAGATGAACCTGCTGTCGCTGCTGGACCGGCCGTGGCTGTTCCTGCTCGGCGCGATCTGGATGGCCACGCATGTGCTGGTGCTGTGGGTGGTGGCCAAGCTGCTGCGCGCGCCGCTGTTCTTCTTCGCGATCGGTTCGCAGGGCAACATCGGCGCAGCCGCTTCGGCCCCCGTGGTGGCTGCGGCGTTCCATCCGACGCTGGCTCCGGTGGGCGTGCTGCTGGGCACGGTGGGCTACGCCACCGGCACCGGGCTGGCCTATGTCACTGGCCTGATCCTGAAGTGGATGGCCAACGGCTGAGTCCGGGCCGCCCCGGCGTCATGCTTGTGTAGATCCACGCCATGCGTGGATGCACTTCATGGGCCTCCATGAACATGGAAGGGGTCAGATCCGTTTCCCGGAGGAAACGGATCTGACCCCTGATGCATCTCGCCGTCACCGGAAATCTGTCGAAGGTGGGGTGGTGTCGGATGGCGGGGTGTCCGCGGCATGGATGCCGCGGCCAAGCCCCCAGGGATGGGTTTACGGCGTCCCCGCCATCCGACACCACCCCGCCAACCACACAGAAACCCAGAGCCGACGCCTCAGCTGTTGCCGTTGCTCCGGCCTCTGCGGGCGCCGGGCTGCAAGCCCGGCACCCACCCTGGAACCTCAACAGCAGCGACCACCGTTGCGTCCGCCGTAGCGCGCTTCCTGGCGCTCGCGGAAGAACGTCTTGTAATCCATCGGCTCCTGGTCCGGATGCTTTTCCAGCATGTGCCGGACGTAGTTGTCGTAATCAGGAATGCCACAGCACAGTCGGGCGGTCTGCACCAGGCGCCGCCAGATGCGGCGGTGTGCCTGGTACTGGCCGGCGGGAACCAGTTGCGTGCTCATCACAGATCCACCATTTCATGTGGCTTCAGCGCCACGTACGGGGTCTCGCGGTCGCTGCGCTGCGGATTGCGGCGGGCCGCCAGGATGGTCTTGATCGAATACACCAGCACTGCGCCCACCACCAGCAGGAACAGCGCGGTCAGGCCGGTGTTGACGTAGGCGTTGACCACGATCTGCTTCATCTGCGCCACCGATTTGGCCGGTGCCGTGATGGTGTCGCTGGCGAGGGCGGCCTGGAACTTGTGTGCCTGGGCCAGGAAGCCCTGCGCCGGATTGCTGTCGAAGATCTTGATGAAGCCGGCGTAGGTGGTGCAGATCAGCAGCCAGATGGCCGGCACGGCCGTCACCCACGCATAGCGGTCACGCTTCATCTTGAACAGCACCACCGTGCCCAGCATCAGTGCGATACCCGCCAGCATCTGGTTGGAGATGCCGAACAGCGGCCACAGCGTCTGGATGCCACCGAACGGATCGACCACGCCGGTGTAGAGCAGGTAGCCCCACAGCGCCACGCAGCCGGCGGTACCGATGATGTTGGCGGTCCACGATTCGGTCTTCTTCAGGGCCGGCACGAAGTTGCCCAGCAGGTCCTGCAGCATGAAGCGACCGGCACGGGTGCCAGCGTCGACCGCCGTGAGGATGAACAACGCTTCGAACAGGATCGCGAAGTGGTACCAGAACGCCATCATCGCGTCGCTGCCACTGGGAATCGCTTCGTGCAGGATCTGCGCGATGCCCACCGCCAGTGTCGGTGCGCCACCTGCGCGATGCAGGATGGTCGGCTCGCCAATGGCCGCCGCGGTCGCGGTCAGCTGCTCGGGCGTGATGGTGAAGCCCCAGGTGTTGGTGATGTAGTGCGCCGCCGAGGCCGCATCGGCACCGATCACCGCCGCCGGGCTGTTCATCGCGAAGTAGATGCCCGGATCGATGATCGAGGCCGCCACCAGCGCCATCACCGCCACGAACGATTCCATCAGCATGCCGCCGTAGCCGATGTAGCGCATGTGCGCTTCATTGGCCAGCAGCTTCGGCGTGGTGCCGGAGGAAATCAACGCGTGGAAACCGGAGACCGCACCGCAGGCGATGGTGATGAACAGGAACGGGAACATGCCGCCCTTCCACACCGGGCCATCACCACTGGCAGCGAACTGGGTCAGCGCCGGCATCTTCAGTTCCGGCATCACAATCAGGATGCCGACGGCCAGCGCGATGATGGTGCCGATCTTGAGGAAGGTCGACAGGTAATCGCGGGGGGCCAGCAGCAGCCACACCGGCAGCACCGAGGCGACGAAGCCGTAACCGATCAGCATCCAGGTGATCTGGGTGCCGGTGAAGGTGAAGGCCGGGCCCCAGACCGGATCGGCGGCGACCTTGCCGCCGTACCAGATCGCGGCCAGCAGCAGGATCAGGCCGACCACCGAAATCTCGCCGATCCTGCCGGGGCGGATGTAGCGCATGTACACGCCCATCAGGATCGCGATGGGCATCGTCGCGATCACCGTGAACATGCCCCACGGGCTTTCGGCCAACGCCTTGACCACCACCATCGCCAGCACCGCCAGGATGATGATCATGATCAGGAACGCACCGAACAGCGCGATGGTGCCGGGCACCTGGCCCATCTCTTCCCGCACAAGATCGCCCAGGGAGCGGCCGTTGCGGCGGCTGGACAGGAACAGGACCATGAAGTCCTGCACCGCGCCGGCCAGCACCACGCCCACCACCAGCCACAGCAGGCCGGGCAGGTAGCCCATCTGTGCGGCCAGCACCGGTCCCACCAGCGGGCCGGCACCGGCAATGGCTGCGAAATGGTGACCGAACAGCACGTGCTTGTTGGTCGGCACGTAGTCCAGGCCATCGTTGTTGATCACCGCCGGGGTGGCCCGGGTCGGATCCAGCTGCATCACCTTGTTGGCGATGAACAGGCTGTAGAAGCGGTAGGCCACCAGGTACAGCGAAACGGCGGCGACGACGATCCACAGGGCATTGATGTGTTCGCCGCGGCGCAGGGCCACGGTGCCCAGACAGAAGGCGCCGAGCAGGGCGAGTACCGCCCAGCCTATTTTGGAAAACCCTTTCATGAGGTGCTCTCTCCCGGAAAGACAGTCAAAGAGTCCCGCGTGCCCTCGGCAGGGTCAATTGGCACAGGACGAATCGGCGGTAGTACTTTGGTCGTACGCTTGTTGTGCTGACATGCAGCGAACATCAGGGATGGAACAATCGGTTGCGGCGCCGTCCATTGGCGTGCGGCCATGTGGCGTCCATCTTCAGTGGCATCCATCCAACAGGAGTCGCCATGAGCTTTCCCGAACCGGTCCGCGTACTGCGGACCATCCGTGGCATGCCCACCTCCGACGGTGCCGGCGTGCGCCTGACCCGCGTCATCGGCGGCCCGACGCTGCCTGACCTGGACCCGTTCCTGCTGCTCGATGAATTCGGCACCGACCGTGCCGAGGACTACATCGCCGGCTTCCCGGAGCATCCGCATCGCGGTTTCGAGACCGTCACCTACATGCTCGACGGGCGCATGCGGCATCGCGACAACCACGGCAACGAGGGCCTGCTTACCCCGGGCAGCGTGCAGTGGATGACCGCAGGCCGTGGCCTGGTGCATTCGGAAATGCCCGAGCAGGAAAGCGGTCAGATGCGCGGCTTCCAGCTGTGGGTGAACCTGCCGGCGAAAGAGAAGATGACCGAGCCGAAGTACCAGGAGTTCGCGCCCGAGCGCATTCCCGTGGTGCAGCCGGACGCCGGCGTGGAAGTGAAGGTGATCGCCGGCAACGTGGATGGCACGCAGGGCCCGATCGTGCAGCCGGCCACCGATCCGCTGTACCTGGACATCACGCTGGCCCCGGATCGCGCCTGGACCTATGCCTTGCCGGAAGGGCACAACGCCTTCGCGTATGTGTTCGAAGGTGCGGTGACGGTGGGTGAGCAGGACGCGGCGCGCGACGTCGCCCGCCAGGAACTGGCGGTGCTGGGCGGTGGCGAGCAGCTGCATCTGTCGGCCGGCAGCGAGGGTGCGCGGCTGATCCTGGTGGCTGGTCGTCCGTTGCGAGAACCGGTGATGCGCCATGGCCCGTTCGTGATGAACACGCGGCAGGAACTGATGCAGGCCTTCGTCGATTTCCAGGAAGGCAAGTTCTGAGGCGGTGCCGGCCGCTGGCCGGCAACTGCCTGCGGTCACGGCGGATCGAGGTGCCGGCCAGCGGCCGGCACTACCGTCAGGTCGGCTCGCATTGCGGGGATGCTGCAAGGCAGTCATCCCCGCCATCGTCAGTTCCCGGCAGCCACGGCCGACGGGGTCAGGCTCATCCCCTGCGCCAGCTGTTGCAGCGAACCCAGTTCCTGCGCGCTGTCCGGATACAGCGAAATCTGCGCGTAACGCCCTTTGTCGAGCTTGACCACGCTGATGCGGCGCTCGGCATAACCGGGCGGCTGCTGGCCTCCCAGATCGGGCTGGTACCAGTACAGTGATTCACCGCCGAAGCTGCCCTTTTCGTGGCGCAGCGAGCGGTTCAATGGAAGGTTGGGATCGCGTGCACTGAGCATCAGGCTCAGTACCTCGCGGCCATCGCTGGTGCTGGCACGGCAGACCAGGAAATCGGCCTGTGCCTGCTGTTGCCACTGCAGGCCGCTGTTGGCCGGCAATGAAGGACATTCGGTGGGAGCCTGCGCGGCGGCCTGGGCCGCAGCGAACAGCAGGCTCGACAACACTACAGGCGCGAACTTCATGCATCCCCCAAGGTGGTGTGTCGTGGCTCCGTCGGATGGACCGGCGGCCTTGGCATCCCATCCCCGGATGCCCCGCCGGCCGGCATGTGCACGGACGGTCAACTCAACCTTAACGGAACGTGAGCGATCGCACAAATTGCGGTTACAAGCGTAACCATTGCGGCCGAAGGTCGGCCGCAATGGTCCGCACAGGCCTCAGCGGTCGTTGCCGAGCCACTTGTAGATGATGCCGCCGATCGCACCGCCCAGCAGCGGGGCGACCCAGAACAGCCACAGCTGGCTGACCGCCCCGCTGCCGGCGAAGAAGGCCACGGCGGTGGAGCGGGCCGGGTTCACCGAGGTGTTGGTGACCGGGATGCTGATCAGATGGATCAGGGTCAGCGACAGGCCGATCGCCAGCGGCGCGAAGCCAGCCGGTGCCTTGCCGTGGGTGGCGCCCATGATCACGATCAGGAACACGGCGGTCAGCACCACTTCGCACAGGAAGGCCGCCGCCACGCTGTAACCGCCGGGCGACAGCGCACCATAGCCATTGCTGGCGAACGCACCGGCCTGGCTGCCGTCGATGGCGAAGCCGCTGGCCCCCGAGGCGATCTGCAGCAGGATGAAGCCGGCCAACAGGCCACCAGCCACCTGGGCGATGATGTACGGCACCAGGTCCTTGGTCGGGAAGCGGCCACCGGCCCACAGGCCGACGCTGACCGCCGGATTGAAGTGCGCGCCGGAGATATGGCCGAACGCATAGGCGCCGGTCACCACGGTCAGGCCGAAGGCGAGCGCCACGCCGAGGAACCCGATACCCAGCGGATTGCTGTCACCGCCGAACTTGGCGGCCAGCACCGCACTGCCGCAGCCACCCAGAACCAGCCAGAACGTGCCGAGGAATTCGGCGGACAAGCGTTTACCCATGCTCATGTGTTGCACTCCTTTGACGGTCGAAAATGTGATTTATGTCACATTTCAATGATCAGCGGGTGACTGTAGCGTCAACGCCGGGTGCAGGCATACACCTTCGGATGTGTGCAACACGCGATGTTCAGTACTGCGGCAGCGGGATGAATTCCTTGTCGTCGCCCGGAATGGTCCCGAAGCGGCCGGCCTCCCAATCGTGCTTGGCCTGCTCGATGCGTTCCTTCGAGCTGGACACGAAGTTCCACCACAGGTGACGCGGGCCATCCAGCGGCTCGCCACCGAACAGCATCGCCTTCACCGGCGTCTTCGCGCGCAGGCGGCCACGTGCGCCGGCTTCGGGAATCACCAGATGCTGTGCAGGGATGTCCACGCCATCCAGCTGTGCGTCGCCTTCGAGGATGTACAGCGCGCGCTCGCGGTGGCCGTCGTCGATATCGATTTCCGCATCCGGGTCGAGATCGATTGCCACGTTGAGGGTGTCGGCGAACACCTTCACCGGCGATTCCTCGCCATAGGCGCGGCCGGCGATGACGCGCAGCCAGGCACCGTTGCGGCGCTGCTCGGGCAGGGTGGCCGCGGCGTGGTGGTAGAACGCCGGCTCGATCTCTTCATGTGACTTCGGCAGCGCCACCCAGGTCTGCATGCCGTGGATCGGGTTGTCGTGATCGCGGTCCGGCTGCGGCGTGCGCTCGGAATGGGCGATGCCGCGGCCAGCGGTCATCCAGTTGACGTCTCCGGGTCGGATCACCTGGTCCGAACCGAGTGTGTCGCGATGGCCGATGGCGCCCGACCACAGATAGGTGACGGTGGCCAGGCCGATATGCGGATGCGGGCGCACGTCGATGGCCGTGCCGGGATGCATGAGCGCCGGGCCCATCTGGTCGACGAACACGAACGAGCCGATGCTGCGCGCCTGCAGGGTGGGGACGGCGCGACGGACTTCGAGTCCGCCGATGTCGTGCACGCGCGGGGCGATGATGGTGGTCATGCGGGCGTTCTCGCTGGCAGGGATCAGGCGGTCAGCATCGCATGCAGCTGTGACGGGCACATGCCCCGTATGGGTAACAGGGTGTTCCAGCCAACGGCGCAGCCCCTCGTGGCTGTGGGGTTGGTCGCGTAAAGCAAAAGCCGCGCTTGGCCGGGCGGGGTGGGTTCGCGGGGGACGCCGTGAATCCGTCCGTGGAGGCTTGGCCGCGGCATCCATGCCGCGGACACCCCCGCGAATCCCCCCCGCCCGACCTCTGACAGTTTCCGTGTGCGTCCAGCCACGGAGAAGAAAAAAGAAAATCAAAGTCAAAATCAAACGCTGGTTGCTTCGCTCCTGGTGGCGGCCCAGGTAGCCACCCACCCGTTCGTAGTGATCCACACCGGAATCGAGATTCACCGACCGTCACCGGGAAACTGTCAGGGGTGGGGCGGTGTGGGCAGGCAGGACCGTTGGCGCCATGGATGGCGCCATCGAGCCCCCATGGATGGGTTTACGGCGTGTCCTGCCTGCCCACACCGTCCCGCCCAACAAACAGAAAAGCCAGAGCCGGCTGTTGCTCCGGCTCTGGCTTTTGAGGTTGCCGGCCAGCGGCCGGCACTACCGCGGGTGCCGGGCCGCAGGCCCGGCCGATAAACTCAAACCACTGGTTCGCGCAGGGTGGGGTTGTCCCAGCCCGGGCGCGGGGCGAAGCGGTCACCGTGACGCTGCTGCAGTGCCTTCAGCCGCTCGACGATCGCATCGGCACCGACCGCACGGATGTGCTGGATCGGACCACCGCGGAACGGGGCAAAGCCGGTACCGAAGATCACGCCGGCATCCAGCAGGTCCGCATCGGCCACAACGCCTTCGTGCAGGCACGCCACCGCCTCGTTCAACAGCGGCAGGATCAGGCGGTCCTCCAGATCGGCCGGGGCCTGGTAATCGCTGGCCACGTCCGGCTTCTTCGGCTTGCCGTTTTCCCAGGTGTAGATGCCCTGGCCGTCCTTCTTGCCGCGCTTGTCCGGCTCCACCGTCTGCAAGGCTGCTGGAATCTGCAGGCCCAGGAACGGCGCCAGTTCGCGGCCGACGCCGGCGGCCACGTCCAGGCCGACGGTGTCGATCAGTTCGATCGGGCCCATCGGCATGCCGAACTTCACAGCGGCCCTGTCGATCACCGGGCCCGGAATGCCTTCGGCATACGCGGTGGCGGCTTCCAGCATGTACGGGAACAGCACACGGTTGACCAGGAAGCCCGGGCTGCCGGCCACCGGTACCGGGAACTTGCCCAGCGCCTTGCAGAACGCGGCGAGGCGGCGCTCGGTCTCCGGCGCCATGCCGTCGTGGTGGATGATCTCCACCAGTGGCATCTGCGCCACCGGGTTGAAGTAGTGCAGGCCAGCGAACTGCGCCGGGCGCTGGATGTGGTCGCGCAGTTCCACCAGCGGAATCGACGAGGTGTTGGTGGTCAGCAGCGCGTCCAGCTTCATCTTCGGTTCCAGCGTCTGGTACAGCGCACGCTTGGCTTCCGGGTTCTCGATGATCGCTTCGATCACCAGGTCGGCCTCGGCCACGCCGTTGCCTTCCAGGTCGGCACGCAGGCGCGCGGCCACGGCGGGGCGCTTGCTCTCGTCGCGCACCTTCTTGGCGAACAGCGCCTGCGCGCGCTCCATGGCGGGGTCGATGAAGCGCTGCTCGCGGTCCTGGAGAGTCACTTCAAAGCCCTTGTAGGCGGCCCAGGCGGCGATGTCACCGCCCATCACGCCGGCGCCGACCACGTGCACGTGGCGGATGCCGGAATCACCACCACCGAGGCCCTTCAGGCGTTCGGTGAGGAAGAAAATGCGGATCAGGTTGCGCGCGGTCGGGGTGCTGGCCAGCTTCACCACCGCGCGGCGCTCGGCGTCCAGACGCGCCTGGATCGGCTTGCCGCCACTGCGCTGCCAGGTGCTGATCAGCGCGTAGGGCGCCGGATACTGGTCCTTCTTGGCCTTGCGTGCGACCTGCTTGACCATCTGCGGTGCCAGCAGCGTGCGTGCCAGCCAGGTGTTGGTGGCCCAGGCCGTTGCGCGCTGCTTGAACGGGCGCGTGGTGCCGGACAGCGCCAGCGCCACGGCGGTGTCGAGCACCACGGCCGGTGCCACCACCTTGTCGACCAGCCCGATGCCACGCGCGGCCGAGGCCGACAGCGTACGGCCGGTCAGCATCATGTCCATTGCCGCTGGCGCGCCGACCAGCTGCGGCAGGCGCGCGCTGCCGCCCCAGCCCGGGAAGATGCCCAGCTGGGTTTCCGGCAGGCCGATGCGGGTGCTGCTGTCATTGGAGGCCACGCGATAGCGGCAGGCCAGCGCCAGCTCGGTGCCGCCGCCCAGGCAATGGCCGTGGATGGCCGCCACGGTGGGGCAGGGCAGCTCGGCCAGCTTCTGGTAAGTAGCCTGGCCGCGGCGGATGGCGTCGTTGACGGTGCCGCGACGGTCGAACTCCTGGAACTCCTTCAGGTCCGCCCCGGCAATGAAGCCGGCTTTCTTCAGCGACTGGATCACCACGCCCTTGGGCGGGTCCAGTGCAATGCGCTCAAGCAGGTCACCCAGCTCCAGCAGCACATCCTGCGACATGGCATTGACGCTGCTGTCCTGGCGATCCAGGGAGAGGACCACCACGCCGTCGTCGCGGATCTCGGGGTGCCAGTGGCTGAAGCGGAGACCATCGAAGCCTGAGAGCATGGACGTTCCATCCGGTTGTGTATGGAGAAGCGGCTATGATCCAGAGGTTGTTTCCCCCGCGTCAAATCCCAATAGCAGGGGAGTGGCGACCCCGGATCCATGGCCGTGGACCGGAACGCTAACGGAACGGTGGTTAAAAGCTGGTGCGGCGCCGGGTGATCGGCGACTGAACTTTTCCCGGGATTGGCAGTCTCATTGCCCGACGTCGGTTGGGCTGACAGGAGTGCGGCCCCTCATGGCCGAGGTTGATACACCACAGGAGCTGGATCTGGAACTGGTCCGGCGCGTGCAGCACGGCGAGAGCGCCGCGTTCGATGTCCTGGTGCGCAAGTACCAGCATCGCGTGGTGGCCCTTGTCGGCCGCTACATCGCCGACTGGAGCGAATGTCAGGACGTCGCCCAGGACACTTTCATCCGCGCCTATCGCGCGATCGGAAGTTTCCGTGGCGACGCCCAGTTCTCAACCTGGTTGCATCGAATCGCCGTGAATACCGCCAAAAACTACCTGGCTTCACACAATCGACGGCCACCGACCGATGACATCGACATCGGCGATGCCGAACAGTTCGACAGTGGTACGCGCCTGCGCGACACCGACACGCCCGAACGCGAGTTGATGCGCCAGGAGCTGGAACAGACGGTGATGAAGGCCGTCAACGCGCTGCCGGAAGAGCTCCGGTCGGCGATCACCCTGCGCGAGGTGGAAGGCCTGAGCTACGAGGAAATCGCGCAGAAAATGGGGTGCCCGATCGGCACCGTGCGTTCACGGATCTTCCGGGCGCGCGAGGCGATCGACACCGAACTCCGGCCGCTGTTGGACATCGGCAGCGCCACCCGTGAGAAGAGCCGCGTATGACCAGTAACCCGTTCAACGAATCGCAGAACCATCAATCGCCCGCCGGGCAGCGCCTGGACCAGCGCCATCGCGAGCAGCTGTCGGCCCTGGTCGATGGCGAGCTGGGCGCCGATGAAGCGCGCTTCCTGCTGCGGCGGATGGAGCATGACCCCGAACTGGCCGGCTGCCAGGAGCGCTGGCAGCTGCTGGGCGACGTGATGCGTGGGCAGGCGTCGGCACTGGCCCCGGCCGGGTTCAGTTCCGCCGTGGCTGCTGCCATCGCCGCCGAGCCTGCGCCGCAGGCCGAGCCGCGCCGTCAGGTGCGTCGCAGTGGCTGGCGGGCCTGGGGCGGTGGTGCCGCACTGGCCGCTTCAGTGGCAGCGGTGGCGCTGTTCATGGGCGGTGAGAAGCTGAAGGAAGCCACCCCGGGCGAGCCGTTGGCACCTCAGGTGATCGCCAGCCAGGCGGAGCTGCCGACCGTGCCGACCGATCCTGCCCCGGTTACCGAAGCCTCTGCAGACACGGCCGCGATGGCTGTGGCGGCGGCTCCCGCCCTGGCGATGGCCACTGCCGGTCGCCGCCAGGACACCCGCCGCGCCAGTGCTACCCGCAGCCAGCAGGCCGCGCGTGCCGCCCAGCGTGAGGACGTGCCGCAACGCGCGGTGGCTGCTGCGCAGGCGCCGCTGACCCCGACCGTACCCGCCAATGGCAGCCGCAACATGCCGTTTGGCGAGGTCGGTGGGCTGCAGGCGCGGCCGTGGCCGCGTTCCAGCCTGGCGCCTGCCGCCGGCGGCGCGCTCAATGCCAGCTTCCCGGCCCATACCGGTGGCGCCGCGTTCTACCCGTTCGAGCCGCGCCTGCAGGACGACCTGCCGGTGCCGCCGCGCCCGCGCGACTGAGCCGGGCGCTTTCACGCCCCGCCGTCAGCGGGGCCCGTATTCCTCTTTCCATCCGATCCGGAGGTTGCCGTCCGATGACTCCCCGACTCCGCACGCAGGCCATGGGCCTGTTGGCCCTGACCCTGCCGCTGGTGGCCTGCGCGCAGGCACCGGCTCCGGCCGCCCCGACCCAGGCTGCTCCAGCCACCGCGCCAAGGGCACCGGCACAGCCGCTGGTTACCGGCCTGCCTGATTTCACCAACCTTGTTGAACAGGTCGGTCCGGGTGTGGTCAACGTCGACACCACCATCGTCCGCACCAACCGCCAGGCTTCGCGGGGCCCGATGGGCGGTGACGACGACATGCCGGAATTCTTCCGTCGCTTCTTCGGCCCGGACTTCCCGATGCCGGGGCAGGGCCCGGGCGGCCCGGACGGTGGCCCCAGCATCAAGGGCCGCGGCATGGGCTCGGGCTTCATCATTTCGCCCGATGGCTATGTGCTGACCAACTACCACGTGGTGGCCGATGCCAGCGACGTGAAGGTCAAGCTGGGCGACAGCCGTGAGTTCAACGCCAAGGTGGTGGGCAGCGACCAGCAGTACGACGTGGCGCTGCTGAAGATCGATGGCAAGAACCTGCCGACCGTGCGCGTGGGTGATTCCAATACGCTGAAGCCCGGCCAGTGGGTTGTCGCGATCGGCTCGCCGTTCGGTCTCGACCATTCGGTCACCGCCGGTATCGTCAGTGCACTGGGGCGTAGCACGGGTGGCGCCGACCAGCGCTACGTGCCGTTCATCCAGACCGACGTGGCGATCAACCAGGGCAACTCCGGCGGTCCGTTGTTGAACACCCGCGGCGAAGTGGTCGGCATCAACTCGCAGATCTTCTCCGCCTCCGGCGGCTACATGGGCATCAGCTTCGCGATCCCGATCGACCTGGCGATGAGCGCGGTCGAGCAGATCAAAAAGAGTGGCAAGGTCACCCGTGGCCAGCTGGGTGCGGTGGTCGAGCCGATCGATGCGCTGAAGGCGCAGGGCCTGGGCCTGCCCGACAGCCGTGGCGCGCTGGTCAACCAGATCGTCGCCGGCAGTGCCGCAGAGAAGGCCGGTGTGCAGATCGGCGACGTAGTGCGTTCGGTCAACGGCAGCCCGGTCAACAGCTGGTCCGACCTGCCGCCGCTGATCGGTGCGATGGCACCGGGCAGCCGGGTCACGCTGGGGGTGATCCGCGACGGCAAGCCGCGCGACCTCAGCGCCACGCTCACGGCGCTGAGCGAAGACGGTCAGGGCAATGCCCGTGCGGCGTCTGCCGCCAGGCCCGATGCGGCACCGCAGGCCGGCGCCAATGCCCTGCTGGGCCTGGACGTGAGCGACCTGACCGCACCGCAGCGCAAGCAGTTCGGCCTGGATGGCAACGAAGGCGTGCGCATCACCGGAGTCAAGGGCCAGGCGGCGCGTGATGCCGGCCTGTCCCCGGGCATGGTGATCCTGCAGGTCGGCCGTACCCCGGTCGGCAGCGTGGAGAGCCTGAACCGGGCGCTGTCCAGCTACAAGAAGGACGACGTGGTGATGCTGCTGGTGCGCACCGGCAACGGCAACAGCGCCTTCGTGGCGGTCAAGGCCGGCCAGTAAGGCCTGCCGGGGCCGCTTCGGCGGCCCCTGTGTCTCCCCTGAAGCCCCGCCCTGGCGGGGCTTCGGCCTTTCCGGGCGGGGCCCGAGCAGTCCGCTTTCGCGGTGGGGCGCCGGGCATGCGATAATCGACCGTTACCCTGACGACGCCGCGCGCCGCCGCCACCTATGTCTTCTGATTCGATGCGGAACATCCGCAACTTCTCCATCATCGCCCATGTCGACCACGGCAAGTCCACGCTGGCCGACCGCATCATCCAGCTCTGTGGTGGCCTGCAGGCCCGCGAGATGGAAGCGCAGGTGCTCGACTCCAACCCGATCGAGCGCGAGCGCGGCATCACGATCAAGGCGCAGTCGGTGTCGTTGCCGTACCTGGCCAAGGACGGGCAGACCTACCATCTGAACTTCATCGACACCCCCGGCCACGTCGACTTCTCCTATGAAGTCAGCCGCTCGCTGGCCGCCTGCGAAGGCGCGCTGCTGGTGGTCGATGCGGCCCAGGGCGTGGAAGCGCAGTCGGTGGCCAACTGCTACACCGCGGTGGAGCAGGGCCTGGAAGTGGTGCCGGTGATCAACAAGATCGACCTGCCGACCGCCGACATCGAGCGCGCCAAGGCCGAGATCGAGGCCGTGATCGGCATCGACGCCTCCGACGCCGTGCCGGTCAGTGCCAAGACCGGCCTGAACGTGCAGGACGTGCTGGAAGCGATCGTGCATCGCATCCCGCCGCCGACACCGCGCGACACCGAGAAGCTGCAGGCGCTGATCATCGACTCCTGGTTCGACAACTACCTGGGCGTGGTCTCGCTGGTACGCGTGATGCAGGGCGAGATCAAGGCCGGTGACAAGCTGCAGGTGATGTCCACCGGCCGCAACCACCAGGTCGACAACGTCGGCGTGTTCACGCCGAAGCGGAAAGTGCTGCCTGCGCTGCGTGCCGGTGAAGTGGGCTGGGTCACCGCCAGCATCAAGGACGTGCACGGTGCGCCGGTCGGCGACACCCTGACCCTGGCTGGCGACCCGGCACCGAAGCCGCTGCCGGGCTTCCAGGAAATGCAGCCGCGCGTGTTCGCCGGTCTGTTCCCGGTCGATGCCGAAGATTACCCGGACCTGCGCGAAGCGCTGGACAAGCTGCGCCTGAACGATGCCGCGCTGCGTTTCGAGCCGGAAAGCTCCGAGGCGATGGGCTTCGGCTTCCGCTGCGGCTTCCTGGGCATGCTGCACATGGAAATCGTGCAGGAACGCCTGGAGCGCGAGTACAACCTGGACCTGATCAGCACCGCGCCGACGGTGGTGTATGAAGTCCTGAAGACCGATGGCTCGATCATCAACATGGACAACCCGGCCAAGCTGCCGCCGGTGAACCAGGTCGAGGAGATCCGCGAGCCGATCATCCGTGCCAACGTGCTCACTCCCGAGGAGTACATCGGCAACATCATCAAGCTGTGCGAAGAAAAGCGCGGCAGCCAGATCGGCATCAACTACCTGGGCAGCCAGGTGCAGATCAGCTATGAGCTGCCGATGGCCGAGGTAGTGCTGGACTTCTTCGACAAGCTGAAGTCGGTCAGCCGTGGCTACGCCTCGCTGGACTACCACTTCGTGCGCTTCGACGCCGGCCCGTTCGTGCGCGTGGACGTGCTGATCAACGGCGACAAGGTCGACGCACTGTCGCTGATCGTGCACCGCAGCCATGCCGACCGTCGTGGCCGCGAGCTGTGCGAGAAGATGAAGGACCTGATTCCGCGCCAGATGTTCGACGTCGCCATCCAGGCTGCGGTCGGCTCGCAGATCATCGCCCGTACCACGGTCAAGGCCATGCGCAAGAACGTGCTGGCCAAGTGCTATGGTGGCGACGTTTCGCGCAAGAAGAAGCTTCTGGAAAAGCAGAAGGAAGGCAAGAAGCGCATGAAGCAGGTCGGCCGCGTGGAGATCCCGCAGGAAGCGTTCCTGGCCGTGCTGCAGATGGACAACAAGTAATCCCGCACCGGCCCTGCGGGGCCGGTCGTCCGGTGACGTTGCAAAGGACCCTGAATGAAACTGTTTGAGATCCTCCTGGTCGTGCTGACCCTGGCCTCGGGCCTGATCCTGCTTGCGGACAAGCTGTACCTCGCCAAGCGTCGCGCCCAGCGCGCCGGCCTGCTCGATTCCGAGCCGGTGCTGGTGGATTACTCGCGTGCGTTCTTCCCGGTGCTGGCGATCGTGCTGATCGTGCGCAGCTTCATTGCCGAACCGTACAAGATCCCGTCCAGCTCGATGATGCCGAACCTGCTGATCGGCGATTTCATCCTGGTCAACAAGTTCTCCTACGGCCTGCGCCTGCCGATCAGCAACACCAGGATCGTGCCGTTCGGCGAGCCCTCGCGTGGCGACGTGGTGGTATTCCACTTCCCCGGCCACAGCGACAACGACCCGGCCAAGGGCGAGAACTTCATCAAGCGCGTGATCGGCGTGCCGGGTGACACCGTGGTCTTCGAAGGCGACGGCGTGATCCTCAATGGCGAGCCGCTGAAGTACGACAACAAGGGCATCTACGCCGGCCACAAGGGCCAGGGCGAAGGCGCCAACCTGCTGGTCGAGCACCTGCCGGGCCGCACCCACACCGTGCTGGAGACCGACTACCCGCGCGGCCAGGGCCAGTGGACGGTGCCGGCCGGCAAGTACCTGGTGATGGGCGACAACCGCGACAACAGCGACGATGGCCGTTTCTGGGGCCTGCTGCCGGAAGAGAACCTGCGCGGCAAGGCCTTCCTGATCTGGCTGAACTGCCAGGGCTGGTTCTGCAAGGATGGCTTCGAGCCGTCGCGGATCGGCTCGAGCATCAACTGATCGGGCATCAACTGAGTACCTTCACATCCAACGCGTATCTGGGGAGAACGCAATGAAGACGATGAACACGCAGCGCGGCATGACCCTGACCTCGTTCCTGACGGTCCTGATCGTGGTCGGTTTCTTCCTCTACATCGGCATGAAGCTGTTCCCGATGTACCAGGAGTACTACGCCGTGCGCTCGGCGATGAAGAGCCTGGCCAACGAGCCGGGCGTGGGCAGCATGGAGCCGTCGCGGATCCAGGACCTGTTCTTCAAGCGCCTGTACATCAACTACTCGGACAATGTGAAGCCGGCCAACGTGAAGTTCGACCGTCGCGACAATGGCTGGACCCTCAAGGTCAACTACGAAGTGCGTCGCCAGCTGATCGGCAACCTCGATGTGGTTGGCAAATTCGATTCTTCCCAGGACCTGACACGAAGCGGTGCCCAGTAAATTCATCCAACGTGGCGACCTGATCGGTCATGCCTTCAGCGACCCGGCCCTGCTCAAGCAGGCGCTGACGCATCGCAGTGCTGGTGCGCCGCACAACGAGCGCCTGGAGTTCCTCGGCGACAGCATCGTCAACATGATGGCGGCCGAGGCGTTGTACCGACGCTGGCCCAAGGCTGACGAAGGGGCGATGACCCGTGCCCGTGCCGAACTGGTGCGCGAAGGCGCGTTGGCGGTGATCGCGCGCACCCTGCAGTTGGGCGAGCGGCTGACCCTGGGCCCGGGCGAAATGAAGTCCGGCGGTCATCGCCGCGACTCGATCCTGGCCGACGCAGTGGAAGCCGTGGTGGCTGCGATCTACCTGGATGCCGGCTTCGAGGCCTGCCGGGCGGTGGTACTGCCCTGGTTCAGCGCTTCGATCGAAGCGCTGCCGGCCTCCGGCCGTCCCGAGAAGGACCCCAAGACCCGCCTGCAGGAATGGCTGCAGGCCCGACAGAAGGCGTTGCCGCAGTATGAACTGGTGTCAGAATCCGGTGACGACCATGCCAAGCACTTCCGGGTACGCTGCAACGTAGCCGACCCGGCCGCCAGCACCGAGGGCGAAGGCGCCTCGCGGCGGCTTGCCGAACAACAGGCGGCTGCGGCCGTCCTAGAACAACTGGATTCCAAGTGAGCGAACAAACTCCTCATCATTGCGGCAGCGTGGCCGTCATCGGCCGCCCGAACGTGGGCAAGTCGACCCTGACCAATGCCCTGGTCGGTGCGAAGGTCAGCATCGTTTCCAACCGTCCGCAGACCACGCGCCATCGCCTGCTGGGCATCGCCACCTACCCGGAAGGCCAGCTGGTGCTGGTTGATACCCCCGGCCTGCACAAGGTGCAGAAGCGGGCGATGAACCGGGTGATGAACCGTGCCGCGCGCGGCTCGCTGGAGGGCGTCGATGCCGGCCTGCTGGTGATCGAGGCCGGTCGCTGGGATGAAGAAGACAGCCTGGCCTTCAATGTGCTGCGCGATGCCGGCATTCCGGTGGTGCTGGTGGTCAACAAGATCGATCGCCTGAAGGAAAAGGGCGCGCTGCTGCCGTTCCTGCAGCAGGTGACCGAAGGCCGTGATTTCGCTGCCGTGCATCCGATCTCGGCGCAGAAGCGCAATGGCCTGGAAGCGTTGGTGCGCGACGTGCTGAAGCTGCTTCCGGAAGCGCCGCCGATGTTCGGCGAGGACGAGATCACCGACCGCAGCCAGCGTTTCCTGGCCGGCGAGCTGGTACGCGAGCAGCTGATGCGCCAGCTCGGCGAAGAGCTGCCGTACGCCACCACCGTTGAGATCGAGCGCTTCACCGAGGACGGCAACCTGCTGCGCATCGGCGCGGTGATCTGGGTCGAGCGCGAAGGCCAGAAGGCCATCGTGATCGGCAAGGGCGGCGCCCGCCTCAAGGAGATCGGCGCCAAGTCCCGCCTGCAGATGGAGCGTCTGTTCGGGGCCAAGGTGTTCCTTGAGACCTGGGTGCGCGTGCGTGAAGGCTGGTCCGATGACGAGGCCGCGCTGAAGGCCTTCGGTTACGAGTAAGCCGTTGCGGTCGCTTCGATGATGATCGAGGACGACACCGGCTTCGTGCTGCATGCGCGGGCCTACCGCGAGACCAGCCTGCTGGTCGAAGTGTTGAGCGCGCAGCATGGCCGCGTCGGCCTGCTCGCGCGTGGTGTGTCAACCGCGAAGGGCCAGGTGCTGCGCGCTGCCCTGCAGCCATTGCAGTGGATCCGCTTCAGCGCCCAGCAGCGCGGTGAACTGGCCCAGTTGCGCGGCGCTGAAGCGCTGGATGCGGCCCCGCGCCTGGTCGGCCAGGCGATGCTGGCCGGCTTCTATCTGAGTGAACTGACCCTGCGCCTGGCACCTCGCCAGGATCCGTTGCCTGAGTTGTATCTGGCCTATGGCGAAGCGCGCGCGCGGCTGGCGGTCGGTGCCGGCCTGGCCTGGACGCTGCGTCGTTTCGAGCGCGAGCTGCTGACCGCGCTGGGCCTGGGTTTCGAACTGGACAGTGCCAGCGACGGCCAGCCGATCGACCCGGCCGCGCGCTACGAGCTGGACCCACAGGAAGGCGCGCAGCGCCTGCTCAGTGAGCGCGGTGGGGAGCGCCGGGCGGCGGCCACTGGCTCGGCCCTGCTGGCGTTGGCGGCCGACGAAGAGCCCGCTGCCGCCGACCTGGCCAGCCTGCGCCTGCCGATGCGGCGGGTGCTGGCCCATCACCTCGGGCCACGCGGCCTGAAGTCCTGGGAAATGCTCGAGCAGCTCGCGCCCCGCAGGTAGGGGGTGTTCGGCAGGGCTTGCAGCCCTGCACCTGCCGAGGCCAAAGCGACAGCAACAGCAACAGCATGCATTCCGTGGGATGGCGGGATGGGTCCGGTTGTGGGGGGCGCTGCAAGTCCCCCTCCGGGGTCCGGCCCAGCCGCTGGCGGCTGTGCGTTCGGGCGCTTGCGAAGCAGTGCTTCGCAAGCAAAGCGCCCTCACCCATGTAAGCTCGGTCGCCGCTTGCTCGTGTGCGCTGTCCTGCGCACACGGCAAGACCGGGGTTGGGCGTCCTGCCCAACCCGCCCGAGGCATGCCTCGGGCCCATGCGGCTCACGCCTCCGCAACCGGACCCACCCCGCCTTCGACAGTTTTTCCGCGAGCTGTCGGGACGGCACGGGGTCGGATCCGTTTTCCACAGGAAAACGGATCCGACCCCAGATTGATTTCGATATCTGACAGAGATTCATCCACGCACGGCGTGGATCTACCCGATCGCGGAAAACTGTCAGAGGTGGGGCGGTGTCGGAGGGCGGGGTGTCAGCCGCATGGATGCGGCTGCCAAGCCCCCATGGACGGGTTTACGGCGTCCCCGCACTCCGATACCGCCCCGCCACCCCACGGAATGCCAGCTTTTGCTTTTGCTGTTGCCTTGGCCTGAAGCCTCTGCGGGTGCAGGGCGCAGCCCTGCCGAAAACCCTCAATGCAGCAGGGCCGCCACCGCGTCGCGGAACCCCGCCTGGGCCTGCCCGGACTCGGGCGCATGATGCAGCTGCCGCACCGCCCGTCCCAGCCGTGCCGCGCCGACAAACCCACAGCTCGCCTGCAACCGGTGCAGCTGGCTGCGCAGCTGGCGCTCGTCGTGCTGGTCCACGGCCTGCTCGACCGCGTCGCGTACGCCCGGCAACTCGGCCAGGAACAGCTCGCGCAGCGCGATCAAGTGGTTGCGCTGGCCATTGAGCGCGGCCAGTGCCGCGGTCTCGTCCCAGTCCTGTACCTGCAGCTCGACCGCTGCCGGAGCCGGGGCAACGGAGATCCCCGCCGGGCTGTTCACCAGTGCCCGGCGCACGGCCTTCAGCAACTGGTCGCGGCCCAGCGGCTTGACCAGCGTGTCGCTGAAGCCAGCTTCGCGCAGGCGGGCATGGATGGAGGTGTCGCCATCGGCGGTATGCGCCAATGCCGGGGTATCGGGGTGTGAACGGCGCAGTTCACGCAGCAGCTGCGCGCCATTGCCGTCCGGCAGGTTGACGTCGATCAGCCACAGGTCATGCGCGCCGGGCTCGGCGCTGGCCAGCGCGCTGGCCAATGAATCTGCGGTGTCCACGTCCGCCGGTAACGTTTCCAACGCCGCTTTGAAAAAACCGCGGCTGATGATGTCGTCCTCGACAAGCAGGAAGCGGGGCCGGCTGGCCCGCGGGGTCATCTGCATCAGGGCTGCCTCCATGTCAGCTGCTGCAATCATCAAGCACGGCGGCGGCGGGCGCAAGCGGGTCCGGACCCTGCCAGTCAGGATCTGCGACAATGTGCCCCCATTTTTGCCCGCAGCCTGTTGCCACGTGGCCCGATCCCGCTCCCGCATCGACCGTACCCCGTTCCAGACCGAGATCCTCGACCTCAGCCATGATGGTCGCGGTGTCGCCCGCCGTGAAGGCGAGGGCGGCAAGGTCACCTTCGTCAGCGGCGCCCTGCCGGGCGAGGTGGTCATGGCCGAACAGACCGCCCGCAGCCGCCATTTCGACGAGGCACGCACGGTGGAAGTGCTGCAGGCCTCGCCCCAGCGCGTGACCCCGAAGTGCCCGCATTTCGGTACCTGCGCCGGCTGCGTGCTGCAGCACCTGGACGAAGACCAGCAGATCGTCGCCAAGCAGCGCGTGCTGATGGACAACCTGGAGCGGATCGGCCATGTGAAGCCGGGCAAGGTGCTGGCGCCGCTGGTCGGCGAGAGCTGGGGTTATCGCCGCAAGGGCCGCTTCTCGGTGCGCCGGGTCGAGAAGAAGGACAAGACCCTGGTCGGTTTCCGTGAACAGGACCCGCGTTTCGTCGCCGACCTCAGCCAGTGCCTGACCGTGATCCCCGAGATCGGTACCAAGGTCGAGGCGCTGTCCACCTTCATCGAATCGCTCGATGGCAAGCGCGACATCCCGCAGATCGAGTTCATCGCCGGCGATCAGGCGGTGGTGCTGACCGTACGTCACCTGCAGCCGCTCAGCGATGCCGACCGCGCCGCCTGGGCCGCCTTTGGCCAGCAGCATGGTTTCGTGATCTACCTGCAATCCGGCGGCGTGGACACCGTGCAGCCGCTGGACGGGCAGGGCGTGCCGCTGTCGTTCCGGTTGGCGCCTTGGGACGTGGAACTGGCGTTCCGCCCGCTGGACTTCATCCAGGTCAACGCCAAGCTCAACGAAAAGATGATCGCCCACGCCCTGGACCTGCTTGAGCCGGGCGAGGACGAACGCGTGCTTGACCTGTTCTGCGGCCTGGGCAACTTCACCCTGCCGCTGGCCCGCCGAGTGCGCGAAGTGGTGGGTGTGGAAGGCGATGCCGGCCTGGTCGCGCGTGCCCGTGAGAATGCCGTGCGCAACGGGCTGGCCAACGCCCAGTTCTTCAGCGCCGACCTGACCCAGGACCAGCGCAGCACGCCGTGGATGCGCCAGGGCTTCGACAAGCTGCTGCTGGACCCGCCGCGCTCGGGCGCCATCGAAGTGCTGCAGCAGCTGCCGCTGAAGCAGTTCAAGCGCATCGTCTACGTCAGCTGCCACCCGGGTTCGCTGGCGCGCGATGCCGGCTATCTGGTCAACGAACAGGGCTTCACCCTGGTCAGTGCCGGTGCGATGGACATGTTCCCGCACACCGCGCACGTGGAAAGCATCGCGGTGTTCGAGAAGCGCTGAGCGGCTGTCATCACCCATGGCGCATAATCGCGCCATGGGCATTGAAATCGAACGCAAATTCCTGGTCATCAACGATGGCTGGCGATCCGCTGCGCACCGGGTGATCCCGATGGCGCAGGGCTACATCAACGACATGGGCGCGCTGGATCGCGGTACCCAGAACGCCTCGGTGCGCGTGCGTATCGAGGGCGACCATGCTGCGCTGAACCTGAAGTCGCGCACCATCGGCCACACCCGGCAGGAATTCGATTACCCGATTCCGGTGGAGGACGCGCGCGCGCTGCTGGCGCTGTGCGTGGGTGGCCTGATCGACAAGCGCCGCCATCTGGTCGAGCACGCCGGCCTGACCTGGGAAGTGGACGAGTTCCTCGGCGACAACGCCGGCCTGGTCGTGGCTGAGGTGGAACTGGACAGCGCCGACCAGGCCATCGAGCTGCCGGACTGGGCCGGCGCGGAAGTCACCGACGACGCCCGCTACTACAACGTCGCGCTCGCCAGTCATCCCTATTCACAGTGGTGAAACCCTGAAAAGGGGACGGAGGGGATTAAGTCGTCTTTACCCCGCCTGTGCGGAAAGCGACTTAATCCCCTCCGTCCCCTTTTTTCGGCGGGGGCGGGCCCCATGTCGGTGGGATGAGAATCGACATCTACTCCGACGTGGTCTGTCCCTGGTGCTGGATCGGCAAGCATCGTTTCCAGCAGGGCGTGCAGTTGCTGGGCGCCGATGCGCCTGAACTCGATATCCACTGGCAGCCGTTCCAGCTGGACCCGGACGCGGACGACACCCCGGTGCCGCTGCGCGAGGCCTATGTGCGCAAGTTCGGTGGCGTCGAGCGCACCGAGCAGATCCTCGGCCAGACCCAGACCACGGCGCGTGCGGAAGGCCTGCCGATGGACTTCAGCCGGGGCCAGGTGCGGGTGACCACGCTGCCGGCACATCGGGTGCTGTGGCTGGCCGGCCAGCACGGCGTGCAGGACGCGGTCGGGGAGGCGCTGTTCCGCGCCCACTTCGAGCTTGGCCAGAACCTGGCGGACAGCGCGGTGCTGATCAAGGCCGGTGTGGCGGGCGGCCTGGACGGCGGCGAAATCGCGCAGATGCTGGCCTCCGACCGCGGCCTGGCCGAGGTCGAAGCCAAGCTGGCGGAGGCGCATGCGCTGGGCATCTCCTCGGTGCCGACCTTCGTCATCGATGGAAAGTGGGCCATTTCCGGGGCGCAGCCCCCCGAGGCCTTCGCCAACGCCCTGCGCCAGATTGCCGCCGAACAGGGCGCCCCGGCCACCCCGGCTGGCGACGACGAGGCCTGCGGCCCGGACGGCTGCAAGGTCTGAGCAGATCGGGGTCAGAGCCCCTGCGGGGATCCGGCCCCGGGGTCAGATCCCCGCAGGGGCTCTGACCGCACACTCCCCTTTTTCTGACCACTGCGCCTGTCGGCCGGTTCTGCGACAATGCGGCACTGCGCCATGCGGGCGCGCGTTGTGGAGATCGACCATGCTGCTGATCGGCGTTGCCGGCACCGAACTGACCGCCCAGGAACGTGACTGGCTGCAGCACGATGCCGTGGCCGGGGTGGTGCTGTTCAAGCGCAACTTCGCCTCCCGCCAGCAGGTGACCGATCTTAGCGCGGCGATCCGCGCCGCCGCGCCGCGCCCGCAGCTGATCTGCGTGGACCAGGAAGGCGGTCGTGTACAGCGTTTCCGCGAGGGTTACAGCGATCTGCCGCCACTGCAGGACATTGGTGCCCTGTATGCCACCGACCCGCAGCAGGCCTTGGCATTGGCCGAACGGCACGCCTGGCTGATGGCCAGCGAAGTACGCGCCAGCGGCCTGGACCTGAGCTTCGCGCCGGTGGTCGACCTTGGCCGTGGCAACCGTGCCATCGGCAACCGCGCCTTCAGTGAAGACCCGCAGGTGGTGGCCGCGTTCACCGCCGCCTACGTGCGCGGCATGCATTCGGTCGGCATGGCCGCCACGCTCAAGCATTTCCCCGGCCACGGCACCGTGCTGGAAGACACCCACGTCGATACCGCGATCGATCCGCGCGCGCTGGACGAGCTGCGTGCGCAGGACCTGGTGCCGTTCCAGGCCGGCATCGCCGCCGGTGCCGATGCGGTGATGATGGCGCACGTGATCTACCCGCAGATTGCGCCTGAACCGGCAGGTTACTCGCCGCGCTGGATCCAGGACATCCTGCGCGGCGAGCTCGGCTTCCGTGGCGTGGTGTTCTCCGACGACATCGGCATGGCCGCCTCGCACAGCGCCGGCGGCGTGCCGGCGCGCGTGCACGCCCATCTGGACGCCGGCTGCGACGTGGTGCTGGTCTGCCACCCGGAGCTGGTCGATGAAGCCCTGCACGCGGTGCAGGGGCGCTCCCTCAATACCGCTGCGCTGCTGGGCCTGCTCGGCCGCGGCGCGCTTGGCTGGGACGGCCTGCTGGCCGATGCCCGCCATGGCAACACCCAATCCCGTCTGCTTGAAACCCTTGGAAGAACCGTCTGATGCCCAACCTCACCATTTCCCAGGCCCTGGCCCAGGCTGACCTGCTGGTCGACCGCCCCACCATCGACAAGGCCATCGCGGGTATCGCCGACGCCATCGCGCGCGATTACAAGGGCGAGGTGCCGTTGTTCCTGTCGATCATGCACGGTGCGCTGCCGTTCGCCGGCCAGCTGGCACTGGAGCTGGGCGCGCGCGGCCAGGACGTGCAGTTCGATTACCTGCACGCCACCCGTTACCGCGGTGAAACCACCGGCGGCGACCTGGTCTGGAAGCACAAGCCGGCCACCTCGCTGTTCGGCCGCCGCGTGCTGCTGGTCGACGACATCCTTGACGAGGGCTACACCCTGCAGGGCGTTCGCACCTGGTGCCTGGAACAGGGCGCAACCGACGTGCGCATCGCCGCGATGACCGTGAAGAAGCACGACCGCGCGCTGCCGGACGTGACCGCCGACTACGCCGGCATCGAACTGCCGGACCGCTACGTGTTCGGCTTCGGCATGGACGTCAACGAAACCCTGCGCTGCGTGCCGGCCATCTACGCGATGAAGGAATAACGGCGCAGCCGCCCGCGGCGCGTCTTCTTCTGCCGCCGGCATCCTCGGGTGCCGGCGTTCGTCTTTTCATGGAGTGCTTCGAATGCAACAGATCGCCCTGGCCGTGATCGGCGGTACCGGTGTCTACAACCTGGCCAAGCTTGACGACGTGCAGACCCACGAGGTCGACACCCGCTTCGGCCGCCCGTCCGGTCCGGTGCGCGTGGGCACGCTGCTCGGCCATCGCGTGGCGTTCCTGGCGCGCCATGGTGAAGGCCACTCGCTGCCGCCGCACAAGATCAACTACCGCGCCAACCTGGCCGCGCTGCAGCAGCTGGGCGCGCAGCGCGTGTTGGCGTTGAACACGGTCGGTGGCATCACCGAGAACTTCGGCCCGCGCGTGCTGGCCTGCCCGGACCAGATCATCGACTACACCTGGGGCCGCATCAGTACCATCTGTGAAGAAGAGGGCACCGATGTGGTCCACGTCGATTTCGGCCACCCGTACACGCCGATGCTGCGCAGCAAGATCCTGGCGGCGGCCAAAGTGACCGGCGTCACGGTCCATGACGGTGGCTGCTACGGCGCAACGCAGGGCCCGCGCCTGGAAACCATCGCTGAAATCGCCCGCATGCGCCGCGACGGCTGCGACCTGGTGGGCATGACCGGCATGCCGGAAGCCGCGCTGGCACGCGAACTGGGGCTGGATTACGCCTGCCTGGCGATCATCGCCAACTGGGCTGCCGGCTGTGGTGATGGCGAGGAGATTACGATGGCCGAAGTGCTGGCCAACGTACAGGCGGCCAGCAACGGACTTCCGGAACTGGTGGGCGAATTGGCGCGGGGGTGATTGTCTTCCCCGAGCAAGCTTTGCATACTCAGCTTGTGCGCGGGTTCAGCGTACACCACCCATTCATTGCATAAGGTCTCGCATCACCATGCCGAACGGTACCGTCAAGTGGTTCAACGACGCCAAGGGATTTGGCTTCATCTCGCCGGAGGATGGCAGCGCCGACGTGTTCGCGCACTTCTCCGCCATCAACTCCAAGGGCTTCCGCAGCCTGCAGGAAGGCCAGCGTGTCACCTATGACGTGACCCAGGGCCCGAAGGGTGCCCAGGCTTCGAACATCACGCCGGCCGAGTGATCCACTCGACAGTGCGTTGAAAACCCCGCTTCGGCGGGGTTTTTTTTTGCGCGGCGTGCCCGCGGCCGGTTCGCGGTCCACCCGCCTCGGGCACAATGTGGCCATGACGGAACGACTGCGTATCGCCGTGATCGGCTACGGCACCGCTGGACAGGCGGTGTCCATCCTCCTCACCCGTGACGGCCACGAAGTGGAGATATTCGAACGCGTGCCGACGCCGGGACCGGTGGGTGCCGGTTTCCTGCTGCAGCCCAGCGGCCTGCAGGTGCTGTGGCAGATGGGCCTGCTGGATGCGGTGCGCGCGCATGCCGCGCCGGTGCACCGCCTGTATGGCGACACGCCATGCGAGCGCGCGGTGATGGACATGCGCTACGACGGTCTGGATGCGCGCCTGCATGGCCTGGGTATGCAGCGTGGGGCGTTGTTCTCGCTGTTGGACCAGGCGCGCGCGGGGGCAGGCAATCTGCATGCGGGCGTCACCATCGCCGCCGTGGATGCCGAGCAGGGCCGCCTGCGCGACAGCGAAGGGCGCCTGCATGGCCCGTTCGACCTGGTGGTGGCCGCCGATGGCGCGGCCTCTACGCTGCGCAGCACCATTGCCGGCGGTGCCGGGCTGGACCGCGTGTATCCGTGGGGAGCGCTGTGGTGCCTGTTGCCGGCCGAAGACTGGCCGCATGTGCAGGAGCTGCGGCAGCGCTACGTGGCCGCGCGCAAGATGATCGGCCTGTTGCCGGTCGGCACGCGCCCCGGCGATGACACGCCGCGCCTGAGCTTCTTCTGGAGCCTGCCACGCACCGACTTCGAGCGCTGGCAGGCCGATGGCATGACGCCCTGGCTGGACGAGCTGCATGCGCTGTGGCCGCAGGCCAGTGCGCGCTTCGCCCACCTGCGCGATGCCGGCCAGCTGGCGCGCGCGGTCTATCGCGATGCAGTGATGACGCGCTGGCACCAGGGCCGCATGGTGCTGGCAGGTGATGCGGCGCACGCGATGAGCCCGCAGCTGGGACAGGGGGTGAACATGGCGCTGCTCGATGCGCTGGCGCTGCGCGATGCGGTGCGCACGCATGGCGGTGGTGCCGCTGCATTGCAGGCCTACCAGGCGCAACGCAGGGCCCACGTGGCGGTCTACCAGCGCTGGAGTCGCTGGCTGACGCCGCTGTTCCAGTCCGATCGCGATGCCTGGGCGAAGACGCGCGACGTGCTGCTGGGCCCGATGGGGCGCCTGCCGGGAGGCCGTGGCCACATGCTGCGCGTGCTCAGCGGCACGCAGCAGGGGTGGTTCGGTTCGCTTACGCTGGATCCGGCCTTCATCGACGCATTGGCGACGACGATGGAAATACCTCGCAGCAACGCGATCACGGCCAGCGCGTGAAGCGTGCCGTCACGTGAATTAACGGTTGCCTCACCGCGGATGTGCGAGAAGTAGGTTGCACGCGACTGCGCGTCGCCCGTTTTCCTTTCCGTGATCAACATCGCGCGTGGCTCGGGCAGCGCTGCTGTTGCGGCCTGTTGCGGCCCGGACGTGCCGCTTGATGTTGAACAGGAGGACGCCATGTTGTTCGCGGTCGAAGAGCTGGAATCGGAAATCTGCAAGCTGCGTGGACTGCTGCAGATGCTGCACGAGGACCAGCCCGACGTACTGGAGGATGTATTCGAGTTCCATGTCGGCAGCCTGGTCAGCCATGCGTCGCCGGAACACCACGCACGCATCCGGACCTGCGCGCAGGAGATGCTGGCGGCAATCCAGGCCTTGCCGCGGCGGCGTGAGAATGACACCCCTGATTTCCAGTTGATGCCGCAGCTGGGCATTGGCCCGGCCTGAGTCAGGCGACCGGCAGTTCCACCAGGCCGCTTTCCACGCAGGCGATCATCTGTTCGCCGCGGGCGGGGGCAGGCACGATGCCTGCAGTGAATGCGGAGAAGGCCGGCAGGACCGTCATCCGGTCACGCAGCCAGAACGCGGGGAAGCGCCGTCGCAGTGGCCTCAAGGCAACCTGCGGGTGCAGATGCCCGGCGATCACATGCAGCGCCGCATCGGGCATCGGCTCATGCCGAAGCAGGAACGGCCGCAGTCGTACTTCATCGTGGATCTGGACCTGCAACTGCGCATGCGGCAGCTGGCGGTCGTGATTACCGCGCAGGACATGCACGTCCAGCGAAGCATTGCGTTCACGCCATCCCAGCCATTGCTGGTACCACCCAGCGCGATGCGCCGGCCCATGCAGGATGTCGCCCAGGATCCACAGCTCGCGGCAGGCATGCAGGTCCAGAAGCCGCTGCAAGCGTTGCAGGTCTTCGCCGGTGCCGCCGCTGGGCAACGCGATGCCGGCGCGACGGAACACATCGGCCTTGCCCAGGTGGAGGTCTGCGATCAGCAGTGCCTGCCGCGCGGGCCAGTACAGCGCACGCGCGCCCACCAGGACCACGGACTCACCAGCAAGCAGCAGCGGTAATTCATCGGTCATGGCGGCGCTCCAGTTGCTGGGCCGCGCGCTGCACGCGCATACGCCAGTCTTCATTGCTGAACTGACCGCGCAGGCGTTCGGCCCACAATGGAAAGCCCAGCGGCGTGAGTGATGACGGTCGCTGCAGCGACAGCTGCTGCGTGCCGATCCGCTCCAGTACCTGCTGCACCCCCGGCAGGTCGAGGCTGTCGTACAGCACTTCATGTTCCGCCAGCGCCAGCAGCAGGTGTTCCGGATCGTGCTCGCGCAGCACGTCGTACAGCAGGCCCGCGGACGCCTGCAGCTGGCGCAGCGACCGTGGCATGCCACCGGGCAGGCTGGGCACCAGCAGGCCTGCTACGCGTGCGATGCCCCGGAACTGACGTCGCGCCAGCTCGCCCAGGTTCACTGCCTCGCGCAGATCGGCCAGCAAGCGGTCATTGCCGAACAACGCACGCCATTGCGCCTCATCCAGATCGATCGGCCGCGCCGGCGCCAGCACCAGGCCATGATCGTTCACCGCATAGCCAATGCTGTTGCGTTGCTGGCGGGTGCAGCGCAGCGCCAACAGCGCGGCCAGTGCCTCGTGTACGTGGCGGCCGGCAAAGGGGTAGACGAACATGAACTGGCCTTCGCGGCGCCGCACCTCTTCCACCAGCAGGTGCTCTGGGCCGGGAAGCGCCGACAGCTGTTGCTGCAGTGCCAGCAACGGTGACAACCAGCGGGATTCGGCACTGTCGTCGGCGCCGGACAGCACCCACTCCAGCTCACGGCCGAGTGGCATCGACAGCGGCAACTGGCCTCCCTGCCAGCGCGGCACCACACCATCACCGCGCCCTCGTGCCAGCCGCACGAAAGCGGTCATGTCGCGCAGCTGCACCAGTTCCAGCAGGCGCCCGGCGAACTGGAAACGGTCGCCGCGACGCAGGCGGCTGGCGAACTGCTCCTCCACTGCACCAAGCCCGCCACCGCGCAGGAACTGCACGCGCACGCTGCCATCGCTGCTGATGGTGCCGATCGACAGGCGGTGCCGCAGCGCCTGGCGGCGATCGTGCATGCGGTAGCTGCCATCGGCATCGCGCACGACCTTGTGGAAATCGGGGTACTGCGCCAGCGCCTGCCCCCCCTGCACGATGAAGTCCAGCACGGCCCGCCATTGTTCATCGCCCAGCGTGGCGAAGGCATGGGTGCGACGCACCTGCGCCAGCAGCGCATCACTGTCAAAGCCGCCAGCGAGGGCGCGGCTGACCGCATGCTGTGCCAGCACGTCCAGTGACAACGTCGGCGGTCGACGCGCTTCGACCACGCCTTCGTGCAGTGCGCGGCGCACCGCTGCATATTCGGCCAGTTCCAGTGCGTGGCTGGGTATGCAGACGATGGCCCCCCCGGCGCCGGGACGATGGCGTGCGCGCCCGGCGCGCTGGCGCAGCCGCGCCACGCCCTTGGGGCTGCCCAGCTGCAGTACCTGTTCAACCTCCGGGAAATCCACGCCGAGATCGAGGCTGGAGGTCGCCACCACGCAGCGCAACGCGCCTGCGCGCAGGCCGTCTTCCACCTGCTGCCGCAGTGCTGGATCCAGCGAGCCATGATGCAGTGCCAGCGTGTCCGCGTCTTCCGGCCATACCGCCGCCAGCGCCTGGTGCCACAGCTCGGCCTGCGCGCGGGTGTTGGTGAACAGCAGGCTGCTGCGTACGGCCATCAGCGCGTCCAGCACGCGCGGCAGCTGCGCCAGGCCGAGATGCCCCGCCCAAGGGAAACGTTCACCCGGTTCCGGCAGCAGGCTGCGCACGCTGATCGCGCGCGGACGAACGCCCTGTACGATTGGTGCATCCTGTTGGCCAGGCAGCAGCACGTCGCGGGCCTGCGGCAGGTTGCCCAGCGTGGCCGACAGTCCCCAAAGCTGCAGGGAAGGAGCGGCGTCTCGCAGCACCGCCAGGTTCAGCTGCAGCAGGACGCCGCGCTTGTTGCCCAGCAGTTCATGCCATTCGTCCACCACCACGCAGCGCAGCTGGCGCATGCGTGGCAGTGTGTCGGGATAGCTCAGCAGCAGTGCCAGCGATTCCGGCGTGGTCACCAGCACGTCGACGCGGCCTTCGCGGGCCTGCCGGCGCTCGCGGTTGCTGGCATCGCCGCTGCGCAGGCCGACCCGCCAGCCCAAGCCCAGCCCGTCGACCACTGCCTGCAGCGCACGTGCGGTATCACTGGCCAATGCCCGCAGCGGCGTCACCCACAGCACCTGCAGCGGCCGCACCGTGCTGGCCCGGCGCGGTGCCGACGGTGGATCGAGCATCGCCTGCAGCAGCGGGCCGCCGAACATGGCCAGCGTCTTGCCGCTGCCGGTGGGGGTGTGCAGCAGCCCGGAGTCGCCTGCCAGATAGTGCCGCCACATCGCGCGCTGGAACGGCAGTGAGCGCCAGCCGCGCGCAGCGAACCAGTCTTCCAGCCGGCGCAACGCCTGGCGGCGGTTCATCGCGCCAGCGCCTGCAGCGTGGCCAGCTGGTCGGCTTCGGCGGCGGGCTTGTCGTGGCGCCAGCGCAGGATGCGGGGAAAGCGCACGGCGATGCCGGATTTGTGCCGGCTGCTGCGGTTGACTGCCTCGAAGCCCAGTTCAAACACCTGTTCGGCACGCACGCTGCGCACCGGGCCAAACCGTTCACGGGTGTTGGCGCGGATCCAGCGATCGAGGGCCAGGATTTCCTTGTCATCCAGGCCCGAATAGGCCTTGGCCACCGGCACCAGCGTATCGCCGTCCCAGACGCCGAAGGTGTAATCGGTGTACAGCGTGCTGCGCCGTCCATGGCCGGCCTGCGCGTACAGCAGCACGGCATCAATGGTCAGGGGGTCGACCTTCCATTTCCACCAGTCGCCGCGCCGTCGCCCTGACTGGTAGGCGGACGTCCGGCGTTTCAGCATCAACCCTTCGACGCCCCGCTCACGGGCGGCCTCCCGCAACGTGGCCGCCTGCAGCCAGTCTCCAGCGGGTACGTCGGGCGACAGCTGGATGCGTGTGTCGCCCAGGGCACCGATGACCTCGGCCAACTGTGCACGCCGTTGCTGCAGTGGCAGCCCGCGCAGATCCTCGCCATCGCGTTCAAGCAGGTCGTAGGCAAGCAAGCGTACCGGGGTGTTGCGCAAGGTCGCTGCACCGGGCTTGCGACGCTGGATGCGGGTCTGCAGCGCGGTGAAGGCGCGCGGCAGGTCGTCGCTCTCGTCCCAGGCCAGCAGTTCTCCGTCCAGCACGCAGCCGTCGGGCAGCGCCATCGTGGCCTGTTCAATTTCCGGGAAGCGGCCATCCAGCCGTTCCTCGCCACGTGACCACAGCGCCACTTCACCGCGTCGGCGCAGCAGCTGCAGACGGATTCCATCCCACTTCCACTCCAGCAGCCAGTCTTCGACCGGACCCAGCCGTTCGCCCGGTTCGCCCTCCAGCGGTGAGGCCAGGAAGAACGGGTACGGCTGCTGCCGGTCCAGTGGCAGTTCATCCGGCGACAGCAGCTGCCCCAGCAACGCGGGAGAGGGCACCCACTCGCCGAGCATGCGCTGGGCGATGCGCGCGATGTCCAGGCCGGACCATTCTGCCAGCGCCTGCTGCACCAGCCGTTGCGAGACACCCACGCGCAGCGCGCCGGTGAGCAGCTTGTTGAACACCAGGCGCTCGCCGCTGCACAGCTGCCGCCAGCCGGCGACGACCGCCGCACGGCGCACCACTTCGGGCTGGTTGGCCACCGCCAGCAGATGCTGTTCGATCCAGTCCGACAACGGCCGGTCGGCGGCGGGATGCAAGGGGTCATCCAGCAGCAGTGTCAGTGTTTCGGCCAGATCGCCGACCTGAGCGTAGCTGTCTTCCACCAGCCAGGCGGGCAGTCCGGATTCCTCGGCAATCCAGATGCGCAGCTCACCACTGGCGGCGATCCTGCGGCGTGCGCCGCCGACCTTGCCGCCGCTGAGCAGATACAGCGCCCACGCCGCATCGTGCGCCGCTGCGTGGCGGAAGTAGTCGACCAGTGCGGCGCGCTTGTCCAGCGTCGCAGTACTGCGGTCCAGGCGCTGGTAGAGCGCGGCGAAGGCCTTCATTCCTCGCTCCCGAAGTCGGTGCGAAAGGCTTCAGCCGCCACGCCGCGCTCGCGCAGGAACGGAATCAATGCATCGGTATTGCCATGGGTGGCGATGACCCGCTGCGCGCCGGTCTGTTCGATGGTCTGCAGCAGCGCGGGCCAATCAGCGTGATCGGAAATGACGAAGCCCCGGTCGACGTTGCGGCGTCGCCGGTTGCCGCGCAGCTGCATCCACCCCGAGGCGAACCCCAGTTGATGCGGCCCGAAGCGGCGCATCCACGGCGTGCCTGCGGCCGAGGGTGGGGCCAGGATCAACTGGCCGGCGGCATCGGGTTGACGCCCCTGTTCGGCGACGGTGAGCGTCTCCAGCATCGGGATGTTGGCCTGCCGGTAGACCGACACGCCATTGGCGATGGCGCCGTGCAGCCACGCGGGGCGGTCGTCCAGTGGCAACAACTCGGCCAGCACCCGCTGCGCCTTGCCGAGTGCATAGCACAGCAGGATCGCCGCTTCGCCACGTTGTTCGCATTCGCGGCGCCACGCCACGATCTCTGCGGCGACCGCCGGGGTGTCCGGCCAGCGATAGATCGGCAGCGCGAACGTCGCTTCGGTGATGAACGTATCGCAGGGCACCACTTCGAAGGGCGTGCAGGTCGGGTCGGGTTGGCGCTTGTAGTCGCCGGACGCCACCCACACCCGTTCACCATCGTCGATGCGCACCTGCGACGAACCGAGCACATGACCGGCCGGATGCAGCGATACCTGCACCCGGCCCAAGCGGAACGGCACCCCCTCGGCGTGCGCCTGCACGCCAACATCGCCCAGCCGCCAGCGCAGGATCGGCAGGCTTCCTTCGCTGCAGTGGTATTCGCCCATGCCCGGGCGCGCGTGGTCGCCGTGGCCATGGGTGATGACCGCGCGCGGCACCGGGCGCCAGGGATCGATGTGGAAATCTCCCGCGGCGCAGTACAGCCCCTCCGGACGCAGCACCACCAGATCGTCATTGCCTTCCATGCGGCCACTGTGGCCTGCGCTTCGTGCAGGCGGTGAGAACCGGCCTGAACACGGGCTTGGCGGGGCATGCGGCACAATCGGACCGCATACCTCTTGCCGCCAGGATGGACCGGATGAGTGGACCCAGCTTCAGCAGCAACGCGCCGTTTGAAACCCATGTGGTGCTGAACCAGCCGCCACCGTTCGCGGGCCGCCAGCTGTGGACCGACGATGTGGCGTTGGCGGAGGCGGTGCATCGCGAGGGTGCCGGTGCCTTAGCGCCACGCCTGGCCGTGTACGGGGCCCTGGCCGGCGACGAGTTGTACCGGCTTGGCTTCGATGCCAACCGTGATCGCCCGCGGCTGCGTACGCACGATGCGCAGGGCCACCGCATTGATACGGTCGAGTTCCACCCTGCGTACCACCAGCTGATGTCCGCAGCGAAGCAGCATGGCGTGGCGGGTTTGTCCTGGCACGAGCCGCAGCCCGGCGCACACGTCGCGCGTGCGGCGCTGAGCTACCTGCACCACCAGGCCGAAGCCGGCACCAGTTGCCCCTTGACCATGACCCATGCGGCGGTGGCAGTGCTGCAGTCGCAGCCGCACCTGGCCGAATGGGCGCGCAAGGCCGCCGCGCCGGTCTATGACCCGCGCGACGTGCCGGTGGCGGACAAAAACGGCATCACGCTGGGCATGGGCATGACCGAGAAGCAGGGCGGCTCGGATGTACGTGCGAACAGCACGCGCGCCGAGCCGATCGATGGCGAACGTTACCGCCTGGTCGGCCACAAGTGGTTCTTTTCCGCGCCGATGTGCGATGGCTTCCTGGTGCTGGCGCAGGCGCCGGGCGGGCTGACCTGCCTGCTGATGCCGCGCCGGCTGGCCGATGGCGACCGCAATGCATTCAGGCTGATGCGGCTGAAGGACAAGCTGGGTGACTGGTCCAATGCGTCCAGCGAGGTCGAGTTCTGTGGCGCGCAGGCATGGCGCGTGGGCGAAGAAGGGCGTGGCGTGGCGACCATCATCGGCATGGTGATGATGACCCGCCTGGACTGCATGCTGGGTGCGGCCGCGGAGATGCGCATGGCGCTGGCGCAGGCGCTGCATCATGCACGCCATCGGCGCACCTTCGGCAAGCTGCTGGTGGAGCACTCGCTGATGACCAACGTGCTGGCTGATCTGGCGCTGGAGTCGGAAGCGGCCACGGTGTTGGCGATGCGCATCGCACGCGCGGTGGATCGTGCCGGTGTGGATGCCAATGAAGCGGCGATGGCGCGGTTGGGGACGGCGCTGGGCAAGTACTGGCTGTGCAAGCGTGCGCCGGCCTTCGTCAATGAAGCGCAGGAATGCCTGGGCGGTGCCGGCTACGTGGAGGAGTCGATGCTGCCCCGCCTGTACCGGCAGGCACCGTTGAATTCGATCTGGGAGGGCAGCGGCAACATCCAGTGCCTGGATGTGCTGCGTGCGCTGGCGCGTGAACCGGAGGCGATGGCGGCGTTGCGCGGTGAGCTGGCGTCGGTGGCTGACCGTGATGCGCGCTATGCAGCGGCATTGCAGCGTTGGGCAGCGGCGCCGCCACCGGAGGAAGCGCAGGCGCGGCTGTTCTGCGAGCGCACTGCGCTGCTGCTGCAGGCGGCGCTGCTGCTGCGTGCGCGCAGTCCGATGGCGGAGGCGTTCGTGCGTAGCCGGCTGGAAGGGGAGCATGGACTGGCGTTCGGGACGCTGCCGGCGGGGCTGGAGCTGACGGCGATGCTGGCGCGCGCGCTGCCGTAGGGGCGGCCCACGCCGGCTCTCGACACCTACGCTGACAGATTTTCATCAGATAAGGCTCGGGCGCGCCATCCATGGCGCTTACGCCCCTGCGCAACCTACCCGCGCGTCCTTGGACACTTTCCGTGGGCGCACACCACGGAATCAACAGAAGAAGCAGGGAGCGAAAAGCAGAAAAGCCGCGGCAGTGCCGCGGCTTTTCCTGTGGAACCGAGCCGGTGCTCGGCTGCCGGTAGGGCTTAGTGCTTGGCTTCTTCCTTGGCGGCGTTGGCCTTGGCGTCATTGGCGACATCGCGGGCCTTGTCGGCGACCTTCTGCGCGGCGTCGGCGGTGGCGTCGCTGGCGTGCGCGGCGGCGTCGGTTGCGGCGTCCTTGGCCTTGTCGGCGGCGTTGGCAGTGGCGTCTGCGGCCTTGTCCAGCGCCTGCTGGGTATCGGCGGCGGCCTGCTCGGAAGCGGCGGCGGTCTTGTCGGCGGCTTCGCGGGTGGCGGCAGCAGCCTTGTCGACGGCGTCGCGGGCGGCAGCGCCGGCGCTGTCGGCCGCCTGCTGCGCGTCCTGCTTGGCCTGTTCGGCTTCCGGGCCCTTGCAGGCGGCCAGGGCCAGCAGCAGGGAGGCGGCCAGCAGGGTGGTGGTGATCGGACGAATCTTCATGGCGGTCTCCGGCACTGCAATGGATGGGGACGCCAGCCTATTCATGCCGTTGTGAAGACCGGGTCGCGATGCAGGGGCTTGATCGCCGGCATCCACGCAAAGAAAAAGCCGCTGGCGAACCAGCGGCTTTTCCAGAACAGCGTGAAGAAAGAAGTTATTACTTCTTGGCTTCTTCAGCAGCGTCCTTGGCCTTCTCAGCGGTGCCTTCAGCAGCCTTGGCAGCGTCAGCAGCAGCGCCGGCAGCAGCGTCGGTGGCAGCACCGGCGGTCTGGGCAGCGGCGTCGGTGGCGGCGTCAGCAGCGGTGGCGGCGGTGTCAGCGGCCTGCTGGGCAGCGTCGGCGGTCTGGGCGCCAGCAGCGGCGGCCTGGTCGGCAGCAGCCTGGGCTTCGGTGGCGGCTTCGTTGGCCGAAGCAGCGGCGTCCTGGGCAGCTTCCTGCTTCGAGCAGGCGGCCAGGGCCAGAGCCAGGGACATCGCGACCAGCAGCTTGTTGATGCTCATTGTGTAAATCCTCGTCGTTAGAATTAGGCAACGCGCATGCTGCGCGCCGACAACATGATGACAAGCCAAGATTGGGTGTCAAGCGATCCCGCATTCATTTTTGCGAAATCATCGTTAAATCTTTTTAAATCAATTCGATGGCGATTGCCGTTGCTTCGCCGCCGCCGATGCAGAGGGTGGCAATGCCGCGCTTCCCACCACGCGTGCGCAGAGCGTTGACCAGCGTCACCACAAGACGTGCGCCGGAGGCACCGATGGGGTGACCCAGTGCGCAGGCGCCGCCATTCACGTTGAGCTTGTCGTGAGGGATGCCCAGTTCGCGCATCGGGGCCATCGCCACCACGGCAAAGGCTTCGTTGATTTCGAACAGATCGACTTGGTCCAGCGACCAGCCGGTCTTGCCCAGCAGCTTGTGCAGCGCGCCGATCGGCGCGGTGGTGAACCACTCCGGTTCCTGCGAGTGGGTGGCGTGGCCGACGATGCGGGCCAGTGGCGTGATGCCTCGCGCGGCGGCATCCTCTTCGGTCAGCAGCACCACCGCGGCGGCACCGTCGGAGATGCTGGAGGAACTGGCGGCGGTCACGCTGCCGTCCTTCTTGAAGGCCGGACGCAGGGTCGGGATCTTGGCGATGTCCGAGCGCCCCGGCTGCTCGTCGGTGGCGACCTCGACGTCACCCTTGCGGGTGGCGACCTTCACCGCGACGATCTCGTCGGCGAACGCACCATTGGCCTGGGCAGCCTGCGCGCGCTTGACCGACTCGATCGCATAGGCGTCCTGCTCTTCGCGGCTGAACTGGTACTTGTCCACCGCGCACTCGGCGAATTCGCCCATGGCCTTGCCGTCATAGGCGTTGACCAGGCCATCGTGGGCCATGTGGTCGACCGCCTGGAAGTTGCCGAAACGGTTGCCGGTACGGGAGTTCGGCAGCATGTGCGGGGCGTTGGACATCGATTCCATGCCGCCGGCGACCACGATGCTGGCCGAGCCGGCCTTGATCAGGTCATGGCCGAGCATGATGGTCTTCATGCCCGAGCCGCACACCTTGTTCAGCGTGGTGGCACCGGCCGACAGCGGAATGCCGGCGGCGATCGCCGCCTGGCGGGCGGGCGCCTGGCCGAGGTTGGCCGGCAGCACGCAGCCCATCAGGACTTCGGAAACGTCGCTGGCCGGGACACCCGATTGTTCCAGCGCGGCGGCGATGGCTGCGGCGCCGAGGGTCGGGGTCGGCACGCCGTTGAACTGGCCGAGGAAGGAGCCGATGGCGGTACGCTTGGCGGCGGCGATGACGATGTTGGACATGGCAATCTCGTTGATGCGTAAGCAATGTTCGGAAAGGAGACCGGAGGCCGTTGGATGCGCCCCGGTTTCCCGGCAGACTGCGTGGGGGTCGGCCCAAGTATAGAGGGTCGGGGAGGGCTGCCGCTGTGCGGCGCCGAACGCCTGCCGGGATGAAGGCAGGCCAACGTTCACGGGAAGGAATCGATGGAGCGAACGATGATGGTGAGGTCTGTGCTGGCAACCGCGCTGGCGATGGCGCTGACGGCCTGTGGTGGAGGCGGCGGAGGCGGCAGCAACGTGCGCGTCGACCCGCCCCCGACCACGCCGACACCTCCAACCACGCCTCCGCCGACGACACCACCGCCGGCCAAGCCGCAGGAGCCGGCCTTTGATGCGCATCTTTCAGTCACCAACGCGCGCGCCGCACAGGCCGCCGGCCTGACCGGGCAGGGCGTGCGCATCGGCATCGTCGATTCGGGCGTGCAGCGCAACGCGGTGGCCTTGAATGGTCGCGTGCTGGCCAACTTCAATTACATCGATCCCGCCAGGAACAACCTGGCGGTTGATGACGTGGTCGGGCATGGCACCGCCGTGGCCAGCCTCGCTGCCGGCGCAGCAGTGGGGACCTGGCCGGGCGGTATCGCGCCAGGCGCCCAGATCGTCTCGGCAAGGATCATTTCCGACAAGCCGCCGACCGATGACGGCAGTGGCCAGGGCAATGCCTTCAGTGGGCCGCTGGGCGTGGCCCAGGTCCACCAGGACCTGATCAGCTACAACGTGAAGGTGATGAACAACTCGTGGGGCGGCCTGTACTGGACCGATCTGCCGACCACCGCGCAGGTAGCCGCCGAATACCGGCCGTTCGTGATCAACCACGGTGGCCTGGTGGTGTTCGCCGCCGGCAATGACGGCCGCAGCGAGCCGAGCAGCCTGGCCGCGCTGCCCAGCCAGAAGGGCGTGGCAGGCACGCTTCCGGCGGCCGATCTGGAGCGCGGCTGGCTGGTGGCCACGGCGGTGGACCCGTTTACGCCGGGCGCGCTGGCCAGCTATTCGAATGCCTGCGGCCAGGCGGCCCGCTACTGCCTGGCAGCGCCGGGCAGCGCGGTCTACCCGGATGCCAACGGTGGCAGCTACTACTGGAACTACGGCACCTCGTTCGCCGCGCCGCTGGTCTCCGGTGCGGCGGCGCTGGTCTGGCAGCGCTTCCCCTACTTCAACAACGATCTGGTGAGGCAGACCCTGCTGGGCACTGCCAAGGACATCGGTGCGCCCGGCGTGGATCCGGTGTTCGGCTATGGCCTGCTCGACATCGGTCGCGCGATCAACGGTCCCGGCCGCTTCGACTGGGGCGATGTGGTTGCCAACGTTGATGCCGGCTCGACCAACTCGATGTGGAGCAACGACATCACCGGCAGCGGTGGCCTGGTCAAGCAGGGCGGAGGCAAGCTGGTACTGGCCGGCAACAACAGCTATTCCGGCGCCACCCGCATCGAGCGCGGCATCCTGACGCTGCAGAACGGTGGCGTGATCCGTTCAAATGTGACGATCCTCGCCCAGCCCGACCCGGATTCCACCGGTCTGCAGTTCAACGGTGGCACGCCGCGGGTGATCGGCAATGTGGTCAACGGCGGCAGCGTGTTCCTCACCACCGGCAATACCACCGGCACCATCGAGGGCAACTACACCCAGCAGCCCGGCGCGCAGCTGATGATCGCGCTCGGTGCCAACGCACTTCAGGTCACCGGCAACGCAACGATCAATGGCGGGGTGCGTGTGCACGGCTTTGTCTCCGGCTATGTACCGCAGAACGGAACGCGCCAGGACCTCATCCACGCCGCGGGTGGCCTGAACGGCACCTTCAGTACCCAAGCCACTTCCACCGGCCTGCAGGGGCTGACCCTGGTGGCACCCACGTATGGCTACGACAGCAACAACGCCTGGTTGAACGTGAACCAGGTCAGCGTCACCGCCGCAGCCAGTGGCCTGAGCGCCTCCGCACAGGCCGCAGCGCAGCGCCTGGAAGGCGCATTCGCAGTGCTCGACGGCAACACCGGCCTGCAGGGATCGCCCTTCGGTACGGCAGCCGGTGCGCTGCAGTGGGCCGGAGGCGGCCAGCAGGGCCTGGCCGACAGCCTGCAGAGCCTGTCCGGCCAGGCGCATGCCCGCGCCGAGGCCGCCACCTTCGACAGCATCGACATGTCGCGGCGTGCGATTGCCGAGCGCTTCGATCGTGTACAGGCCACCCCGCGCCTGCGCGGGAGCTGGCAGAGCGCGCTGGGTGAGGCGGGGCAGGGCAGCTTCGCCGGCAACGCTGCCGACAGCCGGGGCTGGATGGCCGGCCAGGATCTGCCACTGGGCAGCAACGGTCTGATGGGCGTGGCGTTTGGCGAGACCCGAAGTAATGGTGGCAGCAGTTTCGGCGGCGATCGTGGGCGTGATCGCCAGGCGCAGGCGCAGCTGTACGCGGGCTGGAATCTGGGGCGTGGCTACGCGCTGGCCCAGGTCGGCAGCGGCCAGTTCACCCGCGCGCTGGATCGTCAGCTGCTGCTCGGTGCGGGCGCCTATGGCGTCTCTGCGCGGTATGGCGGCCGTTTCAGCAGTGCCAGCGTGGAGGGCGGGTACCGGCTGGGGCGTGCGGGCGCATCATTGACGCCCTACGTCGGCGCCAGCACCACGCGCGTGGATACCGACGCCTTCAATGAGCTCGGCGGCTTCGGTTTCGGCCTGCGGGGTGATGCCAATCGCGTGCAGCGCAGCCAGATGCTGGCCGGTATCCGCGGCGAGCGTGGCTGGGGGCGTTGGACGCTGCGTGGGCATGCCGAATGGCAGCAACGGCTTGATGGTGCGGATGCGGACTGGCAGGCCAGTTTCGTCGGCGTCGATGCCTGGGCACCGCTGGCGGGCTGGAACGCGCCGCGCGGCAGTGCGCTGATCGGCGTGGCGCTGGAATCGTGGTGGGGCCGCACTGGCCGCCTGAGCCTGGGCTTCGACCAGCGCGTCGGTGGCGAAGGTGCGCGGCAGGCAGCCCTGCGCTACAGCACCGGCTTCTGAAGGACAGGTCGCGCCGGGTCCTGCCCGGCGCGACGTCGGCTGGCTCAGCCGCCGCGCAGGTTGCCCAGGCGCGGGGTGCTGCGGCCCAGCGGCATCTTCAGCTTGCCGATCGACAGGATGCGGCTCTCGGCGATGCGGTCGGCGGCACGCTGCGGCGCGATGTTCTCGCGCTGCGACAGTTCGAAGATGCGGGTGAGGTTGTGGTAGATGCTGCGGATCAGGCGCATCGCGCGTTCGCGGTTGTATCCGTCGATCTCCAGCGACACGTTCATCACGCCACCGGCATTGACCGCATAGTCCGGTGCATACAGGATGCCGCGCGCATGCAGCTCGTCGCCGATCTCCAGGCTCGACAGCTGGTTGTTGGCGGTGCCGCAGATGATCTTCGCCTTGATCCGCGGCAGGGTGTCGGCGTTGATCGCGCCTTCCAGCGCGCACGGTGCGAACACGTCGGCGTTCACTTCATGGATCTCGTCCGGCTTGACTGCTTCGGCGCCGAAATCGCTGACCGCGCGATCAACCAGCGCGCTGTCCAGGTCGGTGACGTAGAGCTTGGCGCCGCGGTCGCGCAGCAGCTTCACCAGTTCCATGCCGATGTGGCCCAGGCCCTGCACTGCGATGCTGGTCTTGCCCACTTCCTCATGGCCGAACTTGAAGCGCATCGATGCCATCAGTGCCTGCAGCGCACCGTAGGCGGTGAACGGGGCGGGATCGCCGGAGCCACCATGGACCTGGTGCACGCCGGTCACGAACTGGCTTTCCAGGTAGATGTTCTCCATGTCGTTGACGTCGGTGCCGACGTCCTCGGCAGTGATGTAGCGCCCGCCCAGGGAATCGACATAGCGGCCGAAGGCACGGAACAGCACCTCGGTCTTGTCCGCTTTGGGGTCGCCGATGATCACCGCCTTGCCGCCACCTACGTTGAGGCCGGCAAGTGCATTCTTGTAGGTCATCGTCCGGCTCAGCCGCAGCGCATCGGCCAGCGCCTCGTCGGTGCTGGCGTAGGGGCGCATGCGCACGCCGCCCAGGGCCGGGCCAAGGGTGGTGTTGTGGATGGCGATGATCGCCTTCAGGCCGGCGTCGTGGTTGTGGCAGAACACCACCTGTTCGTGGCCGGTGGTGGCGAGGGTTTCGAATAGCATGGCGTCTCCGATGGCGCGATCAGCGGCGAACTGCAGCGAACGGCCAGTGAACGGTAGGGTCCCAAAACAAAAAAAGCGACGTCGTCGGTGCAGGGGGACGGGTCGCGCGGCGCCATTCTAGTCCATTCCCCCGGCCGGTGCCGTCGACATCGGCGGCCTTCCGGTTAAAGAAGATGAAAGTGCGGCCGATGCTGCGACGACGGCGGGTGGCCGGATTCGCGTGAAGAGGCAGGGCGGTCAGTGACGGCAAGGGCACCACAACGAGAGGGCGAGCGGCGATGACGCCGGCCTGGTGGCGATCGCTGCGCGGCTGGCTGGCGCGCTCGACCGGGGCCGCGCCGTCCCGGTTGGCGGCGGTGTCGCGGCAGGCGGTGGCGGCGGCTGCGGCCAGCCTGCAGGGTGAGGCGCTGCCTTCGGCCGAGATCGCTGCACATCTGCAGCGCGGCCTGCATGCGCTGGCCCTGTACCCGCGCCTGGCCGGTGAATCCACGCCGGTGCAGGCCGCGGGGCTGGGCGAGGCGGTGGCGCGCGCGCTGCAGGACCGGGACTGGGCGGCCCGTCAGTTGCCGCGCCGCCCGCAGCTGCTGCCGCAGCTGATCCAGACGGTCAACGACGATGCGGCATCGGCGCGGGTGATGGCGGCGATCATCGGCCAGGACCCGGTGCTGACCGGCAACCTGCTGCGCATCGCCAACAGCCCGGCCTACAAGGTGCACGAGCGCCCAGTGGAAAGCCTGCAGCGGGCGGTGACGCTGGTCGGTACCGAAGGCGTGCGACAGATCATCAGCGCGGTGCTGGTGCAGCCGGTGATGCAGGTGCAGTGCGAGGTGTTTCCGCAGTTCAGCACGATCATCTGGGAGCACGCACTGCTGGCTTCGCGCGCAGCCGCTGACCATGCGCGCACGGTCACCTTCGGCGATGCCTTCGCCGCGCAGTGGCTGGGCCTGGTACAGGGGCTGGGGGCCGCACTGGTGATGCGCCAGCTGCTGCAGGAAGCGCAGGCACGCGATGAGACGGTGGAGCCGGCGCTGGCGCTGCAGCTGCTCCAGCAGTGGTCGCTGCCGTTGGCGCAACGCGTGGCTGCGGCCTGGGAGCTGCCCGAGCCGGTGCACCAGGCACTGGCGCCCGAGGCGGATGGCCCGCTGGCTGACAGCCTGCGCCTGGCCAATGCGGCCGCAGCGGCCAGCCTGCTGTGCCGGCATGGACATGCCAGCCAGAGCCGCATGCTGGCCCTGCTCGAACAGTTGCCTTCGGCGCCGCCGCATGCCCTGCGCTGGATCTGGCGGCGCCTGCACGGGCGCAGCGTGGAAACACGCGATGACGCTGGACAGGAAGAGGCGGGTCCGGCGCCCTGAGCGTTACAGCTGCGATTCCACCGGCAGCCAGCTGATCACCCGCGACAACCAGCGCTTGCGCGCCGTTGCCCCTGGCTCGGCCTCCACCCAGTGTGGTGGTGGTTCACGCTCCAGCCAGCGCAACCGGTGACGGTCGTCCAGCGCCAGCCACCAGCTGTGCCTGGGATCGGCCAGGCGCAGGTACTCGTCCCGCAGCTGCGCGCCCAGTACCGGATCGTCGAACAGCACGCCCATTTCAGTGTTCAGATAGGCCGAGCGCGGGTCGAGGTTGAACGAACCGACGAAACCGCGGCGGTCGTCGACCAGGAACGCCTTGGTATGCAGGCTCGCGCCGCTGCTGCCGAACACGCCGGCATCGGCGGACTGCCCCTGCGCTTTCAGTTCGTACACGTGGACGCCAGCTTCGAGCAATGGCACGCGGTAGCCCATGTAGCCACCGTGCACGGCGGCAACGTCATTGGCGGCCAGTGAGTTGGTGACCACGCCGACCTGCACGCCCCGCCCGGCCATGGCCGAAAAGCCATCCAGGCCTTCGTTGCCGGGTACGAAGTAGGGCGAGATCAACAGGACCTTGTGCCGGGCGGCCTGCAGCTCACTGATCAGGGTCGACACCAGCCAGGCAGCGCGATCGTCCTTGCGGTGCTTCATCGGCGGGTCCGACACGATGCGCACTGCACCGCTCCAATGTAGCGGCTCAGGGCTTGGGCGCTGCCGTTTGCGCGATTCGGCCACGCGCGCAAGGTAGGGCCGGGCCACGTCGCGCTGCGCTTCGTGATCCGATTCGCGGACCAGCAGGCGCAGCTGTGCATCGGTATGGAAGGCAAGCGCCGATACCGGTATGGCCGCTTCACTGTTCCAGTAGTCGTCGAAGATGCGGTTGGCCTGCTCCACGGCGGGGCCGGCAACCAGCAGATCCAGGTCCTGGAAATTTACATCGGTGCGTGCGCTGAAGTACTCCTCGCCGATGTTGCGGCCACCGACGATCGCGACTCGGCCGTCGGCAATCCAACTCTTGTTGTGCATGCGGTGGTTCACGCTGAAAGCGCGCTGCACCAGTTCCAGCGTGCGCGCGATGCCGCTGCGGTTTCGGAACGGGTTGTAGAGGCGGATTTCAATGTTCGGGTGCCGGTCCAGCGCCATCATCAGCGCGTCCTTGTCCTTGGCGTTCATGTCGTCAAGCAGGATGCGCACGCGCACACCGCGCTCGGCGGCGTCGTACAGCGCCTTGGCCATCAGGTGGCCGATCAGGTCGTCGTGCCAGATGTAGTACTGCAGGTCCAGGCTGCGGCCTGCGTGCGTGGTGATCATCGCGCGTGCGGCGAAGGCATCCATGCCATCACTGAGGAAGGCCACGCCGGACTGGCCGGGATGGGCCTCCTGCAATGGCACGATCTGCTGGTCGATGCGGGTCTGCGCCGGCTGCAGTGGCAGCACATGCGAAGGCGCGCCATGCGTCTGCGGCGTGAGGTGGTCGGCCAGCAGCAGGCCGGACAGCACCAGCAGCACCAGCACGGCGAGAATGATTGCAGCGATGCGCAGCAGGCGTCGCCACAGCGGCTTGGGCAGGCTCATGCCCCGATGGTAGAGCCACGCCATGCGTGAAGGAATGCCTGCAGGATCGGCAGGGGGTCAGAGCCCTTGCCTTCGGCACGGAATCCCACCCCGAGGGGGCGTCACCGATGGGGTCGGATCCCTTTCCACAGGAAAGGGCTCTGACCCGCACACCTCAGAACCGCTCGTCGCTGCCCAGGTAGCGCCACTGCCCCGGCGGCAGCGGCCCCAGCGCCACGCGTCCGATACGCAGGCGGCGCACCCCGGTCACCTGCAGCCCGGCGGCTGTCACCGCTGCACGCAGGCCCTTGGCGGTAAGCCCCTTGCCGGCAAAGCGCAGGCGTTGTTCGCTCTGCCAGCTGACCTTGCCGCCGCCGGCCTCCTGCTGCAGACGCGCCATCAGCCATGGCCCACGCTCCGGGCCGCCTTCGGCCACTTCGATCAGGTATTCCTGTTCGGTGCGGCCAAGATTGCGCTGCAGATGGGCCAGCGTGGCCGGATCCTGGCTGACCACCACCAGGCCGCTGTCGCTGGCCGGAAGCGAGGCGGCCAGCTGCAGGCCATGGAAGTGACGCTGCAGCGGACGGATGTCGCTGGCATCGAGTTCGCTGCGGCTGTCACTGCTGACCAGCGCGCACAGGGTCTCAGCGGCAACGCCGGCCGGCTTGTTCAACAGCATGCTGACCCGCTCGGCCTTTTCATCGCTGGCCTGCTCGGCCACAACGATCACCGCGCTGTCATCGACCAGGCGCTGCGGCTGCTCCACCACGTCGCCGTTGACCGTGACCCAGCCGCCTTCGATGTAGCGTCGCGCTTCGCCGCGCGGGATGCCGAGCAGGGCGGACAGGCGTTTGTCGAGACGGATCGGTTCCATGGCGGAAAGGTCGGGCAGGGGGCGCGCAGTGTAGCTGCTGCGGCCGGTCAGCGCTGGCCGCGGTTGGCCAGCTCCGTCAGGTACAGACGGGTATCGAACTCCAGCTGCAGGTACTCCGGCTCCATGTGCTGGCACAGCTGGTAGAAGGCCTTGTTGTGGTCGGCTTCCTTCAGGTGGGCCAGCTCATGCACCACGATCATGCGCAGGAACGCTGCTGGTGCCTGGCGGAACACGGTGGCGATGCGGATCTCGCGGCTGGCCTTGAGGCGGCCGCCGTGCACGCGGGAAATGGCGGTATGAGTGCCCAGCGCGTGCTTGATCACTTCCAGCGTGTTGTCGTAGCAGACCTTGTTGAGCGGCACCGACTTGCGCAGGTAGCGGTCCTTCAGCTCCTGGGTGTAGTCGTACAGCTGGCGGTCGCTGCGCACTTCATGCGGGTCGGGGTAGCGCTGCTGCAGCCAGGGGCCGAGCTTGCCCTGCGCCAGCAGTTCGCTGACCTGGGCGACCAGGGGTTCGGGATAGCCGGTGAGGTACTTCAGGACTGCCATGCAGGGGCGGCGGGGCGTCGGTAGAATGGGGCATCCAAGATTACACGCGGTACGCACCGACCATGGCAAAGCCCAACGCGCTGCAGGAACAATTGCTCAAGGCCGGCCTGGCCAAGAAGTCGCAGGCCAGCGCCGCCGCGCGCGAGCAGGCCAAGGCCCGCCAGGGCAAGGCCGAATCGACCTCGGCCGAGGTCCAGCGCGAGGCTGAACGCGTCCGCGCCGAGAAGATCGAGCGCGACCGCGCGCTGGCCGCCGAGCGCAATGCGCAGGCCAGGCAGGCTGAACAGAAGGCGCAGGCGAAGCAGATCATCGCGGCCCATGCCGTGCCCCACAAGGGCGATGACGAGTACCGCTTCAGCGATGGCGCGGCGATCCGCACCCTGCTGATCGACCCCAAGCTGCGCAAGGCGCTGTCGGTGGGCGTGCTGGTCATCGTTGCCCACGGCGACGGTTACGCGCTGCTGCCACGTGCTGCTGCCGAGAAGGTGCGTGAGCGCGCCCCGGAAGCGATCATCGTCGACCACGGCCAGCCGGGCTCGACCGCGGAGATCTCCACCGGCAACGCCGAGGACGACGCCTACTACGCGCAGTTCCAGGTGCCCGACGACCTGGTCTGGTAAGCAAAAAGGGGACGGAGGGGATTAAGTCGCGATCGACCTGATTGAAGCCCTCCACGTTCTGCTCAGATTGCTGAAGATCAGCCGGGCATGGCTCGGCTCAACACAGGTCTGCTCCTTTGTGCGCGGGTGTATCGTCCCCATATCAGGCGACACACCTGCGGAGGATGGCCATGGCCACCGGTTGGGCGGGAGACGGCGCGGTCCAGGACCAGATCGACGCCACCGTCGACGATGCGATTGCCCGCGCGCGGCGCCAGCTGCGGCAGGGCCCTGGTCTGGAACACTGTGAGGAATGCGACGCGCCGATTCCGTTGGCGCGGCGCCAGGCCGTGCCCGGGGTACGGCTGTGCGTGGCGTGCCAGCAGGCGCACGACGACGAAGAGCAGGCGCATGCCGGGTACAACCGGCGTGGCAGCAAGGACAGCCAGCTGAGGTAAGGGGTGTTTTATTGCAGGGCTGCGCCCTGCACCTGCAGAAGCAACGTCAACATCAAAGGCTGGCATTCCGTGGGTTGGCAGGGCGGTGTCGGAGTGCGGGGACGCCGTGAACCCGTCCATGGGGGCTTGGCCGCGGCATCCATGCCGCGGACACCCCGCACTCCGACACCGCCCCGCCTCTGACAGATTTCCGCGATCTGTTGGAACCCGCTGCTGATGCCGACCGTTGGTCGGCAAGGGGTCGGATTCAATTTTGACTATGGATATCTGACAGATGTGCCGACCAACGGTCGGCACCCACCAACAGCGCGCGGAATCTGTCAGAGGTGGGGCGGTGTGGGTGGGCAGGACCGTTGGCGCCATGGATGGCGCCATCGAGCCCCCATGGACGGGTTTACGGCGTGTCCTGACCACCCACACCGCCCCGCCATCCCACGGAATGCCGCTCTTGATCTTGCTTCGGCTTCGGCCTCTGCAGGTGCAGGGTGCAGCCCTGCAAAGAAGAACCTCCCTCAGCCGTCGCCCTGGATGCTGCCGGGGGCCTGTGCCGGGTCGCGCCAGCGCCGCACCGTGCGCTGGAAGAACAGGTTGTTCGGCAGCTGCAGCACCGTGCCCTCGTGGCCGTCGCCGGTCTCCTGCAGCGTGGTGTAGATCAGGTTCACGTCGATCACCCGCCCCTTCAGGCCCGGTTTCTCGCCGTTCTCCAGCACCTCGATGTAGTCATGCAGGCGGAACGGGCGCGTGGTGAAGATCAGCAGCGTGCAGAAGATGTTGGAGAGCACGCTCCAGGCCGCGAAGAAGGCCACCGCACCCACCGCCGCGAAGCCGGTGAACGCGGTCCACAGTACCGACGGCGACGCGCCGAGCAGGCTGAGGATGTACAGCACTGCGCTGAAATAGACCACGAAACTGGTGATCCGGCGCGCGCCCATCACCATTTCCGGTGGCAGCGTGTAGTGCTCGGCGAAGCGGCGGATCAAGCGCCGTGCCAGCACCCGCAGCAGCCACGCGGCCAGCAGGGTGAGCAGGATCTTCACGGCGATACCCGCGTCGTGGAGCCAAGGGTAGGTCCAGGCCGGCAGGTGATCCTTCAGCGACAACATCATGGGGGCGACGACGGGTGGCAATAACGGCCCTCGATGTTACCCGGCGCGTGCGGGGGATTCGACCGCCGGGGTCCAGGCCAGGCAGACCAGCTCCTGGCGGTGCTGCTGCAGGCAGGCGCGGCCGTTGTCGGGGCGCAGCTGCAGTGACAGGCCCAGCGCCTGCAGCAGGACGCAGGCAGCGATCACCAGCAGGGCGGCGCAGGAAGGGCTGGACATGGCAGGACTCCCGGACGGCAGATTCGCGAAGGACCTTCCATGGATGCAGCAGCCGTCGAAAAGGTTGCATGGCATCGGCCGTCGATCGGCTCTAAACCTTTTCCCGGGTCGCCGCATCCAAGCGATATGCTCGACACCACCATGCCCGCGCTGCCTGCCGCCAACGACGCCGTCGACGAACCCGCCCTGGTGCGGGCGGCGGCCGCCGGCGACACCGCTGCCTACGAACTGCTGTACCGGCGTCACGCGCCGCGTGTATTCGCTGTCCTGTGGCGGTTGTGTGGCGGCCAGCAGGCACGTGCCGAGGATGCGCTGCAGGAGGCCTTCCTGCAGGCCTGGAAAGCCCTGCCAGGGTTCCGTTTCGAGAGCAGCCTGTCCACCTGGCTGCATCGGCTGGGGGTCAACGCCGCACTGATGGAACTGCGTGGTCGCGCCGCAGGGCAGGATCACGACAGTCTGGAGGATGTCGATGGCGGCCTGCAGGAACTGGCGGTGCATGACCGTTGCGCGGGTACCGAGCGTGACCTGGAGCGCGCATTGTCGACACTGCCACCACGGGCGCGTGCGGTACTGGTGCTGCACGATATCGAAGGCTGGAAACACCAGGAAATCGCCGAGCAGCTGCAGATGGCTGTCGGCAGTTCCAAGGCACAGCTGCATCGTGCGCGCGGCCTGTTGCGCGCACGGCTGGGAGACATGACATGAGTACACACGAACACGATTCCGATCACGACCTGCTGGCCCGGCTGCGCGCGCTGCCGAACGAACGCGATGTACCCGCCGATGGCTGGGCACGCCTGTCCGCCCGACTGCCGCCGCGTGAATCGCAGGCAGCACCCGCGCCAACGGACAACGTGGTGGTCCTGCCGGTGCGTTCGCGGCGCCGCTGGTGGTGGCCGGCCGGCGCTGCCGTGGCTGCCAGCCTGGCACTGTATGCGGTGGCGCCGTGGCGGCATGCGCAGCCGGATACGCCGGCGCCGTCCGCCCTGCAGCTGCAGGCCGCGGCGATGACCGAGCAGTACCAGCAGGCCGTGGCCGCGCTGCCCGATGGACGGGCGCCGGAATGGCAGCCGGCCCTGCATGAACTGGATGAAAGCGCGGCGCAGATCCGTGCCGCCCTGGCGCAGGACCCGCGTGCGCCGCACCTGCTTGGCCAGCTCAAGCGCACCTATGCGCTGCGGCTGGAACTGACCCGGCAGGCGGCCTATGCCGCCGAGTCCGGCTTGACGACCTGAGGAGACCCCCATGACCCGAACCCTGATTTCCTGCTGCGTCGCGCTGCTGCTGACCCCTGCCGTGGCACTGGCCGACACCCGCATCGACGAGCGCCACACCTTGGCTGCGGGCGGTCGCATCGAGCTGAGCAACGTGGCCGGCAAGGTGACCGTGCGTGGCTGGGACCGCAATGACGTGCAGCTCACCGGCACGCTCAGCGACGGCCTGCAGTTGCGCCAGGAAAAAAGCGCCAACCGTGTGCGCTGGGAGATCGAATATCCGCGCCGCAGCAACAGCGGTGGTGCAACGCTGGTGCTGAACGTGCCGCGATCGGTGGAGCTGCTGCTGAGCACGGTCAGCGCCAGCCAGGACATCAGTGGTATCGATGTGCGACGGCTGCAGGCCGACACGGTCAGCGGCAGCCTGAGCGCGGCTGGCCGCAGTGGCGACAGCAAGCTCAACACGGTCAGTGGCAGCGTCAGCGCACGCCTGCAGACGCCGAAGCTGGATGTGAACACCGTCAGTGGCCGCATCGAGGCCGGCGGTGGCGTGTCCGGTGATATCGGTGCGCAGACGGTGTCCGGACGGGTCGAGGTCGACGCCGGGCGCGTGCAGCGACTGGCGGTGGAAACCGTCTCTGGCAGCATCGATCTGGCAGCGGCCGGGTTGGCGCCCGGCGGCCGCATCAATGTCGAATCGGTCAGTGCCTCGGTCACGCTGAGCCTGCCACGTACGGTGTCGGCACAGCTGTCGGTGAACAGCTTCAGCGGCTCGATCAACAGCGACGCCGGTCAGGTGGAGCGGCCGCGCTATGGGCCGGGCAGCCATCTCGATACGCGTCTGGGGGGCGGCGATGGAGACATCCGCATCCAGTCGCATTCGGGCAGTGTGCGGGTACGCCTGGATCGCTGAGCACGGTCCGGCAGGCCGCGGCGGCAGCGCCGCCGCGGTCGGTACTGGGTCAGCTGGCTTTCTTCAGCGCCCAGGTGGTGCCGAGGACTTCGATCTTGCCACCGGCCTTGCGGAACGCTGCCAGGTCCGAAGCGATCGAATCGCTGCTGACCACGGTGCTGGCGGCCGCGCCCTTGCGTTCGCTGCGGATGCTGTTGCTGGCCTTCGCGGGGGTCTTTGCCTTGCGGGGCATGGTTGCTCCTGTCAGGTGGAAGGGGAGGAAAGCGCCCAGGCGTCGGCCTGGCGCAGGTAGTCCTGCCGCTCGCGGCGGCAGTCATCGCCGCCCATCGAAAACTGGCGGCAGATCGCCGGGCGCTGCGAATAGATCGTGCAGCGCAGGTGATAGGGATCGATCGCCGCGCACCAGCCTTCCTCGTTGCGCGCCATCACGGTACGGCCGTGGGTGTCGCGTGACAGGAACTGGCCAGGCACGTGGTCGCCGGGCTGCAGCAGCACGGGCAGCCGGCAACAGACCGCGTCACAACGGCGGCAGTCGATGGGTGCAGGTGCTGCGTCAGGTTGTAAGGCCACAGGGGCCTGGCGGGTGCCCAAAGCGGGTCTCGATGGCGGCTCAGGTGCTGCGCGGACCATGAACGAGCCAGGAAGGCATGGCCGCTAGGCCCGCAGCGCGGGCCAGGCTGCACCGTGGACACACACCGGCGTGGCCGGTGGAAGGTGCAGCGGGGTTCTAGCCGACCAAGAGTAACTTAGACCGCGTAACGTTTTGTTAATCCTGGCTGGCTGCCGCCAATGCCAGGCCCTGGACCACGCCCAGCGAGGGCTCGCCGTGGACCATGCGGGCCCCCGGGAAGGCCTCGGCCACGGCCTGGCGCAGGTAGCCGGCACGGGACATGCCGCCGGTCAGGAACACCGCATCCGGGTCGCCCCCGATGTCGCTGCGGACCTGGGCCAGCAGTTCCCGGATCTGCTCCAGGTAGCCGTGGGCGGCGGCGGCCAGGCCATCGGCGCTGCTGTCGGCATGCAGGTCGCGGGCGATGTAGTCCAGCGTGCTGCGGTGCTCGCTGGCGGCGCTGAGGGCGATCTTGGCGCGTTCGACATCGCGGTACAGGCGGGCGGTATTGCCGGAGTCCTGCAGGGCCTGCAGGCGCCCGCCCCACGGCTCGTCGACGTGATCGTATTTGTGCTGGCGGAAGTCGCGCTGGCGCGTCATGTCCTGCACGGTGGCTGCTTCCACATAGTGGTGGGCGGGCACGCGGGTGATGCCGCGGCCGAACAGCGGCATGTAGCTGGACAGGCTCAGCGCCAGATCAATGTCGGTACCGCCGCGGGCGATACCCCACGCGCGGTGGATACGCGGGGCGTCGTCGCCACCGACTTCGGCATGCGCGATATCGGTGGTACCGCCGCCGATGTCGACGATCACCGCCTGGTGCCGCTCGCGGCTTTCGGCGTGGTAGTGCATGGCCGCCGCGGCGGGTTCTTCGAGGAAATCGATCTGGTCGAAGCCGGCCTGGGTGGCGGCCTCGCGCAGGATATCCAGTGCCTGGTCATTGCCGGCCGCGCCGATCGAGCTGCGGAACTGCACCGGGCGGCCGAGCAGAGCGGCACGCAGCGGCTGGCCAAGCTGGGCGCTGGCGGTCAGGCGGATGTGTTCGAGGATGTGCGCGGCGATGCCGGTGATGGTCTGCTTCGCGCGTGGGTGCAGGTTGTAGCCCAGCATCGACTTCGGGCTCTGCACCAGGTTGCCTTCGTGTTCCTCGAAATAGGCTTCCAGCGCGTCGTCGCCGTAGACCGCGTTCTGCAGCAGGTCGCTGGCGCTGCGTTCCTTGCCGGCGCGGGCCTCCATCCATTCACGGCGCAGGGCGCGCAGGGCTTCACGGCGCAGCGCCTGCGGGGTGCGTTCCTGGCCGGCGGCACGGGCTGCACGCGCGGCGCTATCGATCATCTGCTGCAGCTGGTGTTCCTGGCCGTCGTCGAGCTGGAAGTCGTCCGGGTCGGGCACCACGCCGGGGAAGTACACGCTGGTGCGGAACTGTTCGGCGTCACCGAAACGGATCGGCAGCAGTTTCCCCTCATGCACGATGGCGGCGGCGGAGTTGCTGGTACCGAAGTCGATGCCGAGGCGCATGGGGAGTTCCGGGGGCGGTCAGGGGCCGCGCACTCTGCTGCAGTTCGTCGCCGACTGCAAGTTCCAGCGTCACGGCTGCTCCAGCCGCGGTCATGGCGGCGGCCGGGCACCTGCCAGGGAGCCGGGGCCCCGGACCGGGCGGTTACAATGGCGGCTGTTGATTCACTTTGAGGTACTTGCCGATGTCGTCTGTTCCCGCCTGCCCGCAGTGCACCCTGGAAAACACCTATGCCGATGGCGCGCTGTGGATCTGCGCCGATTGCGGTTTCGAATGGACCGCCGAGGAAAGTGCCGGTTCGACCCTGGTCGTGCGTGACAGCAACGGCAATACCCTGCAGGCCGGCGACACCGTCACCGTGATCAAGGACCTGAAGGTGAAGGGGTCTTCGATCCCGCTGAAGCAGGGCACCGTGATCCGCAACATCCGCCTGGTCGAAGATGATGCCGAGCACATCGAAGGCAACTCGGACAAGATCAAGGGCCTGGTCCTGAAGACCTGCTTCCTCAAGAAGGCCTGATCGGTCTCAGCGCCTGGCCTGCTGCTGCGCGCGCCAGCGGGCCAGGCTGTCGAGCTTGGCCTGGTAGCGTGCCTGCTCCGTTGCACCACCCAGAAGCTGCGCGCGGGTCAGTTCACGGTCGGCGCGTTCAAGCTGCCCGGACAGGAAATACACGCGCGCCAGCCCGAAGTGGAACTGGTGCGCGGTGTCATACAGGCGCACGGCCTGCCGGTAATAGCGGATGGCTTCGGCCAGCTTTCCGGCCTGCTCGGCCTGCGTGCCCAGCATGTACTGCGCAAACGGGTCCTCACGCTGCACCGACTTCAAGCGTCGCTCCAGGGCCTTGGCCTGCGCATCCAGCCCAAGCTGCCGATACAGCGCGCTGGCATTGGTCAGCGCCGCATCCTGGCGACCGTCCAGGCGCAGGGCGCGGTCCAGTGCCTGCCGCGCCGCATCGGTGTTGCCCTCACGGTTGTCGAGCACACCCAGGTTGTTCCAGACCGAGGGGAATGCGCGATCCTGCACGACCGAGGCATCGAAGAACGCGCGGGCGCCGACGAGGTCTCCTTCGGCCATGCGTTCGGCACCTCGATTGTTGTAGAAATGGGCCAGTGCACGCGCGCGGCTGACCGGCTGCGGGCCGTGGCGGTCGTAGAGTACGTTGCGATCGAGGTCGACCGTGGCGTAACGCCCCGCGATCTCCACGCCCGCGTTGACGTGGCCCACACTGTAGACCACGCCGGCGTCCTGGTCCTGGTACCAGGACACGACCTGGCCGACTTCCTGGACGCGGGCCTGGATGCCAGCCTCGCGCGCCAGTGCCACGAACATCAGCGTGAAGGCGAGGCAGTTGGCGCGGCGCTGCTGCCAGACTTCGTCCACGGTGTAGGTCGCGTTCGCGTCGTACTGCAGGTCCAGCCCCTGGCGGCCGAAGATCATTTCCACCAGTGCCTGCAGCCGCTGCTCGCGCGATGAACTGCGGTCGATCACCTGCGCCTGCAGCATCGCGCGCATTGCGGGAGGAATCGCGAAGACCTGTTCCGGTGAGGGGACCTCCACCGGGGTGACGCTTCCGATGGGCGGGAGTGCATCGGTGCGCGGGTGGTTCTGTGCGCAGAGCGGCGCGGCCATCAAAGCGGCCAGGACCACGACGAAGATGCGGGCGGCAGGGCGGTACATGACAGTTCCCGGCAGCGGCGGGCGCTCCCGCCTGCAGCGAGTGTAGACCCGGCGGCGCCGCGCTGCAGTGACCGTTGGTCGGCGCGTGGCCGGTACGGCGTTTCATCCACAACCGATGTGGACCAGCGCTCGACAAAGCTGTGGACAACCGCGTCCAGGCCTCACCGGGCAAGCGTTGTGAGTATGTGGTGAAAAAACCATCAGCTTGCCGCGGGGCTGCGCAGGCGGGATGATCCGGGTATGGATTTCTCTCCGCTGACGCTGGCTCCTGCGCAGTGGCAGGCGCTGCAGGACAGCTACGCAACGCCGCCCCGCGCCTACCACCACTTCGGACACGTACGCGCGGTGCTGCAGCACTGCCAGGACGTGGCTGACGGCCCGGGCTGGCAGAGGCCCGCCGAGGTGTACCTGGCCGTGCTCTACCACGACGCGATCTATGTGGCGGGCCGCAAGGACAACGAAGCGCGTTCGGCGGCGCTGGCCCTGCAGGCAATCGCACGGGCCCCGGAACTGGCCGGCGTCGACGCCGCGCGGGTCGAGCAGTTGATCCTGCTGACAGCCCGCCATGGCGATCTGGGCCCGGACGACGTTGATGCCGAGGCCGCGCTGTTCCTGGACTGCGACATGGCGATCCTGGCCGCGCCCGAGCCGGTGTTCGCTGCCTACGATCGTGGCGTGGCCGAAGAGTACAAAGGGGTCGTGCCGGGCTTCCTGTACCGCGCCGGGCGTCGCCGTTTCCTGCAGGGGCTGCTGCGGGCGCCGCGCATCTTCCTCAGTGACTTCTTCCACCAGCGTCTGGATGCGGCGGCTCGGGAAAACCTGCGTCGACAGCTGGCCCGCTGAGCTGGACCGGTACACTTGGGCCTGCTCTCACCGATTGTCGCTTCCCACTGTGTCCGTCCTTGATCCCGACCCCCGCCCGCTGCCCCCCGAAGAGCCCGGTCCCAACGAGTGCTGTGGCAGCGGCTGTCCGCTGTGCGTGCTGGATCTGTATGCCGATGAGCTGCAGCGCTATCGCAAGGCGCTGGCCGAGTGGAAGACGCGGCATCCGGAGGCAACGCCATGAGCCGTGCGCGTCCGGCGGCGGTGCTGGCACTGGTGGCGCTGCTGCTGTTCGTGACCACCGCGCTGTGGACCCAGGTCGCGCGCAGTGATCTGGACTGGGTGCGGGCAACCTTGAGCCTGTACCTGCACGGGCCGTGGGGCCTGGCATTGCGCGCTGCCTACTGCCTGCTGGCGCTGGCCATTGCGGCGCTTGGCATTGCGCTGTATCGCGGCAGCATCGGGCCGCGCCGCAGTGCGGCGGCGCCGCTGTTGTTCACTGTCTCTGCGCTGGGGCTGGCGACGGTCGCCATCGGTGACAGCTGGCTGCCTGAAGCGACCCCGCTGCTTGCACCGTTCATCCATGGACTGGCAGCCAACACCGCGTTCCTGTGTGCCAGCGTCGGCATGCTGCTGCAGGCCTGGTACCTGCGCCGCGAACCGGGTTGGCAGTCCGCCGCGGGCCTGCTCTGGGGCTGGGCATGGCTGGCCTTCGTGCTGCTGTGGCTGCATGTGCTGTGGCGTGGTGGACCACCGCGTGGGCTGGGACAGAAAGTGGTGATCGCGGTGATCGTTGGCTGGCTGCTGTATCTGGCGATGGCCCTGTACCGGCGCAGCCGTCGGGCCGTAGCCCACTGAATCCCCAACGGCCTGCGCCGGTACGTGCCGTGCACGCGGCGGCGGCGTATCGTGTGCGCATTCCATCGGGGATGCGACATGAAGCGTGCAGGGCTGGGCAGGGCAATGGGTGTGGTTCTGGCGTTGGCAGCACTGCCGGCAATGGCGGCGGCCAACGTGCAGCAGTTCAGCCACGGGCGGTTCGAGCAGATTCCGGTGCACATGCCGGCTGGCACGCCGCAGCGTGTGGTGATCTGGTTCCATGAACCCACCGCCGGTGGTGATACCAGCCGCCTTCCGATCGAGGCCCTGCGTGCCGATGGCGCGATGGTCGCTGCCGTGGACATCGCGCATCTGCGCAGCGTGCTCAAGCGCGAGGGGAATCCGACCTGTTCGTTCGGTTCCGGCGACGTCGAGAACTTCTCGCGCTGGTTGCAGGCCTCCCTGCACCTGCCTGGCTACCACCTGCCGCTGGTCGGTGGTGATGGTGAAGGCGCCGAGATGGCCTACACGCTGGCCGCACAGGCCGACACCCAAGTGTTCGCCGGCCTGCTGACCACTGGCTTCTGCCCGGATCGCAGCCACGAGCGCATGGTCTGCGGCGATGGCGTGAAGCACAACAAGCTGCAGCCTGCCGAGTTGAATTCCCCGTGGCTGAGCGCCGCCGGCGACCATGGCTGCAAGGTTGGCGAGGCCAGCCGCTTCGTGCAGCAGGTGGCGATGGCACGCGAGTTCAAGCGCACCGCGCGCGGTGATGCTTCACCCGGCCTGGTGGCGGCGGCGCGGGTGATCGGCGCGCAGGCCGGCGTCAGCCTGGCACCGCCACCAGCCGCGCTGAAGGGCCTGCCGATAGTGGAAGTACCCGCTGCCGGTAATGGCGACACGCTGGCCGTGTTCGTTTCCGGCGATGGCGGCTGGGCCGGCCTGGACAAGGACGTGGCATCGTCGCTCAACGAGCATGGCGTGGCCGTGGTCGGCATCGACTCACTGCGCTACTTCTGGAGCGAACGCACGCCGAAGGGATTTGCCACTGACCTGCAGAAGATCATCGATCACTACCGCCAGCAGTGGCATCGCGACAAGGTGATGCTGATCGGTTTCTCGCAGGGTGCCGACGTGCTGCCGGCCACCATCAACCAGCTCGATGCCGATACCCGCGCAGCGCTGGATCGTATCGTGCTGTTGTCGGTAGGCAGGAAGGCCGACTTTGAATTCCACGTCAGCAACTGGCTGGGTGGTGGCGGCGATGGTCTGCCGATCGCGCCGGAAGTGGCGAAGCTGCCGGCGGCGAAGACCCTCTGCGTGTATGGCGACAAGGATGACGACGCGCTGTGCCCCGGCCTGCCGGCCAACGACGGCGTGCAGAAGGTGAAGCTGCCGGGCGACCATCACTTCAATGGTGATTACGACCGATTGGCCGAAGTGATCCTCAAGGGCGGGGCGTAGCGCCGGGCCACGCCCGAACGCTGTCGCCGCCGTGTCGACCAAGGTCGACACCTACCGGGTGGTTTGCAGCGCCGGGCCATGCCCGGCGGCTCAGGGCTTCAGTTACGCCGCGGGTCCAGAGAGATCAGGCGCGTGGCATCCAGCAACGCGGCCGGCAGATGCATGCCGCCGGGTGCTGCCAGATAGCGCGGTCGCCACTGCGGGTCGAACTTCGACTTGAAGCGGCGCAGGCCACTGAAGCCATAGAAGCGTTCGCCATGCCGCGCGAGCAGGCCGGCCAGTCGGTTCCAGCGACCAGCAAGGCGATGCTGGGCCAGCCCGGACAGCGGCGCCATGCCCAGCGAGAAGCGCGCATAGCCTTGAGCGCGGCCCCACAGGAACAGCTCGATGAACAGGAAGTCCATCGTGCCCTTCGGTGCCTCGTTGACGTGGCGCATGAGGTCCACCGACAGCTCGGCACCGGCCGGTGCCTGCCACAGGTTGGCGAATGCCACGATCTGGCCCTCGGCTTCGACCAGTGCCACCGGGAAGCGCGCCAGGTAATCCGGATCGTAGCTGCCCAGTGAGAAACCCTTCTCGTCGCCGGCCTTGTCTTCCAGCCACGCGTTGGAGATCGCGTGCAGGCGGGGAAGCAGGCTGGGAATCTCTTCCACCGGTGCCACGCGGAACGAAAGGCCCCCGCGCTTGCCACGGTTCCAGGCCTGGCGCAGATCGGCGCGTTCGCGGCCTTCCAGGCCGAAGTCGTGCAATGGCACGATCGCTTCCTCGCCCAGCTTGACCAGGCCCAGGCCCAGGTCGAGATAGGTCTGCCAGTAGGTCTCGCCCACCTGGTAGAACACCGGGCGCAGGCCGAGCCGGTCAGCTTCCTCGCGGAAGCGCCATATCAGCGCGCGCGCCACATCAGGCGGGCCGACCGGATCGCCCATCGCGATCAGCGAACCGCCGTAGCGCTGCATCATCACGAAGCCCTGTTTCGCATCATCGCGCAGCACCGCCTTGTCGGCGGTCAGTACCAGGCAGGCCTGGGTATCGGTGGCACCGGCCAGTACCGGCGCCAATGATTGCAGCGTGGCCTCGTCGGCGGCTGGCAGCGGGCTGCGCGTACTGTGCAGCAGCCGCGCCAGGCCGAACATCACAAGCGCGATCGCCACCACCAGCAGCGCACGCAGCGCACGCGGTGCGTTGCCGGATATCGCAAACTGCCACCACAGCTCGTTCTGGTACTCGACATGGCTGTAGGTGAAGAACAACAGCCAGGTGACCGCCACCAGTACCAGGCCGAGGTTGCGCAGCCATGGCCACGACCATGCTTCATCGAGCAGCGCGCCCTGGCGGTAGAACTCGCGGCGTGCGGCCCACAGCGCCATCGCCACCAGCAGGGCGGAGACCGCGATCAACGGTTGGCCACCGCGCAGCCACAGTGGCAACGGGGTGATCACGCACACGGCCATCGCCAGCATCCATGCGGCATGGCTGCGCCGGGCCAGGCCCTGGCCGATCAGCAGCAGGGCGACGCCGCTGAGGCTGCCGATCAGATGGGACGTTTCCAGGATCGGCAGTGATGCGTTGACCAGGTGACGGCGCGGCGTGGGCAACGTGCCGTCGATGACCAGCGCAGCACCGATGCTGAACACCGCCAGCGCGATGATCTGCGGCAACCATGGGCGCAGCGCGTTCCAGCCGGCACGGGTTGCCCCGGCACTGGCCTGCAGCGGCTGGCGCAGCGCGGGTGCAAGCGCGAGCAGGGTGGCCAGCAGCAGGGGCAGCACGTAGTAGGTGACGCGGTAGATCAACGCCGCCGCCAGCACCGCAGCCGGTGCCACCTGTGGCAGCAGCTTCAGCAGGCTCCATTCGAACACGCCGAGGCCGGCGGGCACGGTCGAAACCAGGCCGGCCAGCACCGCGACCAGGTACAGGCCGACGAAGCCGGGCAGGCCGGTCGGCGTCGAGTCCGGAAGCAGCACATAGAACGCGGCACTGGCCAGCACCAGCTCGATCACGCTGAGCACGGTCACCCCGATCATCGTGCGCCGGTCGGGCAGCCACAGCGCATGGCCGAACACGCTGAACTGGCGTCCATCGCGGCCGACCAGCAGCAGGGTGGCCGCATAGGCCAGCAGCGCGACGATGCCGACCACGCGGACCGCATCCGGGTCCAGCGGCAGGGCAAGCGCCGCTGCCGCCGGTTCCATGCACAGCGCCACGCTGATCAGCAGCCACGCACCGAACACGAAGCCGAGCGTGCTCATCAGCACGACCTGGCCGATCTGCGCCAGGTCGAGGCCGGCGGTACGGTAGCCGCGCAGGCGCACCGCACCGCCGGTGAGCGCGGCAAAGCCCACGGTCTGGCCGAGCGTGTGTGCCAGGAACGCGGTGATGCCGATGCGCGCCGGATGCACGCGGATGCCGCTGCGGCGCAGGCCGATGGCATCAAAGCCGATCAGGCAGGCATAGCTGGCCAGGCCCAGCACGACAGTAAGCGCGATCTGCGTGCCACTGAGCTGGTGGAAGGCATGGCGGATGGCGCGGTAGCCGTTCTCATCGAACTCGTTGGCCAGGCCGTGCAGCGCCAACGCAAGGATCAGCAGCGGGATGACGATGGTGAGGACCCGCTTCCATGCCGGGGTGGAGGGAGCGGTGGCGGGGTCGGTGGTTTCGGTCATCGGCGCAAGGGTGCGTCAGGGAGGGCGAGGGCGGTGTCAATGCAGCCGTGGCGCATCGTGCGCCTGTCGCTGGCATTTGACCAGCGTCGCTGTCGGAAGCCGGTAGTGACCGTGTGTGGATGGCTGCCCTGCACCCATCGTTGACCGGTTTGGAGGACAATGCAGGCCTGATCACCCGCAGGAGCCACGCCCATGATGGAGCGTTACGACGTCGGACCGCGCATGTCCGAAATGACCGTGTACAACAAGGTCGCCTACCTTTCCGGCCAGATTCCGGAAGACACCAGCCAGGACATCACCGGGCAGACCCGGCAGGTGCTGGCCGAGATCGACAAGCTGCTGGCGCTGGTGGCCAGTGATCGCCAGCACGTGCTGCGCGCCGAAGTGTTCCTGGCCGACATGGCCGACTTTGACGGCATGAACAAGGCATGGGATGAGTGGGTGGTGGAAGGTGCGACCCCGGCGCGCGCCACGGTCGAGGCCAAGCTGGCCCACGCCGACTGGAAGGTCGAGATCGTGGTGACGGCGGCAGTGCCGTAACGGCAAGGTCACCTCCCAGCAGTGGAGGGGGGGTAGAGTCGACTGTTAGTCGACTGTCGCGCGCAGCGCGGGGTTTTGCGCCGCCGGAACGAAGAGCAGTCGACTAACAGCCGACTCTACCCCGCCGCTCCACCGCCGGTTGGTCTGGTGGCTATGCCGGCACCAGCTCGATGCAGTCGACCGGGCACGGCGGGATGCACAGCTCACAGCCGGTGCACAGATCGGCGATCACCGTGTGCATGTACTTGGCGCCGCCGATGATGGCGTCCACCGGGCAGGCCTGGATGCACTTGGTGCAGCCGATGCAGTCGGCTTCCACGATCAACGCCACCTGCGGCGCCTTGTGCTCGCCGCGCGAACGATCAAAAGGAATCGCCGGTACGCGCAGAACCTGGGCCAGCGCGCGTGCACCGGCATCGCCACCGGGTGGGCAGCGGTCGACGCCTGCCTCGCCGCGCGCCATCGCCTGCGCGTACGGTCGGCAACCGTCGTAGCCGCATTGCCCGCATTGGGTCTGCGGCAGCAGGCGGTCGAGGCGTTCGGTCAGGGGCGGGATCAGGCTCATGCGTGGCGAAGGCTGCGCGTCGGGTTACTTCAGGGGTTTGCCGCGGAACCAGCGCTCGTGGGCCAGCGCCAGCATCGGCTTGTCTTCGGAACTGTCACCGTAGGCATGGATGCGCACGTAACGCGACAGATCGAACTGGCGACGGATGTGCTCGACCTTGCGCGGGCCACAGTCGCCACCGGCGTAACGGCCGGTCAGGCGTCCGTCCTGACATTCCAGCCGGTTGCAGATCAACTGCAGGCCCAGCTGCTCGCACCACGGCCGCAGATACAGGTCCAGCGAGCCGGACACGATCACCACGGTGTGCTGCTGTTCCTTGTGCCAGCGGATCTGCTCCAGCATTTCCGGGCGCACCACATCGGGCAGGAACTCACGCGAGAAGCCGGCGGCCAGGGTGGTGATGTCGTCACTGTGGCGGTCGCTGAAGGTCAGGCGGGTGACGCGCGCGCGGATGCGTTCGGCCGAGATCAGCTTCAGCTTGTACGCGAGCAGCCACGGGCCGACCTTCCACCACGCCTGCGCCAGCTGTTCGGCGGTGGCCACGCGGCGCAGGAAACGGCCATAGGTATCGCAGGTGGTCACGGTGTGGTCGAAGTCGAACAGCGCCAGTTCCATTCCGTTGCCTCCCATCGCGTTGCCTCCGGTGGCCGGTGCTGCCGGCGGGCGCGGCCGAGGCCACGCCCGCTGCGGGCATCAGCGGACCGGCATGCCCGGCTGCGCGCCGCTGTCGGCGTCCAGCAACGCCAGCGCACCGCCGTCGAAACCGGCCGACAGGATCATGCCTTCGCTCAGGCCGAAGCGCATCTTGCGCGGGGCCAGGTTGGCGATGAACACCACGCTGCGGCCGACCAGCTTCTCCGGCTCGCCGTAGCTGGCGCGGATACCGGAGAAGATCTGGCGCTTGCCCAGTTCACCTGCATCCAGTTCGAAGCGCAGCAGCTTGTCCGACCCTTCCACGAACTCACAGACCAGCACCTTGCCGATGCGCAGGTCGAGCTTGGCGAAATCGTCGATGCCGATGTAGGCCGGAGCATCGGCGCTCTTTGCGTCGTCCTTGGCCGGTGCCGGTGCAGCCGGCTTGGCCGCTTCGGTCCTGGCGGCGGGGGCGGCAGCGGCGGCCGCGGCCGGCTGCAGGGTGTCCTTGGAGGCGTCGATCATGGCGTCAATCTTCTTCGGGTCGATACGGGTGAACAGCGGGGTGTAGTCGGTGATGCGGTGGCCCAGCAGCGGCTGTGCCAGTTCGGTCCAGTCGTTCACCGGCGCGGCCAGGAAGGCTTCGGCCTGCGCGGCGGTGGCCGGCAGCACCGGCTTCAGGGCGGTGACCAGTACGCGGAACAGGTTCAGGCCCTGGCTGCACACGGCCTGCAGCTGCGCGTCGGCGCCTTCCTGCTTGGCGATGACCCACGGCTTGACGTCGTCGATGTAGCGGTTGGCTTCGTCGGCCAGGGCCATGGTCAGGCGGATCGCCGCGGCCGGGTCGTTGCGCTCGTAGGCTTCACGGATCGGCGCCAGGCCGTCGACGAAGCGCTGGTACTGCGCCGCATCGGGCAGCTGCGCGGCCAGCTGGCCGTCGAAACGCTTGCTGATGAAGCCGGCGCAGCGGCTGGCCAGGTTGACGAACTTGCCGACCAGGTCGGCGTTGACGCGGGCGATGAAGTCACCCAGGTTCAGGTCGAGATCGTCGACGCCACCGCCGGACTTGGCGGCGTAGTAGTAGCGCAGTGCTTCCGGTTCCAGGCCGGCATCGAGGAAGGTACGCGCCATCACGAAGGTGCCGCGCGACTTGCTCATCTTGGCGCCGTCCACGGTCAGGTAGCCGTTGACGTGCAGGCGGGTCGGCGCGCGGTGACCAGTGCCGTGCAGCACCGCCGGCCAGAACAGGCCGTGGAAGTTGACGATGTCCTTGCCGATGAAGTGGTGCAGCTCGGTGCTGGTACCGGCGCGCAGGTGCGCTTCGAAGTCCTCGCCGATCCTGCCGCACAGGGTCTGGAAGCTGGACAGGTAGCCGATCGGCGCGTCCAGCCAGACATAGAAGTACTTGCCCGGCTGGCCGGGAATCTGGAAGCCGAAGTACGGCGCATCGCGCGAGATGTCCCACGCGCGCAGGCCACCTTCGGCATTGAGCCACTCACCCAGCTTGGCCTTCACGCCCGGCAGGGCGACGTCGCCGGCCAGCCATTCGCGCAGGAACGCGTCGAAGTGGCCCACCTCGAAGAAGAAGTGCTCCGAATCGCGCATTTCCGGCGTGGCACCGGAGATGACCGAATGCGGTTCCTTCAAGTCGGTCGGCGCATAGGTAGCGCCGCACACTTCGCAGTTGTCGCCGTATTGGTCGGGGCTGCCGCAGTTCGGGCAGATGCCCTTGACGTAGCGGTCGGGCAGGAACATGCCCTTGGCCGGGTCGTAGAACTGCGCCACCGAACGGCGGCTGATGTGGCCGGCCGCTTCCAGCTTCAGGTAGAACTGCTCGGTCAGCGCCTTGTTGGCTGCCGAATTGGTCGAGTCGTAGTGGTCGAAGGCCACGCCGAAGGCGGCGAAGTCACGTTCGTGGCTGGCCTGAATGTTGGCGATGAAGGTTTCCGGGGTGACCCCGGCCTTTTCCGCGGCCAGCATGATCGGCGTGCCATGGGTATCGTCGGCGCAGACAAACCAGGCCTTGCCGCCACTCATTCGCCGCGCACGCACCCAGATGTCGGCCTGGATGTAGCCGACCAGGTGGCCCAGGTGCAGCGGGCCGTTGGCGTAGGGCAGGGCGGTGGTGACGAGCGCGGTACGGGTCATGGTCGCGGGGTGAAGCCGAGGGGAACCGCAGAGTATCGCATGCCCGCAACGAGGTGACCCGGCCGAGGCCGGGTCACGGGGATGAAGCGGGGGCCGGGGCGCTTATTCGCGCTGCCAGGTCTGCGCGCGGCAGATGAAGGCGATGCAGCCGGACACGTCCAGCCGGGTGCCGCCGGGCTGCAGTTCCATCTTCGACTTGTAGGTCTTGCCGTTGGCCGGGTCGAGGATGGTGCCACCGGACCACTTGTTGGCGCCGTCGGCCTTCAGGTTCCAGAGGATGGTCATGCCCTTCACCGGCTTGTTCCTGTTGGCGCCTTCACAGCCGTCACAGACCGGGTTGGGGCCCTTGTCCGAGTGCAGGATGTCGACCACCTTGCCGGTCAGGGTGCCGTTGGCGGCCTGGGTGATCTCGACGATCGACTTCACCTTGCCGGTCTTGTCGTCGATGGTCTTCCAGCGGCCGGCGGCGCCATCGGCGGCCTGCGCCGAGAGCGCGGCCAGGCACAGCGGCAGTGCCAGCAGCAGGGTCTTGAAGGTCTTGCGCATGGTCCCCTCCCAGGGTTCATTCCGGCACGATGCCGGTACGGGTCGACTGTATACCCATTCGGCGGGGTATGGGGAAGGGGGGCTTTGCAGGGCTGCGCCCTGCACCCGCGGTAGTGCCGGCCGCTGGCCGGCAACCTCAAAAGCAAAGGCGGCTATCCGTGGGATGGCGGGGTGGGTCCGGTTGCGGGGGCCGCTGCAAGTCCCCCTCCGGGGCCCGGCCCAGCCGCTGGCGGCTGTGCGTTCGGGCGCTTGCGAAGCAGTGCTTCGCAAGCAAAGCGCCCTCACCCATGTAAGCTCGGTCGCCGCTTGCTCGTGGGCGCAGTCCTGCGCACACGGCAAGACCGGGGTTGGGTGTCCTGCCCAACCCGCCCGAGGCATGCCTCGGGCCCATGCGGCTCACGCCCCCGCAACCGGACCCACCCCGCCTTCGACAGTTTCCGGAGATCTGTCGGTATCGGGTTGTGGGTAGGTGTCGACCTTGGTCGACACAGTAGATCCATGCCATGCATGGATGAATCACGATTGAAAAACGCTCAACCGACTTCGTACAGCTCCAGCGGCAGGTCGTCGGGGTCGGCGAAGAAGGTGAAACGGCGGCCGGTGTATTCGTCCACGCGGATCGGTTCGCAGGCGACACCATGCGCGGCCAGGCGCTGGATGAAGGGTTCCAGTGCAGCCACCCGGAACGCGAGGTGGCGCAGACCCTGGGCCTCTGGGCGGCTGGGACGGGGCGGCGGCGAGGGGAAGGAGAACAGTTCCAGCTGGCCGCCGTCGGGCAGGGCCAGGTCCAGCTTCCAGGAATCGCGTGCGGCGCGGTGGTTCTCCGCCAGCACGCGCAGGCCGAGGATGCGCACGTAGAAGTCCTTCGAGCGTGCGTAGTCGCTGCAGATCAGTGCGGCGTGGTGGATGCCCAGCAGGGCGTCAGAACCGGGGGTCATTGCAGGGTGTCCAGCCAGCGCTGGGCGATCTTCTGCGCCAGCGGATAGGGTTCGGGGTCGTTGCGGTTGGTCAGCACGATCACGGTCAGGTGCTTCTCCGGGTGGCGCACGATCACGTTGCGGAAGCCGATGCTCTCGCCGCTGTGCCATTGCACCGGACCATTCAGCCGCCAGCCGAAGCCGTAATGCGGCACGTCCGGTTCCGATGTGGTCGTCGCCGGGCTGAACATCGCGCGGCGCGAGGCCTTCGACAGCAGGCGGTCGTCGTACAGCGCCGCATCCCAGCGGGCCAGGTCGTCCAGCGAGGAGTAGATCCCGCCGTCTCCCAGTACGGCGCTGGTAGTGCTCTGGTCGGTGCGCTGCCAGCGGCCATCGATCCGGCTGTAGCCATAGGCGCGTGCGGCGACCGTGTCCACGCCGTCCTGGTGGGCCACGGTATGCGTCATGCCCAGTGGGCGGAAGATGCGTTGTTGCAGGAAGGCGGCGAAATCCTGGCCGGATGCGCGGCCCACGATCAGTGCCAGCAGTGCATAGCCGCTGTTGCTGTAGCGGTACTGCGTGCCCGGCGCGAAGTTCAGCCGGTCCTGGCGCGACAGCAGGGCCAGCACATCGGCATCGTGTACCTGCCGCGTGTCTGCCGGGTCCATCAGGTCTTCGTAGTCGAGCAGGCCGCTGGTATGCGAGAGCAGGTGGCGGAGGGTGATGCCCGCTGCAGCCGGTGGCAGCTCGGGCAGCCACTGCCGGGCCGGCTGGTCCAGCCCGAGCCGGCCGTCTTCCACCAGCAGCAGCACCGTCGCAGCGGTGAACTGCTTGCTGACCGAGGCCAGCCGGAAGTTGCTGGCGGCTGTGACCGGGGTGCCGTCTTCGACCACCGCAAGGCCGTAGCCACGGCGGAACACCGGCTGCCCGTCATGCAGCACCAGCACTGCGGCGCCGGGCACCTGGCCATCGTAGGCCTGCATCAGGCCGTCGATACCGGCATCCGGTGGGGTCAGCACCGGTGCGGCGGCGCCCGTCAGAGGCAGCAGGCCCAGCACGGCGGCGAACAGGGCGACGGCAGGGCGCATGGTGGCTCCGGAAGCGTCAGGGCGAAGGTGTGGGCGTAGCGCTGGCCGGCTGTGCCATCCAGCGCTCCATCTTGCGGTCCAGCACGTCCAGAGGCATCGAGCCGTCTTTCAGCAGTTCTGCATGGAAGCGGCGCAGATCGAAGGCTGCGCCCTGGCGTGCCTTGGCCTTGTCGCGCAGGGCAACGATGGTGGTCAGGCCGGCGACGTTCGACAGTGCCTGGCCGGGCTGGGCCATGATCCGCTCGACTTCGGCGTTGGCGTCATCGCTGCTCATGTCCACCGTCTTCTGCAGGTAGGCCACGGCCTGCTGCTTGCTCCAGCCCTGTGCATTGACGCCGGTGTCGGCGACGACGCGCGCGGCGCGCAGCAGGCGTGAGTACAGGTAGCCGATACGGTCGTAGGGATCGGTGTAGACGCCGAGGTCTTCACCCAGCGTTTCGGCGTACAGGCCCCAGCCTTCGACGAACGCAAGATCGCCACCGAGGCGACGGAAGCGCGGCAGCTTGGCCAGCTCCTGCTGCAGGCCCAGTTGCACGTGATGGCCGGGAATCGCTTCATGCAGGTACTGCACCGGCACGCTCCAGCGCTTGCGGCTGGGCAGGTCGCGGGTGTTGATGTACAGCACGCCGGGCTGCCCGGGCGGCGACGGCTGGTAGGCGGCAGCGGCGGCGGTCAGCGCCCGTTCCGGTTCCACCGCGCGTACTTCCAGCGCGGACTTCGGCAGCGTATCGAGCACCTGCGGCAGGCGCGCGTTGACCTGCTGCTGCACCTGGCGGTAGCGGCTGATCAGTGCATTGGCATCGCTGTACTGGAACTGGCGATCGTTGCGCATGCTGCGCAGCAGCTTTGCCGGCGTGCCACGCAGCTTGGCGTCCTTCATCACCGTGGCGATCTGTGCCTGCAGTTCCTGCACGCGTTGCTCGCCCAGCGCGTGCAGCTGCGTGGCGGTCTGGTCGCTGGCGGTGGTCTGCACGATCAGGTTGGCGTACCAGGCCTGGCCGTCGGGCAGCGCGCCCATGCCGCTGCTGGCGCGCGTGGCCGGCAGGTACTCGGTGGCGATGAAGCCGCGCAGGGCGCGGTAGGCGGGCATGATGCGCAGTTCGATCATGCGCTTGTACTCGGCACTGATGCGCGCCTTGTCTTCGGCCGCAATCGTGTTCGGCATGGTGCGGATCGGCGACCAGAAGATGCTCTCTTCAGCGGTCGGCTTGATCACCGCATCCAGCTGCGGCAGCACCTTCTCCATCAGGTCACGCGGCTGCACCACGCCGGCCTTCATGCCCTGGCGCATGTTGTCGATGGCCTGGTCGAACAGTTCGGGAATGCCGAGCGAGCGGCGCGACCAGGTGTCATAGTCCTGCACGGTGTTGAACGGCTGCGCGCCCGCGCCGGAGCCGAGGATCGCCATGATGCTGCCGATGTTGTAGTACTGGCTGATCGGCATCATCCAGCTCGGGTAGCGCTCGGCAGCCAGCGAGGCGCGCGCGTCACGTACGAAGATCTCGTAACTGAGCAGGTCCTGGCCCTGCAGACCATCGCTGCCGAGTTTTTCGACCTTGCCCAGCCACTGCGTGGTGAAGTCGTGCGACTGCTGGCGCCAGGCGGCGGACAGGATGTTGGGCAGCTGGTCGTTGTAGCGCGGTTCGCCCTGGAACGTGGCCTGCAGCGGGTTCAACCGCATCGAGGCATCCCAGTACTCGTCGTACAGCCGTTCCAGCTGCACCTGCTTGGGCACGGCACGGGCCGGTGCGACCGGACGCGGCGCAGCGCGGCGCGCCGAACTGCCACGGGCCGGTGCGGTGGCCCGGGCGGGCCTGGCCTTGGGCTTGGCGGCCTGGCGGGTCTGCGCAGCGGCAGGGCGGCTGGCCTTCTTCTTCGCTGCTTCGGCCGACGGCACGGCACTGAACAGGAACAACGCGGCAATGGCAGCGGCCAGGACGCGGGGGGAATACGGCATCAAGAAGCTTCCGTGGAACACAGATCGTGGAGCTTGCACGATCCGCGCGCGTACGGCCAGCGTGAAGACGCAGTCAGCTTGGTGGCGCTGGGGCTTCAGTCAGCCGCAGCAGCGGCGCGCAGTGCCGCCGCGCGATCGGCGCCCAGATAGCGGGTGATGGCACGCCGCATCAGGTACAGCAACGGAATCAGGGCAATCGCAAAGCCCATCTTGTACACGTAGTTGACGCTGGCGACCGCAAGGAACAGCGAGGTCGGCCAGTGCTGCGGGCCCAGCACGAAGGCGATCCAGATCACCACGAAGCTGTCCACCACCTGCGAGATCGCGGTCGATCCGGTCGCACGCAGCCACACGTGGCGTTCGCCGGTGGCCTGGCGGATGCGATGGAACACCGCCACGTCGATCAGCTGGCCGAGCAGGAAGGCCACCAGCGAACCGGCGATGGTCCACATGCCCTGGCCGAACACGGCTGCGAACGCGGCCTGGTAGTCGGGCACACCGTGGCCATCCATCGACGTGACCCACCAGCTGGCCGGCGCCAGCGAAATGGCCGCGAAGGCGAACAGGAAGCCGTAGCCGATCAGCACCACCGCCAGCCACGAGATGAAGCGCACGCCGCGCTTGCCGAAAAACTCGTTGATGGTGTCGGTCATGATGAACACCACCGGCCACAGCAGGGTACCGGCGGTGAAGCTGAGCGAGCCGGTCTGGCCGAACAGGTTCCAGTTCAGCGGGGCGATGCCCAGGGTGTCTTCCAGCGCGAAGATCTTCACCCCGATCAGCTCGGCCAGCACCGCATTGCCGCAGAAGAACGCGGCCAGCACGATGAACAGCAGGACCGCGCGGTCCTGCAGCGGGCGCTCGATCGGCGCCGGGGTCATTCGGTGCGTTCGCCGGTGCGTTCGCCGGCGCGGGTGAACGGCACGCTGGACGGTGCGACGGCGCCGCCGGAAATGATGAAGCTCATGGCCTGGTCGACGGTCCAGTCAGTCGGGGTCAGCAGTTCCACCGGCACGATTTCCAGGTAGCCCGAGGTCGGGTTCGGCGTGGTCGGTACATACACCGCGGCCAGCTCACGGTCGGTGCCGTGTTCCTTGATCACGCGGGTGACCAGTCCGACCGATTTCATGTCGCGGTGCGGGAAGTCGATCAGCACCACGCGCTGGGTGCTGCCCGGTTCGGTCTGCAGCATGTCCAGCAGCTTCTTTGCGCTGTCGTAGATGATGCTGGCCAGCGGAATGCGCTTGATGACCGCGCCCACCCAGCGCAGCAGGCGCTGGCCGAGCACGCGGCGGCTGGCCACGCCCACCGCCAGGATCACCAGCAGGGTGGCCAGCAGGGCGATGGTGTCCTGGATCCATTCGGCGCGGACCCAGCCGAGGTAGTGCGGGAAGCTTGTCGCGATCTGCTCGGACAGCGGCACCACCAGCGGGCTGGAAATGCCCGACAGCAACACGAACACGAACTTGACCACGACCCAGGTCAGCCAGATCGGCAGCAGGGTCAGCAGGCCGGTCAGGAACAGGCGCTGCAGGGAGGGGCGGGGGACCAGGGCGGGGGCTTCGAGCGACATGTGCGCATTGTAGCGGTCACTGCCGGTCGATTACGCTGGTGGATCGACTGCGGCAACGAGCCATGGAAGGGAAGCTGTGTTGAAGATTCTGCGCGGACTGGGCTGGACCCTGGCGGGCCTGCTGCTGTTGACCATCGTGGTGTGGTGCGCCTCACGCATGTGGCCGGTGCCGGAATCGCAGTTGCAGGCGCAGCAACGGCTGGAAGCGCGGCTGCCGGCGAGCGGGCGCAACGGTTATGCCCTGTTGTGGACGCTGCCGTTCGACGATCTGGATGCCCGCCAGCGCGAGCAGGCGTTGGCCGAGGACGTGCGCCGTTGGGAGGCCGACCTGCGGGGCAGCAGCGGCGGCCAGACACACCTGGTGGCCAACCATGCCGAGCTGCGCTCGCGGCCCGGTGCCAGTTGCGGGCCGGCCGCCCGCGGCTGCCTCGCCCAGGTCCGCGCGGACCCGCAACGCTTCGTGGAGGCCCATGCCGGGCACCAGCAGTTGCACGCGCGGCTGGATCAGCTCGCCGAAGCAGACTACTTCGTATCGCCGTTCCAGCCGAAGGGCGAGGGCATCCTGGTGCCGATGCCGACCTACGGGCTGGTGGTCGATGCCACCAGCGCACGCGCGCTGGCGTTCGTACAGGGTGACATCGACGGTGCCCTGCGCGGCAGCTGCCGGGGAGTGCAGCTGGGCCGGCGGCTGGTGCCCGGTGGCAGCTATCTGGTCGAAAGCATCATCGGCGCCAGCCTGGTACAGGCCAACGCGCAGCTGCTGGCCGACATGCTGGTCGAACTGCCTGCCGATCACCCGCTGCCGGCCGAATGCGAACAGGCCATGCAGCCGATGCGGGCCGACGAGCAGAGCCTGTGCCGTGCGATGCAGGGCGAGTATGCGATGAACCGGGTGGCGATCGAGACCTCGGCGCGGGAATTCGGCGGCGCGCTGGTACTGGACCGCAGCAGCACCCTGGCCCGTGCGGCCGGCAATCTCGGTTGGGCCTGTGGCGCGACGGCGACCGCTGCGCTGGAGGCGGACCGTCCGTTGCCGGTACCGGCGCCGCCGCAGCGTGACTTTGGTTGCCTGTCGAACGTCATGGGTTGCCTGTTGACCGACATTGCGGGTCCGGTCTATCCGGCCTATTCGTCGCGCACCCAGGACGCCGCGGCGATGCTGCGCCTGCTGGGTGCACAGCGCTGGCTGCGGCAGCAGCCGGGGGATCCGGTGGATGCCCTGCAGCGGTTGCCGGCGCAGTTCGCCTCGCCGGTGCGGGTGCCGCGCTTGTCGGCGGATGGCCGCCATCTGCAGGTGCCGCGCCGCTCGCCGTCCCGCAGCAACGACGAAAGCCCGTGGCTGTCGGTGCCGCTGCAGGCGGAGCCAGCTTCGACTGCGTTGGCGCGCGATTGAGGCGCGCTCAGCGCGCGTGCGGCTTCAGGCGCAGGTACACCTGCTTGCGGACCTGTGCGACCACTTCGCCGCTTTCATCGATCACGTCGTTGCTGAACCAGCGCAGCACCTTCTCGCCACTGGCCGCTTCGGCGCGCAGTTCATCCAGCAGCGCGTCGTCGATGCGGAACGACGTCCGCACGATGCCACGGCCCGGCTTGAGGAAGTCGATGGCGCCGGCGCGGTCCCACACGTAGTAGTCGCGGCCGAGGATGTGCAGCAGGCCGAGCATCCAGAACGGATCGGTCATCGCGAACAGGCTGCCGCCGAAGTGGGTGCCGACGTAGTTGCGGTTCCATGGCCGCAGGCGCAGCTCGACATCAATCTGCCGGTAGTCGGGGGTGATGCGGGTGACGTGGATGCCGGTGAACAGGAAGGGCGGCCAGAGGTTGATGCCGAAGCGGAACAGACGGGCGTTCATGCGGATCCGGGGGCGCTGGGCGAGGCGTCCAGTCTAACCATTCGCATGCGTATGTTGCACCCGGTGGCACCGGTCACGCGCCGCCGTCGATCACATACCCGTCGCGTCCATTCGCTTTGGCCTGGTACAGCGCGGTGTCGGCCCCTTCGACGAAATGATGCGGTTGCAGCTCGCCTTCCGGTACCCGGGTAAACACGCCGATGGTGAGCGTCACCCGATCGTCGCTGCCGTCACCGTGTACCGGCAATGCACGTACGCAGTCGATCAGGTCCTGGATCACAAGCCGCGCGCCTTCGGCCGGGGTATCGGGCAATACCAGCGCGAATTCATCGCCACCGTAACGCGCGGCCATGTCGCGCGGACGCCGCGCATGCGCGCCGATCAACCGGGCGACGTCCCGCAGCACGCGGTCGCCGACCTGGTGGCCATGGCGGTCGTTGTGGCGCTTGAAGTGGTCGACATCGATCAGCGCCAGGCTCAGTGGCTTGCCGTTGCGTCGTGCGGCGTCGCATTCCTGCTGCAACGCCTGTTCGAAGCGCAGGCGATTGCCAAGGCCGGTCAGTGCGTCGCGGTTGGCCTGCCGGTGCCAGGCCGAAATCCGCCAGGTCGCCCAGGCCAGCAGGACCAGCAGGACGCCCAGCAGGGCGGTGGCTGGCGCCCACCAGAGGTTGCTGGTGCGCAACAGCAACCAGCTCAGCAGAGGAGCAAGCGGCAGCGAACACAGCGCCGCCAGCCACGGCAGGCGCAGGCCGAGCAGGATCACGCACAGCGCCACCAGCACCGCGCTGATGGTGTGCTGCCAGAAGCGGGGCAGCACCTCGATCTGCTTGTGCTGCAGCAGCATCGAGGCGATGTTGGCCTGGTACTCGCTGCCGCTCATCCAGAACTCGCGGGTGGTCGGGGTCAGCAGGCGCGGCGCGATGCCGCTGGCGGTCATGCCTACGATGATGCGGCGGCCATGCAGCATCGCCATGTCCACGTGGCCATCGAGTACGTCTGCGTAGGAAACCTGCGGCAACTGCTCGGGAGGTCCGGCATAGCGCACCCGCACGTAGTCGTTGCGCCGCCATTGATAGGGCGAGCCCACCTCGGGATCAGGGTCGGGCAGCCCGCGCACCGCGCCCGCGGGCAGGCCGGTCAGGGCCAGCCCGAGCGCCGGCCAATGCGCCTTGCCGATGCCCGCATGCAGGTAGATGCCGCGGGCGACGCCGTCGCTGTCCACCTCGACGTCGGTGTGGCCGATGGCGGCGGCACTGGCCGCGATCTGTGGAACCGGCAGCATTTCCTCGGCCATGCGATCACCGGCTGCCGGTGCGGCCAGCACCGGCAGCACCACCCGGCCATTGCGACGGATGGCCGCGGCCAGCGCCTCGTCCTGGCGGCTGTCGCGGCGGTCCGGCTCGGACAGCATCAGATCCAGCGCGACCCGTTCGGCACCGGCATCGGTCAGGCGATCCAGCAACCGGGCGTGGACCGAGCGTGGCCACGGCCATTGGCCGATGCGTTGCAGGCTGCCTTCGTCGATGGCCACGATCAGCACGCTCGGGTCGGGTCGATAGTCCCAGTTGCCGACCATCGCGTCGTAGGTGGCCTCGTCCTGCCGCCACAGCCATTGGCCCTGGCTGGCGACGAGGGTCAGTATCCCGGCCAGCATGGCCAGCAGGATCCGCTTCGACCACGGCAGCGGTGAGCGCCTCACAACAGCAGCCACAGCAGCAGGGCACCGCCGCCGGTGCCATAGCAGAGGCGACACGGCAGGGCGATCTGCTGGGCAGGCGAGAACTCGCCGGCATGGCCGTCATCGTCGATGTACTGCACGCGCACATGCAGGGTGCCGCGCCACGGACGCTTGAAGCTGACCTGCGGTTCGGCCACGGTTTCGTCGACCAGGGGGGCCTTGAAGTCGCCGCGGCGGTCGACCTGCACGCGATAGCGCTGGCCTTCGCTGCCGGCCTGCCAACGCAGGGTCAGTTCACCGTGCGCGGCCTCGGGCGGTTGCAGCGCAGGATCCACCGGCTCGTTGCTCAGCTGCAGTGGCAGGGCCTGGCCATAGCGCCCCTGGTGCCCATCGGCACTGCGGGAGGCGATCCGCCAGAAGTAGTGACCCGGCGGCAATGGCTGCGCCAGGCGCAGGTCGGTGCCGGTGCTGGTCTGTTCCTGCAGTGGCTGTACGAAGCTGGAATCAGCCGCGATCTGCAGCACGCTGCTGCGCGCACCGGGGGCCTGGCTCCAGCGGAAACGCGGGCGGTCGCTGTTGATTGTCTGTCCATGCAGCGGGGCCAGGGTCAGCGGCGGTGGAGGCTGGTCGCTGAGTTCGAAGTCGGCACTGGCGTCGATGCCTTCCACACCCTGCGCATCGACCGCGCGCAGCAGGATGCGCAGCTGGCCCGGCGGCAGATCGCCGATGGCCAGGCGGGTATCGGGGGTGGTGGCAGCGAACAGCAGGATCTCCGGCGTGGCTGCCTCCACCACTTCAACGCGGTAATGCGCGGCGCCGGCGACCGGAGTCCATGCCAGCAGCGTCGGCAACGGGGCCAGGCGCAGTTCATCGTTGCGCAGCTGCGGTGCCGGCAGCAGTGCGGAGACTGCGTCCGGTGCGGCGTCTGCGCTGGCGCTGCGGGTGGCCTGTCCGGGCTGGACCATGCGCTGGCCATGGGTGTTGCCGACCTGCACCTTGCCCTGCAGGACCTCGGTGGCCGCGACATCACGACCGTCGCCGGCACTGACCCGGAAGACGGTGCCGCGCACGCTGCTGGTGGCGGTGGGCGCATCGATGATGTAACGCGATGCCGGGCCGCGCGCGGGCGTCACCCGATTGCTGGCGCGGCCCTGCTGCAGGCGCAGGCGGGTGTCGACCATGCCGGTGTGGCCGTAGCGGCTGAGCTGGTCCAGGCGCAGGCGCGAGTACTCACGCAGCTGCAGGCGCGACGCATCGGCAAATTCCAGCGTGACGCTGGATTCGCCCTCGGTCTGTACGGTGTCTCCGATATGCAGTTGCTCGCCGGCCTGGATGGCGCGGCTGGCGCTGCCGTCTCCACTGGACAGTTCGACCTTGCCGCGGACCGAGAGCACCCGCGCCGGTGCCGGTTCGATGCGCAGCCAGCTGATGGGGAAACGCAGCAGCTGGCCGGGCGGCAGCCGGTAGGGGTTGTCGATTCGGTTGTGCTGCTGGAGCTGCTGCCAGCGCACCGAGGGTTTCAGATACACGCCACCCAGATCCCACAGGGTGTCGCCGGGGCGGACCCGGTAGTTCCAGTCCTGCGCGGCGGCGATGGCCGGCAGCAGAAGCAGGGCACAGAGCAGGGCGCCCTGGAAGCGCATGGCAAACAACAGCGAGCGGACGAAGGTCACAGTTTTGCAATCCCGGCAATGCGGGGGTGCAGCTGCAAGACCCCATGGCCCCGACCTCATCCCCCCGAACGGATCGTGGCGGCCGTACGGCCGCCATCGTGCGCATTATTGCCCGCGTCCAGTGCAGGGATTCTGAACGAACCCGGCTTCCGTTCAGAACAGCAGGGAGGCCATCCTGCGGCGGTACTGGCCGACCAGGTCCTCGTCGGAGATCACATTGAAGGCATCGATCAGCGCCTTGCGCGGCAGGCCTTCCTCGAAACTCCGGTCGATCCGCAGCATTTCCAGGAACTGCGCCAGCGCGGCCTCGTCATGGCCGCCGAGCAGCAGCTGCACGCCGCGCAGGTGGCGGGCCTTGAGGTCATTGCCGTTGGCGGCGATGCGCGCGTCCAGCACCTCGGCGGCCGGGGCGTCCTTCAGGGCGGCGGCAAAGGACAGCCGGGCGCGGGCGCGCACGGCGCGGTCGTCGGTGGCCAGGTTGGCGGGCAGGCCGTCGATCAGCGTGCCGGCTTCGTCCACGCCGCCGATCTGCAGCAGGGCCAGGGCCAGGTCGAGCTTCAGCTCGTCCTTGTCCGGCTCGGCGGCGATCTGCGCACGCAGTACATCCACCTGTGCCTGCGGATCCAACGGCGCTTCGTCCTCGGCGGCAGTGTCGCCGACGTCGGCCGGCACGATGCCGTGCTGGGCCAGGAACTCACGCAGCTGGCCTTCCGGGATGGCGCCGGGGAAACCGTCCACCAGCTGGCCGCCCTTGACCAGGAACACGGTCGGCACCGAGCGGATCTGGAAGGCGGCGGCGATCTGCTGTTCCTTGTCGACATCGACCTTGGCCAGCTCGAAGGCGCCGTTGTATTCGGCGGCCAGTTTTTCCAGCATCGGCCCCAGGGTCTTGCAGGGGCCGCACCACGTGGCCCAGAAGTCGACCAGCACCGGCGTCTGCAGCGACTTCTGCAGGACTTCGGCCTCGAAGGTCGCAGTGGTGGCGTCGAATACGTAGGTCGTCTCGGTCATGGGGGAGGCATCGATTGGCATCTGGAGACCGATTCTATGGTGACGATCGATGCCAGTCTCAACCCGGACTGCGGCAAATGCCCGACAATGCGTCGTTCCCGCCGCCGTTGCTCCTGGAGCCCGCATGACCTCCCCGTCTTCCCTGTTGCGTCTGTCCGGCCCCGCCGCCGCACTGCTGTTCGTGCTGGCGGTGCTGGGCTTCGGCGCCGGCCTGGAAGGTTATGCACAGGCGCGGCACCCGGTGGCCCTGCTGGGCGCACATGGCGTGCCGCACGCGTTGGCCTTCAATCTGCTGGGCTTCGTACTGCCGGGCCTGTTGGCGGTGGTCGTGGCCGAGTGCCTGCGCCGACAGCTGCCGCCCGGTGCTGGCTGGGCGCCGCGGGTGGGCAGCCAGATGCTGTTGCTGGGCGGACTGGCCTTCACCGCGATGGGCTTGATGCCGCTGGATGTGGACGATCTGCACGGGCCGGCCAGCCAGCTGCACGCCAGTGCCTGGATGATCTGGGTGCTGGGCTTCGTCGCCGGCACCCTGTTGCTGGGCATCTCCCAGCTGCGCCAGACGCACGGCCGCGCCCTGGGCGGGGTGGCGCTCGCCTGTGGCGTGCTGGCGGCGCTGGCTGCCTTTGCGCTGCAGGGCGTGCTGCCGGCGCCGCTGGCACAACGGCTTGCATTCGCCTGCTGGGCGGTCTGGCTGGCGCTGGCCCTGCCTCTGTCGCGACCGCGCTGAGACCGGCTCCGGGCGCTGGCGGGGCCGGCGGTCGGCGGGCAGGATTGGAGACGTTTGCCGCACTGCGGTACGCTGTACCGCTTTGCCGCCGCATCCGCGTGTTCCATGACCAGCGCTGAAACCAACGCCTACGACCCGCAGCAGGTTGAATCCGCCGCCCAGAAGTACTGGGACGCCACCCGTGCCTTCGAAGTCGACGAGACTTCGGACAAGCCGAAGTACTACTGCCTGTCGATGCTTCCGTACCCGTCCGGTGCGCTGCACATGGGCCACGTGCGCAATTACACCATCGGCGACGTGATCAGCCGCTACAAGCGCATGACCGGCCACAACGTGCTGCAGCCGATGGGCTGGGACGCGTTCGGCCTGCCGGCGGAGAACGCGGCAATCAAGAACAAGACCGCACCGGCGGCCTGGACCTACAAGAACATCGAGCACATGCGTGGCCAGTTCAAGGCCATGGGCTATGCGGTGGACTGGTCGCGCGAATTCGCCACCTGCCGCCCGGACTACTATGTCCACGAACAGCGCATGTTCACGCGCCTGATGCGCAAGGGCCTGGCCTACCGCCGCAATGCGGTGGTGAACTGGGATCCGGTCGACCAGACCGTGCTGGCCAACGAGCAGGTCATCGATGGCCGTGGTTGGCGTTCCGGGGCGCTGGTCGAGAAGCGCGAGATCCCGCAGTGGTTCCTGCGCATCACCGATTACGCCCAGGAACTGCTGGACGGCCTGGATGAACTGGACGGCTGGCCGGATTCGGTCAAGACCATGCAGCGCAACTGGATCGGCCGCTCCGAAGGTCTGGAAATCCAGTTCGACGTGCGTGATGTCGACGGCACTGCGCTGGATCCGCTGCGCGTGTTCACCACCCGACCGGATACCGTGATGGGCGTGACCTTCGTGTCGATCGCCGCCGAACATCCGCTGGCCCTGCATGCGGCGAAGAACAACCCGGAACTGGCTGCGCTGCTGTCGGAAATGAAGCAGGGTGGCGTGTCCGAGGCCGAGCTGGAAACCCAGGAAAAGCGCGGCATGGACACCGGCCTGCGTGCCATCCATCCGGTCACCGGCGAAAAGGTGCCGGTGTGGGTCGCCAACTTCGTGCTGATGGGCTACGGCACCGGTGCGGTGATGGCTGTTCCGGGCCACGACCAGCGCGACAATGAAGTGGCAAACAAGTACGGCCTGCCGATCAAGCAGGTGATCGCGCTGAAGGATCCGCGCAACGACGACGAGCGCACCTGGGATGGTGCCCGCTGGCAGGACTGGTACAGCGACAAGAACCGTGCCTTCGAGCTGGTCAACTCGGCCGAATTCGATGGGCTGGATTTCCAGGGCGCCTTCGAAGCCCTGGCCGAACGCTTCGAGCGCAAGGCCCAGGGCCAGCGCCGCGTCAACTATCGCCTGCGCGACTGGGGCGTGAGCCGCCAGCGCTACTGGGGTTGCCCGATTCCGGTGATCTACTGCGACAAGTGCGGTGCGGTGCCGGTGCCGGAAGAGCAGCTGCCGGTGGTGCTGCCGGAGGACGTGGCGTTCTCGGGGACTGGTTCGCCGATCAAGACCGATCCGGAATGGCGCAAGACCACCTGCCCGGAATGCGGCGGCGCGGCCGAGCGCGAGACCGACACCTTCGACACCTTCATGGAGTCGAGCTGGTACTACGCCCGCTACACCTCGCCGGGTGCCCGTGATGCGGTCGACAAGCGCGGCAATTACTGGTTGCCGGTCGACCAGTACATCGGCGGCATCGAGCACGCGATCCTGCACCTGATGTATTTCCGCTTCTACCACAAGCTGCTGCGCGACGCGCGGATGGTGGACAGCAACGAACCGGCACGCAACCTGCTGTGCCAGGGCATGGTGATCGCCGAGACCTACTACCGCCCGAACCCGGACGGCTCGAAGGACTGGATCAATCCGGCCGATGTGGAAGTGCAGCGCGACGAGCGCGGCCGCATCACTGGCGCCACGCTGATCGCCGACGGCCAGCCGGTGGTGGTCGGTGGCACTGAAAAGATGTCCAAGTCGAAGAACAACGGCGTGGACCCGCAGGCGATGGTCGACAAGTACGGTGCCGACACCGTGCGCCTGTTCTCGATGTTCGCCGCCCCGCCGGAACAGTCGCTGGAGTGGAACGAAGCCGGCGTGGACGGCATGGCGCGCTTCCTGCGCCGCCTGTGGGCCCAGGTGCAGAAGCACGCCGCCGACGGTGCCGCCCCGGCGCTGGACGTGGCCGCGCTGGACGCCAACCAGAAGGCACTGCGTCGCAAGACCCACGAGACGATCGGCAAGGTCGGTGACGACTATGGCCGTCGCCACAGCTTCAACACCGCCATCGCGGCGGTGATGGAACTGATGAACGCGCTGGCCAAGTTCGAGGACGGCAGCGAGCAGGGCCGTGCGGTGCGCCAGGAAGCGCTGCAGGCCATCGTGCTGCTGCTGAACCCGATCACCCCGCATGCCAGCCACGCCCTGTGGCAGGTGCTGGGCCATGGCGAGACGCTGCTGGAAGACCAGCCGTTCCCGCAGGCCGACGCCGGTGCGCTGGTGCGCGACGCGCTGACCCTGGCCGTGCAGGTCAACGGCAAGCTGCGTGGCACCATCGAGGTGGCCGCCGATGCTGCACGCGAGCAGGTCGAAGCACTGGCTCTGGCCGAGCCGAATGCGGCCAAGTTCATGGAAGGCCTGACCGTGCGCAAGATCATCATCGTGCCGGGCAAGATCGTGAACATCGTCGCTGCCTGATGCATCCTGGGCCGGTCACCCACGCGGTGGCCGGTACCTTCCCGGTGTGGGGCCATGCACTTGATGGCCCTGCATTCACGCGGCTTCGGGCAGGCTGTGTGTTGCCGTGATCGCCCGGCTCCGCCAGACTGTCTCCATGACCCGAATCCTGCTTGCCCTCGTTCTTGTCCTCGGCCTTGCCGGCTGCGGTTTCCATCTGCGCAACAAGCTGATGCTGCCGACCGACACGGCGCCGGTGAAGGTGGTCTCCACCGCGCCATACAGCGAACTGGTCAAGCTGCTCAATCGCAGCCTGCTGGCTTCCGGTGCCAAGCTGGCCGACGAGGACAGCAAGGGGCCCAGTACCCAGCTCCAGGTGCTGTCCGAACGCTGGGGCGACCTGCCGATCGCCATCGACTCGCAGGGCCGTGCGCAGGAGTACAGCCTGCGCTATGCGGTGATCTTCATCTTCCGTCGCGAGGATGGCAGCGAGCTGGTGCCGCAGCAGGTGATCGAACTGTCGCGCGACTACGTGTCGCCGCCGACCGACGCCACCGGTACCACCACCGAACGCGAAATCCTGGCCGATGAGCTGCGACGGGAAATGTCCGCGTCGATCATCCGCCGCATCGACAGCGTGGTGCGCGCCGAGATCGAGAAGGGCGGCAGCCTGACGGCGCCGAAGGCCAAGCCGATCGAAGGGGCGGAGCCGGCCGAGCCGGTTCCCGCAGCCAAGCACTGAGTCGCGACGATGGAACTGCGTCCGGAGCAGCTGGCCAGCCAGGGCGCTGACACCCCGCTGGCGCCGGTCTACCTGATTGCCGGCCCGGAAACCCTGCGCGTGCTTGAGGCGGCCGACGCCATCCGTGCACGCGCACGCGCCGCCGGCATCGCCGAGCGGGAAGTGTTCGACGCCGATGGGCGTGATTTCGACTGGAACCAGCTCGACGCCAGCTTCAACGCGCCCAGCCTGTTCAGTGCCCGCCGCCTGGTCGAGGTGCGCCTGCCCAGCGGCAAGCCGGGCAAGGACGGGGCCGAGGTGATCAGCCAGTTCTGCGCCAACCCGGCGCCGGACGTGGTGCTGATGATTACCGCCAACGAATGGAGCAAGGCCCACCAGGGCAAGTGGGCCGAGGCAGTCAATCGCATCGGCGTGCTGTCGGTGGCGTGGGCGATCAAGCCGCACGAACTGCCGGACTGGATCGAGCGCCGCCTGCGTGGCAAGGGCCTGCGTGCCGATCCGGCCGCCGTGCAGCGCCTGGCCGAGCGGGTCGAGGGCAACCTGCTGGCCGCTGCGCAGGAAATCGACAAGCTGGCGTTGCTGGCCGACGGCCAGCCGCTGGACGTGGAACGGATGGAGTCGCTGGTGGCCGACGCCGCCCGCTATGACGTTTTCCGGCTGCTGGAAGCCACGTTCTCCGGCCAGCCGCCGGCGGTGCTGCGCATGCTGGCGGGCCTGCGTGGCGAAGGCGAGGCGGTGGCCGCACTGATGCCAATGGTGATCCGCGAGCTGTTGGCTGGTTCCGGCCTGGCCCGGGTACAGGCGCGTGGCGGCAATCTGGCCGCCGAAATGAAATCGCGCGGCATCTGGGAATCGCGGCAAGCGCCCTACAAGCGTGCGCTGCAGCGGCACCCCGAGGGCAAGCGCTGGGAGCGTTTCGTGGCCGAGGCCGGACTGGTCGACCGCATCGCCAAGGGGCGCGCCGACGGTGATGCCTGGCTGGCGCTGGAGCGCCTGCTGGTGGCCGTGGCCGAACCGCGTGCCGTGCGCCTGCTGGCGCGGGCCTGAGTGATGAGCCTGCGGATCTATTACGGGGGCACCTTCGATCCGGTGCACCTCGGGCACCTCGCCATCGCGCGTGCTGCCCGTGACGAACTGCAGGTCGCTGTACGCATGCTGCCGGCGGCTGATCCGCCGCATCGCGCGGTGCCGGGCGCAACCGCTGACCAGCGCTTCACCATGCTCTCGCTGGCCATCGGCGATGAGCCAGGCCTGCTGCTGGACCACCGTGAACTGGACCGCGCCATACGCTTTCCCGGTCGCCCGTCCTATACCGTCGACACCCTGCGCGAACTGCGCGGCGAGTTGGGCCCCAGCCGGCCATTGGCCTGGCTGGTGGGGGCCGACAGCCTGCTGGGCCTGACCCGCTGGCATGAATGGGAGGCACTGTTCGGGCTGGCCCATTTCGTGGTGGCCGAGCGCCCGGGCAGTCCCCTTCAGGCCTCGGTGGATGGCGAACTTGGCCGCGCCCTGGAAGGGCGCTGGGCCGACAACGAGCAGGCCCTGTTCGCCAGTCCGGCCGGGCGCATCCTGCGCCTGCATCATCCGCTGCGCGAGGAATCGGCCAGTGCCGTGCGTGCGCAGATCGCCGCCGGCGGCCCCTGGCGGGCGCTGCTGCCGCCGGCCGTGGCCGACTATGTGGCCGCCCATGGCCTGTACCGCTCCCCTACGCCGTGAATGCCGCCGCCCCGGCTTGCCCGTATAATCGCCCCCACGTTTATCGAGTCGATCCACTTTGAGCAACCAGACCCAGCCCCAGACCATCAAGGTCGATCTGCCCAGCCCGCCGCCGTCCGTGCCGGAACTGCTGGCCAGCGTCCGCCAAGCCACCGAAGACCTGAAGGCCAAGGACCTGGTCGAGATCGATGTGCGCGGCCGGTCCAGCGTTGCCGACTACATGATCGTCGTTTCGGGCACCTCGACCCGCCACGTCAAGTCGATCGCCGATGAAGTCGTGCGCTTTGCCAAGAATCTCGACGTGATGCCGCTGGGTGTTGAAGGCGAGCGCGAAGCCGAGTGGGTGCTGGTCGACCTGGGCGACGTGATCGTGCATGTGATGCTGCCGCGCGTGCGTGAGTTCTATGCCCTGGAGCGCCTGTGGACCGTTGGCGACCAGCCGCCGTCCAGCGACGACGAAGTGGCCTGAGCCGCACGTTGATGCATCCCTTCGACGGCGCCGATGGCGCCGTCGACGTTTTGGAGGACCGTTGATGAAAGCCCGCCTGATTGCTACCGGCGAACGCGCACCCAGCTGGGTGGCGCAGGGCTTCGCCGAGTATCAGAAGCGGCTGTCGCACTGGCTGCCGTTCGATCTGGTGGAAATCGAGCCCGGCCTGCGCGGCAAGGGCCGCGATGCGCGCCGCGCCACCGAAGACGAAGGCAAGCGCGTGATCGCCGCACTGCCGAAGAATGCCTATGTGGTGGCGCTGGATGTGCCGGGCCGCCAGCTCAGTTCCGAACAGCTGGCGCAGCGGCTGGAGCATTGGCGTGGGCAGGGCAGGGACCTTGCCTTCCTGATCGGTGGCCCGGAAGGGCATTCGCCGGAAGTTTCCGCGCTGGCCGACGAAAAGTGGTCGATTGGACCATTGACGCTGCCGCACATGCTGGTGCGCCTGGTGGTGGCCGAGCAGTTGTACCGGGCCGCCGCAATGATTGCGAATCACCCCTACCATCGCGCGTGAAGAGTGGTTATACTAGTCGTCTGCCCGAATAGCTCAGCCGGTTAGAGCACTTGACTGTTAATCAGGGGGTCGTTGGTTCGAGTCCAACTTCGGGCGCCACCTTAAAGAGACCTGCATCGCAAGATGCAGGTCTTTTTTTTGCGTTGTTGTAGAGCTGAGCCCGCACTCGACTCTACAGTGCCAGCTCACCTCTGGAGAACGCCACCAGCGTAGCGATGGCCACCACCAGAATGGCGCCGAACAACACCCATTCCCAACGCGTGAATACCTGCTCACCGCGTTGCAGCCGGGTCAGTGCGAACACCACGACGCCGGGCACATACAGCAGCACCGACAGCAGCAGGTTGTCGAGGCCTCCTGCATACACCAGCCACAACGCGTAGGCACTGGCCAGCAGCGCCACCGCGAAGTCACGCCAGCGCACGCCCGGTTCACCCGCATAGGCGTCCCCGCGCCACGCCAACTGCACGCCGAACGCGGTGGACAGGAAGTAGGGCACCAGGCTCATCGAGGCCGCCAGCAGCACCAGGCCCGTGTAGCTGCCGGAGTTGACCAGCACCAGCAGCAGGAACAGCTGGATCAAGCCATTGCTCAGCCACAGCGCGTTGGCGGGCACGCCGCGCGCATTCTCGCGTCCCAGGAAGGCCGGCATGGTGCCGTCGCCTGCGGCGGCGTACAGCACTTCGGCACACAGCAGCACCCAGGCCAGCAGCGCGCCGAGTACCGAAATGATCGAGCCGACGATGATCACCGTCGCGCCCCACTCGCCGACGATGGCGCGCAGCACGTAAGCCATCGACGGATTGGGCAACCCCGCCAGTTCGGCCTGCGACAGCACGCCCATCGACAGCAGGCTGACCAGCACCAGCAGCAGCCAGACGCCGAGGAAGCCGATCACCGTGGCGCGGCCGACATCGGCGCGACGGGCCGCACGCCGCGAGTAGATGCTGGCACCTTCGATGCCGATGAATACCCACACGGTCACCAGCATCATGCCGCGCAGCTGCTGGCCGAGATCGCCGAGTGCGGGCGCGCCCAGGAAATCGGCGCGGAACACATCCATGCGGAAGGCACCGGCGGCCAGGATCAGGAACAACGTGATAGGCAGCAGCTTGGCCACCGTTACCAGGCCGTTGACGATGGCGGCGGTGCGCAGGCCGCGCAGCACCAGCAGGTGCACGGTCCAGAGAAGTAGCGACGAAGCGGCCACGGCGGCCGGGGTATTGCCTTCACCGAAGACCGGCATGAAGTGGCCGAGGCCACTGAAGATCAGCACGAAGAAGCTGGCGTTGCCGAGCACCGAGGCAACCCAGTAGCCCCACGCGGCGGAGAAGCCGATGTAGTTGCCGAAGCCTTCGCGCGCGTATGCGTAGATGCCGGTATCGAGATCCGGCCGGCGGTTGGCCAGGGCCTGGAACACGAAGGCCAGCATCAGCATGCCGGCGCCGCTGACCGCCCAGCCGAGCAGCGCCGCCGCCGGACCGGCGCTGCGCGCCACGTTCTGCGGCAATGAAAAGATGCCGGCACCGACCATCGAGCCGACCACCAGTGCGGTCAACGCGGGCAGCCCGAGGCGTTGTGATGTCGCGGCCATGATGTCCCCTGCGGCGCTGATGACGCCGACCCACGGTAGCGGTGTGCCCGTGAACATGCACGCAAGGGGCCGCAACGACGAAGGCCCGGGCAGATGCCCGGGCCTTCGAAGGTGGTGCGTTGAACGGTATTACTTGAAGGTGTACTTGGCGCCGACAGTGAAGTAACGGCCGATGGCGCCGCTGAAGTGCATCGGGTTGTAGTTCACGCCGCCATAGGTCAGCGGATCCAGCGGAGCGATGCGATCGAACACGTTTTCGACCGAAGCGCTCAGCTCGAACTCGTCGGTAACAGCCCAACGGCCGGACAGATCGAAGGTGGTGAACGAGGAGATCTTCTTCACCGGCGTGCCGTCGAAGTAGAAGAACTGGTACTTGCCGCCACGCTTGTCGGTGTTGTCCATGCTGGAGATGTAATTGGCAACGCCGCTCACGCTCCAAGGACCCTGTTTCCAGGTGGTACCGAAGTTGATGCGATCCTTCGGCGTACCGATGCAGTTGGTCACGTCGCAGTTGCCGTGCGTGCCCAGGAAGTCATCGGTGCTGCCACCGCTGGTGCGCTCGAATTTCAGCAGGTGGCTCCACTGCAGATCCATCTCCAGCTGGCCCGGACCGATGTCGAAGGTCTGGCGGATGTCGGTGTCGATGCCGCGAACGCGCGAGGAGCTTGCGTTGATGTAGGCGGTATTGACGGCCAGGATGCTGCCGGTGCCTGCGACGCCGTTGAGCAGGTTGTTGTCGCGCAGGACATTGCCGGCACGGATCGCGTCATCGGTATCGCCCTGGGCGATCTCGTTGGTGCGCTTGATTTCCCAGGCATCGACGGTCAGCGAGGTGGAGCTGGTGGGCTGCAATACGATGCCCACCGAGTAGCTCTTAGACTCTTCCGGCTTCAGGTCCTTGTTCGGACGGGTGATGATCGCAACCGACTGCGAGCCGCAGTCGTCCGGCGAAGCACCCGGGGCCGGGTTTTCACCGTCCGGGCAACGGATCGGATCCGAGGCCGTGGAGAAGGCGGCCAGGCCACCGTCTCCGTTCTCGGCCGGGTTCGGTGCACGGAAGCCTTCGGCGTAGCTGGCGCGCAAGGCGATCCAGTCGGCCGGCGTCCACTTCACGCCCAGCTTCGGCGTGGCCTTGCCTTCACCGCTTTCATACTTGTCGTAGCGCAGTGCAGCGGACAGTTCCAACTGCTCCAGCACCGGTGCCGACAGTTCGACGTAACCGGCGTAGACGTTCTGCGTGCCGTCATAGGCCGAGTAGCCCAGGCCGATGATGTCACCCGTGTCGGTGTAGGTCTGCGGGGTCAGGCTGTTGCTGGTCTTGCGCCATTCGGTACCGATCGCCAGGCCCAGCGGCCCCCCCTTCAGATCCATCAGGCTGCGCGACACGGTGAAGTCGAACATGTCCAGGCTGGACTTGGCGCGTGCGCTGATCTTCGGCGAGATGTAGTCGTACAGTGCCTTGGAGTTCAGGTTGGCATTGTCACCGATGCGCCACACGCCACCGGCACAGTTCGCGTCGCCCAGCGCGCACTTCACGGCGCTGTAGCGCAGGAAGCCGGTGCGCTCGTTGACCAGGTCGGTGCCCGAATGCAGGTAGGCGGTGTCATAACTCCAGTCGCCCCAGTTGCCCTTGACGCCGACCAGGAAGCGGTTGAACTCGTTGGTGTTGTCGGTCACGCGCGGGCCGACATCCCAGGCGCTGTAGCGCAGGCGCAACGGGCCGTTGCCCAGGCCGGCAGGCCGGTCAGGATGATTCGGGCCGAGCACCACGGCACCGTCGCCGCTGTTGGCGTTGACCGGGCCACCCGGGTAGCCCCAGCCGCCGGAAACACCGGACGGCGTGTTGCTGAAGGTGGTTTCCTTCTTCGAGTAGCCGATCTCGGTGTAGATCTCGCCGCCCTCGCCGAAGGCGAAGCTGGCACGTCCGAACACGTTGACGTACTTCTCTTCCGGCGAAATGTCGCGGTACAGCTGCGCCGGATCCCACAGGCAGCCCTGCGCGGCCACCGAAGCATCGGTCTGGCCACCAATGGTGGTCAGGCCCTGGCAGCCCGGCAGCGGTACCAGCGTCGCCGGATTGGTCTCGGTGACATTGCGGTCGTCATACACCGAACCGTTCGGTCCGACACCGCCACGGGTCCTGCCGCTGAGGAAGGCGCCGCCCAGGAACTGCGCATTGTTGCCGTAGCCCCACTGGCGGGTGTCGCCGGTGCCGATCCACTTGCGGTTCTTGCGGTCGCTGATCTTGATCGCGTCGCTCTTGCCGACGTCCAGGCTGAAGAAGGCGTTCCAGCCGTCGGTGGCCATGTCGCCGGTACCGGCGGTCAGGGTCGCCTTGCGGGTATCGCCGTCGCCGTCGCCGGAGACGCCATAGGAGCCACGCAGAATGGCGCCCTGGAAATCACTGCGCAGGATGATGTTGACCACGCCGGCGATGGCATCGGAGCCATAGATCGCCGAGGCGCCGTCCTTCAGCACTTCCACGCGTTCAACGGCGTCGAGGGGGATGGTGCTCAGGTCGGTGAAGACCTTCTGTCCATCATCGGCCAGGCCATAGGTCGCCATGCGGCGGCCGTTCAACAGGACCAGGGTCGAGCCCGCGCCAAGACCGCGCAGGGAGATGCCGGCGCCACCGCCGGCGAAGCCGTTGCCGAATGATTTGGGAATCGAGCCGGCGCCGTTGGCGGTGATGGTCTGCAGGTATTCGGCGACCGTGGTCTTGCCGGTGCGGTCGATTTCCTGGCGGGTCACCACCTGCACCGGGGACGGTGTTTCGGTGTTGGTGCGCGGAATGTTCGAACCGGTAACCGTGATGCGGTCCAGGTTGGTGGCCTTCTCCTGCGCGAAGGCGGAGGTGGAAGCCACGGCGCCAACCAGCAGCAATGTGCCGCCGGTAAGGATGTGGGTGATGGACGATGCCAGGGTGCAGCGGCGGCGGCTGGCGGGCCGTTGGATCAGGTGTTTCACAGCTTCTCTCCTAACTGGAAAACCGTAGCGTTGAGGGCTGTCTCCGGAGTGTCCGGGACGGGCCAATCTAGGTTTCCGACGGGTGACGAAGTCGTGAAATTTTGCTTAATCCGTAACGCTTGAACTGGAACTTTGCCGAGTTTGGCAGTTCGGTCCCGAAGGCCGGTCCGACAGGTGGTCGGACCGGCCCCGGATCGTCAGTCCGGCAACGAGAACTGCACCGGCACTAGGCCGATGGCCGGTACCGCTACGCCATCACGCTGGGCCGGTTCAAAGCGCCAGCGCTTGAGCACCTGCTGGCGTGCGGCCTGGTCCAGGTGGCGCGAGCCACTGCTGCGCTCGATGCTGACCGCGACCGGCTGACCGCTGTTGTCGACCTCCACCCGCAGCAGCACCGTGCCCTGCTCATGGTTGCGCAGTGCGGCGACTGGATAGGCCGGTGGCGGTGCACTGCGGTACTGCAGCTGGGCGCCGGACAGCGGTGCATGGGTGTCGATGCTCGGCGCAAGTTGCGGTGGGGCCTGTTCAGCGGCCGGCAGCGTGATGCCCTGCGTTTCCTCCACGGTCGCGGTTGGGGCCGGCAGTGGCGGTGTCGCCGGCTGTGCCTGCGGTTTCGGCACGACCCGGGCGACTTCCTTCGGTTCCTGCAGCACCGGTGGGGGCGGCGTTGGCGGGATCTTCTCGATCAGCCTGACCGTGGTCTTGTCACGCGGGACCTGCACGGCCTGGTAGGTCGCCGGGATCAGCAGCAACAGGAACGCGAGCAGGTGCAGGGCGATGGCCGCGCTCCAAGCGGCAACGCGGGCGGGGTCGAAGTGCGGGGATGCAACGGGATACGTACGAACCATGGTCCACCTCCATGCCAGTGACGAAGTCCTCAACGCACCAGGGCACGTGGCGGGGTTGCCGCACGCGGCTGGCAGCCAATCATTAGCGCCAGGCCCCGGCCACTGCCTAGAGGCAGGGGCAGGATCGTTGGGCTGGCCTTCAGCCAGCCGCCCTGGCCCATGAAAAAGGCGGGCCCCTGCGGGACCCGCCTCCGTCTACCGGAACGGATGGGATCAGCGACCCAGCTCGAACACCACGTCCAGGTTGACCGAGACAGTGGATTCGCCCGGGGCGACCGGCGTGGCCTTGTCCATCGCCGCGCCGGCGGCCATGGTCCGCATCATCGGCATCGGGCGGTAACCACCGCCGGCATTCTCGGAGATGCTGACGATGCGGCGCACCTGAAGGCCGAGCGACTTGGCATAGGTCTGGGCGCGGGCCTGGGCCTTCTTCAGCGCGGCCAGGCGCGCTTCGTCATAGACCGGTTCCGGCTGGTCGATCTCGAAGCTGGGGCCGTTGATCTGGTTGGCGCCCTGAGCGGCCAGCGCGTCCAGCACCTTGCCGAGCTTGGCGATGTCACGGACCTTCAGGCTGACCGTGTTGCTGGCCTGGTAGCCGGTGATCTTCGGCGCTTCGTTGTCGGCATAGCGGTACTGCGGGTTGAGGCTGACGCCGCTGGTCTGCACGTCGCGCTCGGCGATGCCGGCGGCCTTGATCGCGGCCAGCACCTTGTCCATCTGCTGGGCGTTCTGGCGCATGGCGCTGTTGCCATCGGCAGCCTGGGTGACCACGCCGGCCGACAGGGTGGCCACGTCCGGTACGCGGGTGGCTTCGGCATTGGCCGAGATGTTCAGCAGCGTGCCTTCGGCCGCGGCGGCGATCGACGGCGACGACGGGGCGGCATGGGCAGTCATCGAGGTTCCAAGGGCGAGGGACAGGGCAAGCAGCAGCGGGGTGGCGGTCAGGCGCATGGAGAACTCCTTGTTGTGCCGTTGAGGGTGGTGTCGTAGCGATGAACGCGCTGTGAGCCCGTTCGGGGTTGAACGCGTTCCGGGACGGGTTGCCGACGATTCAGGTGGCGGCCTCAGGTTATGCTGTGCCGATGCTCTATCTTGCTTCCCGCTCCCCCCGACGCAACCAGTTGCTGGCCCGACTCGGACGCCCCTTCCAGGCCCTGGACCTGGAGGTCGTCGAGCAGCGCGCGCCCGCTGAAAGCGCCGAACAGTATGTGTGCCGGGTCGCCGCCGACAAGGCGCGCGCCGGCCTGGCCCGGGTGCTGGCCAATGATCCGCAGGCGCGGGTGCTCGGCTCGGACACCGAAGTGGTGCTGGACGGCGAGGTCTTCGGCAAGCCGGCCGACGCCGCCGGCGCACGCGCGATGCTGGCGCGCCTGGCCGGGCGCACCCACCAGGTGATGACTGCGGTGGTGGTGGTCGGCGCCGACGGGCTGGACAGCGAACTGGTCATTTCCGAAGTGACCTTCGCCCCGATCGCCGCCGCCGACATCGCCGCCTATGTCGCCACCGGCGAGCCGTTGGACAAGGCCGGGGCCTACGCCATCCAGGGCGGGGCCGAGCGCTGGATCGAACATCTTTCCGGCAGCTACTCCGGCGTCATGGGGCTGCCATTGCTGCATACCGATCGTCTGCTGGCGCGCTGTGGCGTGCCGGCCCCCACTGCCGATGCCGCCAGGGAGGCTGCCGATGTCTGAGGAAATCCTGGTCAATGTGACCCCGCGCGAGACCCGGGTCGCGGTGATCGAGAACGGCATGCTGCAGGAACTGCACATCGAGCGCGGTTGGCGCCGGGGTGTGGTCGGCAACATCTACAAGGGCAAGGTGCAGCGGGTCATGCCCGGCATGCAGGCCGCGTTCGTCGAGGTAGGCCTGGAGCGCGCCGCGTTCCTGCACGCCAACGACGTGGTGCGCCCGGCCCCGGTGGCCAGTGCAGACACCGAGAACACGACCCTTCCGCCGCCGGCCAGCGTGCCCATCGTCGAGCTGCTGCGTGACGGCCAGGACATCGTGGTGCAGGTGGTGAAGGACCCGATCGGCACCAAGGGCGCACGCCTGACCACCCAGATCAGCATCCCGTCGCGCTACATGGTGCTGCTGCCGCAATCCAAGGTGGTGGGGGTGTCCGCGCGCATCGAGGATGAAGCCGAGCGCGCCCGCCTGAAGGCCTTGGTGACCGAGCTGTCTGCGCAGCATGGCGGCTACGGCTACATCGTGCGTACCAATGCCGAGGGCCAGCCGGCCGAGGCCATCGCCGAGGACATCGCTTACCTGTCGCGGGTCTGGAACGTGGTCGAGCGCCGCGGCCGCGAAGCGGCCTCGTGCAGCAACATCTATGAAGACCTGAGCCTGCCGCTGCGTTCGGTGCGCGACCTGATCCGCAAGGACGTGGACAAGGTGAAGGTGGACTCGAAGGAAACCTTCGCGCAGCTGCAGGCGTTCGTGGCCAAGTACATGCCGGTGCTGGCCGAGAAGCTGGAACTGTATTCAGGCGATCGCCCGATCTTCGACATGTTCGGGGTGGAGGACGAGATCGGCCGTGCGCTGGACAAGCAGGTGCCGCTTAAATCCGGTGGTTACCTGGTGATCGACCAGACCGAGGCGATGACCACCATCGACGTCAATACCGGTTCGTTCCTCGGCCAGCGCAACCTGGAAGAGACGGTGTTCCGCACCAACCTGGAAGCGGCACAGGCGGTGGCCCGCCAGCTGCGCCTGCGCAACCTGGGCGGCATCATCATCATCGACTTCATCGACATGGACGATGCCGAGCATCGCCGCCAGGTGCTGCGCACCCTGGAAAAGGCGCTGGCCCGCGACCATGCCAAGACCACGGTGTACGACTTCTCTCCGCTGGGGCTGGTGGAGATGACGCGCAAGCGCACGGTGGAAAGCCTGGAGCGCCAGCTGTCGGAAACGTGCCCGCAGTGCAGTGGCCGTGGCAGCATCAAGACCACCGAAACGGTGACCTACGAGATCTTCCGCGAGATCACCCGTGCCGTGCGCCAGTTCGATGCCGCACGCCTGCTGGTGATCGCCTCGACCAAGGTGGTCGCGCGCATCACCGACGAGGAATCCTCGGCGGTGGCCGAGCTGGAGGAATTCCTCGGCAAGAGCATCCGCTTCCAGGCGGACGAGCAGTACCTGCAGGAGCAATTCGATGTCGTTCTGCTCTGATCCTCGCCGGCCGCAGGCCGGCGGTGGCCGATGAGCGCGCCGCCGCGCCTGCGACTGCGAAGGATCCGCCGTCATTTCATTGCCGCCTGCGCGGTAGGCCTGGTCGGGCTGGCACTGCTGGTGGGTACCCTCAGCCAGCTGCTGCCGCTGGCCGAGCGTCACCCCGACAGGATTGCCGCCTGGCTGAGTGAGCGTGCCGGCCAGCCGGTGCATTTCGACCAGCTGCAGACGGCCTGGACCCGGCGTGGTCCGCTGCTGCAGCTGAAGGGCCTGCGCATCGGCGCCGGTCAGGGCCTGGCCATCGGCGAGGCCGAAGTGCTGGTGTCAATGTACAGCGGGATGCTGCCTGGTCGCTCGCTGACCGAGCTGCGCCTGCGTGGCCTGGCACTGGACCTGCAGCAGGGCAAGGACGGCCGCTGGTCGGTGCGTGGCCTGCCGAAGTCAGACACGGGCGGTGACCCGCTGGACGCGCTGCGCCGGCTGGGCGAGCTGCAGGTGATCGATGGCCGCTTGGGTGTGCATGCACCGGGACTGGGTATCGATACCACCCTGCCGCGTATCGATCTGCGCCTGCGCGTCAATGGCGACCGCCTGCGTGTGGGCGTGCGTGCCTGGGCGCAGACCGATGCCCTGCCGCTGACCGCAGTGCTGGACGTGGACCGCGCGCGCGGCAACGGGCAGGCCTGGCTGGGTGCCGATCCTGTTGATTTCCATGCCTGGTCGCCGTTGCTGGCAGCTGGTGGCGTGCGCCTGCGCGAAGGCAAGGGTGAGCTGAACCTGTGGCTGACCCTGCGCGACTTCGCGCCGGTGGCGCTGACCACCGATTCGGACCTGCGTGACGTGCGCGTCGACGGTGCACCGATGCCCGACGTGGCAACGCCGCGGTTGCAGCTGCAGCGCTTGCAGGCGCGCCTGCGCTGGCAGCGCCAGGCCGATGGTTGGGCGCTGCAGGTACCGCGCCTTCGTTTGAAGACCGAAGACGGCGAACAACAGCTCGATGGCCTGCAGTTGCAGGTTGGCAGGCAGCTGCGGGTGAGTTCCGGCGAAGTACAGGCCGGTACGGCGCTGCGTGCGCTGGCGCTGAGTGATCGCCTCGAGGCAGGCCTGCGCCATTGGTTGTTCCTGTCCAAACCGCAGCTGGATGTGCGAGAGCTGCAACTGGCCGGCGAGCGTGATGGCCCGTTGCGGGCACAGGGCGAGCTGCAGTCGCTGGGCTTTGCCAGCGTTGGCAATTCTCCGGGTCTGCGCGGCCTGGGGGGACATTTCGAGGGCGACGCCGATGGCTTCAGCCTGCAGCTGCAACCGCAACGGCAGCTGCAGTTCGATTGGCCCACCGGCTTTGGCGTGCGGCATGACCTGCACCTGGCGGGCCAAGTGGTGGGCTGGCGTGACGAGGGCGGTGGCTGGCGTATCGGCACTGCGGCGATGCGCGTGGAAGGCACCGACTACGCGGCCGATGTGCGCGGTGGTGTCTGGTTCCAGGGCGACGGCACGCGGCCCTGGCTGCAGTTGGCGGCCAAGCTGGACGATGTGCCGATGACGGCGGCCAAGCGCTTCTGGATCCACTCCAAGATGAGCAAGGGCGCCACCGACTGGCTGGACATGGCGCTGGCCGGCGGCCAGGTGCGCAATGGCATCGGCCTGGTCAGCGGTGACCTGGACGACTGGCCGTTCGACAACAACGATGGCCGTTTCGAGGCCACCGGCCATATCACCAACGGCGACATCCGCTTCCAGCACGACTGGCCGCTGATGCGCCAGGTCGACGCCGATATCGCCTTCATCGGCCCCGGCTTCGACATGCATGGGCGCGGGGACCTGGCCGGTGTAGCGGTGCAGAAATTCGAGGCGGGCATCCAGGACTTCGGGCAGCAGCCGCTGTACGTGCGTGCCGATGCGCAGAGCGAGGCCGGCAGACTGCTGGCAATGCTGCGGCAGAGCCCATTGCACAAGGACTATGGCGACACCCTGGACAACCTCACGGCTGCGGGCCCGGCGCATGTGACCTTCGACCTGCTGCAGCCGCTGCACCACGATGAAGGCGGCGGTCACCTGCAGGGCACGGTCGACCTCAATGGTGTGAAACTGGTGGACAAGCGCTTCCAGCTGGCCTTCGACAACATGCATGGGCAGGCGCGCTACAGCAATGGCGGCTTCGGTGCCGAGGAACTGGCGGTGCGCCACCTCGGCCAGGACGGCCGCCTGAGCCTGCGTGCCGGCGGCTACGTGCACGACAGCAGGCTGGCGTTCGAGTCGCAGCTGACGGCCAACCTCGACGCCGGTGTGCTGATTGACCGCGCCCCGGAAATGGCGTGGCTCAAGCCCTATATCGCGGGTAACTCGCCCTGGACCATCGCGGTCAACCTGCCCAAAGTCGCACCGGGAGCGCCCGCACCGCCCAGCGAACTGCGCCTGAGTTCGGATCTGGTGGGAACCCGCCTGGACTTGCCGGCACCGCTGGACAAGCCGGCCACCGAGCCGCTGGCGACCACGGTGGCCGCGCAGCTGCCGATGGGCGCTGGTCGCATCGATGTGGCCTTTGGCCAGCGTCTGGCCCTGGCCGCGCGCAGCCACAACAACCGCACCGGTGTGCAGGTCACCCTGGGCAGCGACCATGCCGATCGCGAGCCGCCGCCCAGCGGACTGTCCGTCAATGGCCGCAGCCCGACTCTGGATGCGCTGGAGTGGATCAGTCTGGCCCGTGGTGGCAACGACGATGACGGCATGCCGCTGCGTGCAGTGGACGTGCAGGTCGGCAAGCTGATGCTGATCGGCGGCGTCTTTGAGCAGACCCGGTTGCAGCTGCAGCCGGGACCGCAGGCGCTGGACGTGCGCCTGGATGGACCTTCGCTGGCCGGTCGCCTGACCGTACCCAACGCCGAAGGAGGCACCATCAGTGGCCGACTCGACCGTGTGCACTGGCAGTCGCTGCCGCCGGCGCCGGGCGCGGCCGCGCCAGCCCGGGTGCAGGCCGGCGCCAACGACATGGACCCGGCCAAGTTGCCGCCGTTCGCGCTGGACATCGCCGACCTGAAGTTCGGCAAGGTGGTGCTGGGCCAGGCGGTGCTGCGTACGCGGCCGCTGGCCAATGGCCTGAACGTGGACGAGCTGCGCTTCCGCGCGCCCGATCAGGAGATCGACATCAGCGGTCGCTGGCTGGGTCGCACCGGTGGTGCCCGCACCGAGCTGACCGCGCAGGTGCGCAGCGAGGACCTGGGCGGCCTGATGCAGAACCTCGACTACGGCGGCCAGCTGCGTGGCGGCTCTGGCCAGGCGCAGCTGCAGGCCTCCTGGAGCGGGGGGCCGTCGGACTTCCAGCTGGCCAATCTGCAGGGCAGCCTTGATCTGCACGCGCGTAATGGCCAGCTGCTGGAGCTGGAGCCGGGCGCTGGCCGTGTGCTGGGCCTGCTCAGCGTGACCCAGCTGCCGCGGCGCCTGATGTTCGACTTCCGCGACTTCTTCTCCAAGGGCTTCGCGTTCAACCAGGTCGACGGCAGCGTGCAGTTCGGGCAGGGCATGGCCCGCACCGACAAGGTACTGATCGAGGGCCCGGCGGCGAACATCACCATCCGCGGCCAGGCCGACCTGCGCAACCAGCGGTTCGACCAGACCATCGATGTCAACCCGCGCGCCGGCAACCTGCTGACGGTGGTCGGCGCGGTGGCCGGTGGCCCGGTGGGCGCGGCGCTCGGCGCGGCCACCAATGCGGTACTGTCCAAACCGCTCGGCGAGATCGGCGCCCGCACCTACAAGGTGACCGGTCCATGGAAGGAGCCGAAGGTGGAAGTGATCGAACGCAGCCGCGACAAGACCCCGCCAGCGCCAGCGCCCGCGCCGCGCCCGGCCCCGGCCGTTCCGCCGCCCGTTACCGACCTGCCACGCTCACGCTGAGCGTGGACCTCCTGTTCACGGGGCTTGCCTGAGCGCCCCAGCACCCCCAGATCGAGAACCATGACTGATATCGCCCTGACGCTTGCCCAAGATCGCCTGCTGCGCCCCGGCGGGCTGGATACCAACGGCCTGGAGCGCACCTTCGGCCAGCTGCTCGGCCCCGGTGTGGACTTCGGCGACCTCTATTTCCAGCACGCCCGCCGCGAGAGCTGGAGCGTGGAAGACGGCATCGTCAAGGACGGTGCCCATTCCATCGAGCAAGGCGTGGGCGTACGGGCGATGTCCGGCGAGAAGACCGGATTCGCCTACTCCGACGACATCCATGCCGACGCGCTGCTGGCCGCGGCGCAGTCGGCGCGTGCGATTTCGCGCGAGGGTGGCGCGCAGTCCGGGCGCTCGCTGCTGCGTGGCAATTCACGCGCGCTGTATCCGGCGCTGGATCCCATCGATGGCGTCGGCAACGAGGCAAAGGTCGAGGTGCTGAAGCGCCTCGACGGCTACCTGCGTGCCGCCGACCCGCGCGTGAAGCAGGTGATGGTGAGCCTGTCCGGCGGCGTGGACACGGTGCTCATCGCGCGCAGCGACGGCGTGCTGGGCGCTGACGTGCGCCCGCTGGTGCGCCTGAACGTGCAGGTGATCGTCGAACACAACGGCCGCCGCGAGTCCGGCTATGCCGGTGGCGGTGGCCGCTATGGCTACGGGGAACTGTTCGCTGATGGCCGCCCGGAAGCGTTTGCGCGCGAGGCCCTGCGCCAGGCGCTGGTGAACCTGGACGCCGTGCCGGCGCCGGCCGGCGTGATGCCGGTGGTACTGGGACCTGGCTGGCCCGGCGTGCTGCTGCATGAAGCGGTCGGCCACGGCCTGGAAGGCGACTTCAACCGCAAGGGCACCAGCGTGTATGCCGGCCGCATCGGCGAACGCGTGGCGGCACCGGGCGTGACCATCGTCGACGATGGAACCCTGGACGGGCGTCGCGGTTCGCTCAACATCGACGACGAAGGCCACCCGAGCCAGTGCACCACGCTGATCGAGGACGGCATCCTGGTCGGCTACATGCAGGACAGCCTCAATGCACGCCTGATGGGCATGGCACCGACCGGCAACGGGCGTCGCGAATCGTTCGCGCACCTGACCATGCCGCGCATGACCAATACCTACATGCGCGCCGGCCAGCACGACCCGCAGGAAATGATCCGCTCGGTGAAGAAGGGCCTGTATGCAGTGAACTTCGGCGGCGGCCAGGTCGACATCACCAGCGGCAAGTACGTGTTCTCGGCCACCGAGGCCTACCTGATCGAGGATGGCCGCATCACCGCGCCGGTGAAGGGGGCGACCCTGATCGGCAACGGTCCGGAAACCATGCAGAAGGTGCGCATGGTCGGCAACGACCTGGCCCTGGACGAGGGCGTGGGTATCTGTGGCAAGGACGGGCAGAGCGTGCCGGTGGGTGTCGGCCAGCCGTCGCTGTTGATCGAGGGCATCACCGTCGGCGGTACCCAGGCCTGAGCCGGGCGATGGCCAGCGCCACCGCCCGCTCCAGCGCGGACTCAGTCCTCGTCGGCCTCGTCGGTCTCGACGTGGTCGGCGTCTTCGGCGCTGGCCTTCAGGCCGAGCGCCGCCGGCAGCATCAGTGCGCGCAGCACCTGGTAGATCTCGCGATAGGCACGCGGCGGCTTGTTCTTCGCCTTCTCGGCCTGCGCATTGCGCACCAGCGTGCGCAGCTGCTGGCGGTCGGCCTGCGGGTAATCGTCCAGCAGGGCGGCCAGCGCCTTGTCACCTTCGGCCAGCAGGCGCTCGCGCCAGTCTTCCACGCGGTGCATCATCGCCACTTCGCGACGGCCGGTTTCGCTGTTGGCATCCAGCGCATCGCGGATCGCATCCAGCGTGGCTTCTTCTTCGCGGCGCATGTGCTTGGCCAGGAACGCCAGCTGGCGCTTGTGGGCGATGTGCGCGGTGATGCGCTTGCACTCGGCGATGTGCGGCAGCAGGTCTTCCGGGATCGGCAGGCGCGCCAGCTGGGCCGGTGTCAGCGACACCAGTTTTTCGCCCAGGGCCAGGACGTCGAGCGCGTCGCGCCGGTTCTGGCTGCGGCTCTTGTCGTGGAATTCACCGGTTTCTTCGTCGCGTCCGCGCATCGTCCATACCTGATTTCAAAAAAAGTCGCCCGGCGTGATGCCGGGCCCAACCCGTACAGGATAAAGCATTGAACGTGATCGCCCCTGAAGCCGCCGTCGGCGACGACAGCCCGGCCCGGCTGGAACGGCTGGCCGACCTCTCCCAGCAGCTGCTCGACCGCGCCCGCGCGCTGGGCGCCAGCCAGGCTGAAGTCAGCTGCAGCGAAGACCGCGGGCTGGAGGTGAATGTCCGCCTCGGCGAGGTCGAAACCGTGCAGTCCACCCGCGACCGCGGCATCGCCGTCACTGTGTATTTCGGCCAACGCAAGGGCAGCGCCAGCACCGGCGACCTGAACGAGGCCAGCCTGGCGGCCACGGTCGAGCAGGCCTGCGCCATCGCCCGGCATACCGAAGATGACGCGGCCGCCGGTCTGGCCGAGGCGGCCCTGATGGCCACCCACTTCCCGGACCTGGACGGCTGGCACCCGTGGGCGCTGCAGGCCGACGAGGCGGTGGACCTGGCCTTGGCTTGCGAAGCCGCAGGCCGTGAGGCCGATGCGCAGATCCGCAATTCCGACGGCGCCTCGGTGTCGAGCATGCAGAGCCTGTCGGTCTATGCCAATTCGCATGGTTTCATCGGCCGTGAGCGCGGCACCCACCATTCGGTCGGTTGTGCGCTGATCGCCGGGCAGGGCGATGGCATGCAGCGTGACGGCTGGTACACCAGTGCGCTGGCTCGCGAGGACCTGGAGGACGTCGACCTGGTCGGACGTCGTGCCGCCGAGCGCACTGTCGCCCGCCTGCAGCCACGATCGCTGGCCACCGGCAGCATGCCGGTGCTGTTCGCCCCGGAAGTGGCGCGCAGCCTGGTCGGGCACCTGCTGTCGGCGGTGTCCGGCGGTGCTCTATATCGCCAGGCCAGCTTCCTGCTGGACAGCGTTGGCCAACGCCTGTTCCCGGAATGGATGCAGATCGAGGAGCTGCCGCACCTGCGCCGTGGCCTGCGCTCGGCCGCCTTCGACGGCGACGGCGTGGCCACCCGGGCCTCGGCTCTGGTCCGCGACGGCGTGCTGCAGCGCTATGTGCTGGGCAGCTACTCGGCACGCAAGCTGGGCCTGCACACCACTGCCAATGCCGGTGGCGTGCACAACCTGCAGTTGGCGGCCAATGCCGGCCCGCTGCACGACATCGCCCGGCAGATGGGCGATGGCCTGCTGGTGACCGAGCTGATGGGGCAGGGCGTGAACGGCGTGACCGGCGACTATTCGCGTGGCGCGGGTGGCTTCCGGGTCGAGAACGGCGAGATCCAGTATCCGGTGGACGGCATCACCATCGCCGGCAACCTGCGCGAGATGTTCAGCAGCATCGAGGCGGTCGGCAGCGACGTCGATCCCCGTTCGCACATCCGGACCGGTTCGATCCTGTTGGGGCGGATGACCATCGCAGGTAATGATTGATGCCGTCGATGGCGTAAGCTATGCCCGCCTGACGCAATCAGCTGGGTGCTGGTTGGTCAAGACCACCCAATGAAAAGGAGTTTTGTCGTGAGTGAATTCGATAACGTCCCGCCGCCGCCACCGGCCACCGCCGACGTTCCGGCCGACCAGCGCACCATGGCCCTGGCCGCGCACCTGCTGGGCATCTTCACCGGCTTCATCGGCGCGCTGATCATCTGGCTGATCAACAAGGACGATGCTGGCAAGGCCTTCGTGACCGACCAGGCCAAGGAAGCCCTGAACTTCCAGATCACCGTGACCATCGCCATGGTCATCAGCATGATCCTCACCATCGTGATCATCGGCGTGTTCCTGGCCCCGATCGTCGGCATCATCAGCCTGGTGTTCAGCATCATCGCTGCGGTCAAGGCCAACAACGGCGAAGCCTATCGCTACCCGTTCGCGCTGCGCCTGATCAAGTAGGATCGTCCGCACGCGGAACTGAAAACGCCCGGCACTGCCGGGCGTTTTCGTGTGCGGGGAATGCCGGGCCGCGTGCAGCGATCAGTGATCGCGTTCCACCGCCAGCGTCGCCAGCGCGCGCAGCGCGTCGGCTTCCTCGCCATACCCGGCCAGGATCGACTGCATGCGCGCTGCGAGCTCGTGCAGCTGGGCCTTTGCGCCGTCCATGCCAAGCAGGGCGGGGAAGGTGCTCTTGTCCTGCGCCTGGTCCTTGCCGGCAGTCTTGCCCAGCTGTTCGGAACTGGCTTCGACATCGAGGATGTCATCGCGGACCTGGAAGGCCAGGCCGAGTGCATCGGCGAAACTGTCGAGCTGGGCCAGCTGCGGTTCGTGGGCCTGGCCGCACAGCGCGCCCATGCGCACTGCCGCGCGGATCAGCGCGCCGGTCTTCAGCGCGTGCATGCGGGTCAGCGCCGCCAGCGTCTGCTGCTGGCCGGTGGCATCGATGTCCAGCGCCTGGCCGCCACACATGCCGGACGCGCCTGAGGCGTGGGCCAGGGTCTGCAGGCAGGCCACGCGCAACGTGGCCGGCAGCGGCGCATCGGCCAGCAGGCCGAAGGCGCGGGTCTGCAGGGCGTCGCCAGCAAGGATCGCGGTGGCTTCGTCGAAGGCGATGTGGGTGGTGGGCTTGCCGCGACGCAGGGCGTCGTCATCCATCGCCGGAAGGTCGTCATGCACCAGCGAATAGGCATGGATCAGCTCGACGGACATGGCCGCCGCATCCAGGCTTTCCGGCTGCGCACCGAACAGGTGACCACTGGCGTAGACCAGCAGGGGCCGCATGCGCTTGCCGCCACCAAGCACCGAATAGCGCATGGCCTGATGCAGGCGCTGCGGCGCCTCGGCAGGCGAGGGCAGGGCGGCATCGAGCTGGCTTTCGATACGGTCGCGCCAGCGCGCGAACAGAACCTCAGCCGTCATGGCTGGGCGGGTCGAAGGGCTCGGAGGCTTCCGGCTGCGCCGGATCACTGAGCAGGCGCACGCGCAGTTCGGCCTGCTCCAGTGCCTGCTGGCACTGGCGGTACAGACCGACACCACGCTCGTAAGCACTGAGCGAAGCTTCCAGGCTCAGCTCGCCGGTTTCCATCTGCTCCACCAGCTGCTCCAGCGATTCGAGCGACTGCTCGAACTGGGCGACGGGGGAGGCGTTTTCGGGGGACTTCTTGGCCATGCGGCAAGTGTGGACGGGCCGCGCGCGGGGGTCAATTCACCAGCCGCCCGGGCGCCACTGCAACTGCGCGTCATGCGCCTGCAACCAGGCCTGCAGCGGCGCGGCGATGACCACGTCGGCGGCGGCCAGCAACTGCGGGCCATCGAAGATCAACGGCAGCTGCGCGCGTCGCCAGGGGGCGAGGTGCTCGCGCTGCAGGCAGTCCTTCAGCGCGTGCGAATGCTGGCGACCCTGCAGCAGGATGCGCTCGCCGCCCACGCGTGCACGGACCTGCAGTGGCTGTTCGAAAGCGCCGGCGCCCAGCAGGCTCAGCTGGCCACCGTCGGGCAATGGCAGCGGTGCACGGCCATCCCACTCGGCCTGCCAGTCGAGGGGCAGCGAGGGCAGCCGGGCCGGCAGCAGATAGGCGTGGTCGCGCCATTGCTGGATCACGTGCTGCTGCCAGCGCACACGCGCCTGGCGGTCGGTGTCGGCCGGCAATAGCTCCTCCAGCGCCTGCTGCAACACCGAGGCCGGCAACGGTGCCGCATCATGGCCCAGCACCCACGCGCGCAGCACGCGTGCTGCGCGGCGCGGCGACATCTGGCGCAGCAGTTCCAGTGACAGCACGCGCGGTGCCACTTCCAGATGCGCGATCAGCTCGGCGTCTTCCTCGTCCAGCAGTTCGCGGGTCTGCCGGCAATGCGTCGCGCTGCCCGCCAATGCTGCAGCCGCATGCGGCCAGCGCTGGCGCAGCAACGGCAACACCTGCAGGCGCAGGAAGTTGCGATCGGCGTGGTCTTCCGCGTTGCTGGGGTCTTCGATCCAGCGCAGCACGTGCTGGCGCGCGTAGTCGAGCAGTGCACTGCGTGGTACCGCCAGCAGCGGGCGCCAGAAGGGATGTTCGCCAAGGCGGCTGTGCGTGGACATCGCCGCCAGGCCATCGACGCCAGAAGCGCGCAGGGCGCGCAACAGGAAGGTCTCGGCCTGGTCGTCCTGGTGCTGCGCCAGCGCCAGCGTTTCGCCTTCGCGCAGCTCAGCCGCGAACGCGGCGCGTCGTGCCTGTCGCGCGGCACCTTCGGTGCCCAGGCCTGTGCCGTTCTCGACCTGCACGCGGTGCACGGCCAGCTCAATGCCCCAGGCGTCGCATTGCTGCCGGCAGTGCAGCACCCAGTCATCCGCATCGGGTTGCAGGCCGTGATGCACGTGCACCGCGCGCAGGGCGGTGCCGGAAGTCTGCGCGCAGCGCCACAGCCAGTGCAGCAGCACGGTGGAGTCGACGCCACCGCTGTAGCCCACCAGCAGCGGCGCATCCAGCGGAACGAGGGCAGGGAAGGCAGTCACGGTGGCAAGTATAGGGTGGGGTTTACTTGGCAGGGCTGCGCCCTGCACCCGCTACGAGCCAGAGCAACAGCAACAGCAACGGCAGAAGCTGGTTTCCTGAAGGTTGGCGGGGTGGGTCCGGTTGCGGGAGACGCCGTAAACCCGTCCCTGGGGGCTTGGCCGCGGCATCCATGCCGCGGACACTCCCGCAACCGGACCCACCCCGCCTTCGACAGTTTCCTGCGAACTGTCGGGTTGCTCATGGGGTCAGATCCGTTTTCCTGCGGAAAACGGATCTGACCCCGGATTCAATTCGATATCTGACAGATACGATCCACGCAAAGCGTGGATGGTCCAACCGTCACCGGAAAACTGTCGGGGGTGGGGCGGTGTGGGTGGGCAGGACCGTTGGCGCCATGGATGGCGCCATCGAGCCCCCAGGGATGGGTTTACGGCGTGTCCTGCCCACCCACACCGCCCCACCCAACTCACAGAAAACCAGAGCCGCTTTTGATCTTGCTTTGGCGTCTGCAGGTGCAGGGGGCAGCCCTGCCGAAAACCCTACTTCACCCGACGACCCGAACGGTCGATGCGGAACCACTCTCCGCCTTCCATCGGCGTGTGGCCATCGGCATCCGGCGTACCACGACGGCAACCATTGCAGACCTCGGCCACGCCGTCCTGGAACGGCCATGCGAAATCGAAGGTGCCGGGCACCACCTGGCGGAACGTCAGGTCGAAGTAACCCACGCGGTTGCCTACGCGGGCGCGCAGCAGGCCTTCCTGCGGCGTTTCCGGGCCGTTGTCCCAGGTCAGCACCGGCAGGCTGCGGCCCTTGCGGTCGACGTAGTGGAAACCCTGGTCGGCGTACACCACTGCCAGGCCGTGGTCGTCGTAATTCAGGGCCTTCAGCGTGTCGGCACTGATCTTCGGCCGGTGATCGATCACCTCGCAGTTGGGCAGTGGCCACAACCCGTGTTCGTCGGTCAGCAGCTTGCATGCCGGTGCCTGTGCCGCTGCAGTGGCGCTGACCAGCATGCCAAGCAGGGCCAGCGACCGCGCGAAGCGGCCGCTGGCAGCGTCAGGGCGGGCCTCCCGTGCGATCACTTGGCCTCGGCCTTGCGCTCGAACGCGGTCGGTGCCGGCAGCTGCACCGGCACGCCCTTGTCATCGCAGGTGCCGGCCTGGCACAGGCGCTCGCGCAGGGCCGGGGTGGCCTGCACGATCATGTGATAGATCGCGTTCTGTTCCAGCGTGCCGCGGATCGCCTTGCTGCCCGGGCCGCGTGCCCAGATGCCGACGTCCTCGCCACCGTGCGATTCGGACTTCATCGGCACCAGCGCTTCCTGCATGTAGTCCGGATGCTCGGTGTCGACCTCGCGCAGGTTCGGGCGGCCGTTGGCCGGTTCGAAGCTGCTCGGGTTGTGCGGGTAACGCTTCGGGCCGGCCGGCTGCTGGTTGCTGCTGCCGGTATGGCCCGGGCCGTTGGCGTAGCTCAGCGTGGTGTACGGCTGGCCGGTGCCGTCCAGGGCGTAGTCCAGCTTGCCGGCGCCGTCTTCGCCGCCCTTGTCCTTGACCTTGCCCAGGATCGGGTTGCCACGTGCCGGGTAGCCGACGAAATTCAGCGTGTGCGAGTGGTCGGCGGTGACGATGATCAGGGTGTCGTCGGCGGAGGTCAGTTCGTTGGCCACGCGCACTGCGTCGGACAGGGCCACGGTCTCGGTCAGTGCACGGTAGGCATTGCCGCTGTGGTTGGCGTGATCGATGCGCGCGCCTTCGATCATCAGCACGTAGCCTTCCTGGTGCTTCGACAGATTCTTGATCGCTGCGGCAGTCAGTTCGGCCAGGCTCGGCTCGCCGCCCGGATCCTGCGGGCGCTCGTACTCGTAGCGCATGTGGTCCGGCTCGAACAGGCCGAGGATGGCCGGTGCGTTGGCGGCGGCGGCCAGCTGCTTGCTGTTCCACACGTAGGCACCCTGCGGGTGCGCCTGCTGCCATTCCTGCACCAGGCTGCGGCCATCCAGGCGCTGGCCGACCTTGTCGTCGTATTCCGGATCGCGCTCTTCCACGGTGGTGAATTCACCGCGGCCGCCACCGAGGGCGACCAGGGGGCCGCGACCATAGCGTGAGGTCGACAGCAGCTGCTGGGCGATGTCCTTGCAGCCGGCCGCCTTGGCCGCTTCGGTCAGGTCGGTGTCGTTTTCCCAGTTGCGCTCGGGCGAGTGCGCGTAGGTGGCGGCCGGGGTGGCATGGGTCAGGCGCGCGGTGGAGACCACGCCGGTAGCCAGACCGGCGCTGTCGGCCAGCTGCAGCCAGGTCAGCAGGCCCTTGGACAGGCTGTCGGCACAGTCGGTGCGGCTGCCGGCGCTGACGCCGATCGCACCCATGTGGGTCTTCACGCCGGTGGTGATGGCGGTCATGGTGCCGGCCGAATCGGGCGTCTGCGAATCGGTGTTGTAGGTCTTGCTGAATGCCGTGGCCGGGAAGCGCTCCCAGGACAACAGGTTCTCTTCACCGGAGCCACCCTTCTGCTGGCCCTCGTAGATGCGCGAGGCGGCCACGGTGGTCAGGCTCATGCCGTCGCCGAGGAACAGGATGACGTTCTTGGCCTTGCCGGACATCGCACCGTTGGCGGCGGCCTGGGCGGCGCCACTGCGGTACCACCACTGCGGGGTCTCGCCGGCCGGGTGGGCGACGGGGTCGACGGCGACCTTGAGGCTGGCCGGGGCAGTGGCGGGGGGGGTGCTGGCGCAGGCGCCCAGCAGCAGGGTGGTGGCGCAGGCGGCCAACAGGGAGACGGAACGGCGCATGGACGCTGGGATCTCACAAACTGTAACGGGACGTTCATTATGCCCGCCCTCGCAAGGCACGCCGATGACACACTGATTTGCCGGTCGGGCGGTCGTTCCCCAGCCGTTGATGGGCTATCGTGCCAGCATCCCTTCCTTCCCTCTGGATTGCCTATGAAGCTGGTCTCTGCCTGGCTGCGGATTCCATTCTGGCAGCGCGTGGTCGGTGGCTTCGTGCTCGGCGCGCTGGCCGGCTGGGCGCTCGGCCCGGCCGCGGAAACGTGGTTCGGCCCGCTTGGCGAGCTGTACGTCACCCTGATCAAGATGATCGCGGTGCCGCTGGTGTTCTTCGCGGTGATCAATGCGATCTCGTCGCTGCACGGCCAGAAGTCGGTTGCCGCGCTCAGTGGCCGCACCTTCCTGTGGTTCGTGATCACCGCTGCGTTGGCGGTGTGCGTCGGACTGGGCGTGGGCACCGTGCTGCAGCCCGGCGCCGGTGGCCTGCAGCTGACGATGGCCAGCAATTACGTGCCGCGCGAAGTGCCCAGCGTGGTGCAGGTGCTGCTGGACGTGGTACCGGCCAATGTCTTCTATGCGCTGTCTGGTATCGGCACCAAGGTCAACGCGGCCGGCGAAACCGTGCTGGCCGCCGGCCGTGGCTCGATCCTGCCGGTCATCTTCTTCGCTGGCCTGGTCGGCTTCGCCATCGTCAAGCTCGGCGAGAAGGTGACCGAGGCGCGCAAGCTGGTCGGCCAGATGAGCGACATCATGATCCAGGTGACCCGCTTCGTGCTGGAAGTCACCCCGATCGGCACCTTTGGCCTGATCGCCGGCCTGGTCGGCAGCTACGGGTTCGAGAAGCTGCTGCCGCTGGGGCATTTCGTGCTGGCCCTGTACGTGGCCTGCGCCCTGCACATCGTGGTGGTCTACAGCGCACTGTTGTTGGCGCACGGACTGAACCCGCTGAAGTTCTTCCGTGGTGCGGCGCCGGGCATGCAGGTTGCGTTCGTCAGCTCTTCCAGCTTCGCGGCGATGCCGGTGGCACTGCGTTCGATCACCCACAACCTGGGCGTGAACAAGGATTACGGTTCGTTTGCGGTGCCGCTGGGCGCCAGCATCAAGATGGACGGCTGCGGTGCCATCTACCCGGCGCTGTGCGCGGTGTTCATCGCGCAGTACAGCGGTGTGCCGCTGACCCCTGAACAGTACGTGGTGGTGCTGATTGCTTCGGTGCTGGGCAGCTTCGGTACGGCCGGTGTTCCGGGTACCGCGGTGATCATGGCTACGGTGGTGCTGAGCGCGGCCAACCTGCCGTTGGAGACGATCGGCTACCTGTATGCCATCGACCGCATCCTCGACATGATGCGCACGATGACGAACGTGACCGGCCAGATGCTGGTGCCGGTGATCGTGGCCAAGGAAACCGGGCTGCTCGACCAGGCGGTGTATGACAATCCGTCCAGCAATGTGGGTGTGGACGACCCCGATCCGACGCCGCCACGCGGCTGAGGGTGTGTGGAGACGAAAGGCCCGCCCTGAACGGCGGGCTTTTTGTTTGGGAGCTGGCTGGCGCGGTGGCGGTCAAGCCGGGCCTGGTAGATCCACGCCATGCGTGGATGGAGGCGGTGCCGACCAACGGTCGGCCCCCACCAAAGGTCAGTACCCACCAGAGGTCAGTACCCACCAGAGGTCAGTACCCACCAGAGGTCGGTAGATCCACGCCATGCGTGGATGAAGGCGGTGCCGACCAAGATCGGCAGCTACCCACCATTGCGCGGGCCTAACAAAAAAGACGCTGCAGGGCAGCGGCTTTCTCGTGTCAGGCGGCGTGGTAGCGCCAACCGGCCAGATCAGAGATCGACCCGGCGGGCCTGCATGAACTTGTTGCCCCAGTAGCCGCTGAGCAGGGTGTCCACGCGCACGTCCTTGCCCGAGCTCGGTGCGTGCAGGAAGCGGCCATCACCCACATAGATGCCGACGTGATCGACGCGGCCCTTGCGGCCGAAGAACACCAGGTCACCGGCGGCCAGCGCGGTGCGGTCGTTGATCAGTTCGGCGTTGTCGTCATGTGCCATTTCGCGCGAGACGCGCGGCAGCTCAATGCCCAGGGCCGAGCGGAACACGTAGCCGACCAGACCACTGCAGTCGAAGCCGCTGTCCGGGTTGCTGCCGCCCCAACGGTATGGGGTGCCCAGCAGGGTCATCGCGCGACGCAGCAGCGACTGCACCTTGCCATTGTCGGCCGCGGTGCCGACAACGCTGCCATTGGCAGCGCTGCTGGTGTCGTAGTTGGCGAGGAGGCGGCTGAGGTCACCGGCCACCACGGCCGAGCGGTCCATCAGCGGAATGGTGTCGTTGGCGGCCAGGTGAGGCAGCAGGGCGGCCAGGGTAGCGCTGGCGGCGGCGTCGACGCGGCTGCGTTGCGGAGCGGCAGCCTCGGCCTTGGCGGCCGGTCGGGCGGTGCTCTCGGCCACCGGGGCCGGGCTCACATCGGAACGGTTCGGAGCAGTCTGCGACCAGGCCGGAAGGCTGGTCAGACACAGTGCCAGGCCAAGCAACAGCGGGCGGGCACTACGTGAAGATACGGAAGTCTGGCCTTCGCTTTTCAGGTCGTCAGTCGTCACGCGTCGGTCACAGGAAAAAAACGATGGGGCATCATGCCCTGTAAAAGCGCGGATAAGTTAAAAATTCCGTTAGTAATTCGTTAGTTGCATGGTGATGTTCGTCACAGTTTTGAACATATCGCCTGTTCATTTTAGCGAAGGACGCGTTTCGCCCCTGTGTAGTGGTCCTTCCAGTAGGGACCGCTGATCGAGTCGAGGCGCACGGTGCCGCCGGTGCTCGGCGCATGCACGAAACGCCCTTCACCGACATAGATACCGACATGGGTGACGCTGCCGCGGCTGCCGAAGAACACCAGGTCGCCGGTGGCCAGGCGCTGCGGATCGATCTTCGGACCCTGTACCGCCGCCAGGTCGCGCGAGGTACGCGGCAGTTTCAGGTCCAGCATCTCGCGATAGACATAGGCCACCAGGCCGCTGCAGTCGAAGCCGGAATCCGGGGTGTTGCCGCCATAGCGGTAGGGGGTGCCGACCAGGCTGATGGCACGCATCAGCACCGAGTTGGCCGCCTCGGGGTTGTCCGGCACGGTCTTCGGCCAGTTCGCGGTCGGCGGGGGCGGAGCGGGGCGGGTGGCCTTGCCGCCGCCGCAGGCGGTCATCAGCACGGGCAGGGCCAGCAGCAGGGCCGGGGCGAGGAGCCGGCGCAGGCCGGACGAAACTGGCGTGATGTGCATGTTCTCCGGATAATGCGCCACCTTGGGATTGGCCGTCATGATGGCGGCGTCCCCGCCGGGCGACAACCCGCCCCAACCCGCCTGCCTCCGGCAGATCCAGACAGAGTTGCGCATGAAGATCGAAAAAGACCGCGTTGTCCGCTTCCACTACACCGTTTCCGAAGTCGGCCAGGAGCCGATCGAATCGTCCAAGGACCGCGGCGAGCCGCTGGCGATCCTGATCGGCCACGGCAACATCATCCCGGGCCTGGAAAACGCCATGATGGACAAGGAAGCCGGCGCGACCTTCAGCGTTGACGTCAACGCAGCCGATGCCTACGGCGAGCGCCGCGAGGGTCTGTCCCAGCGCGTGCCGAAGAAGCATTTCGGCAACACCAAGCTGGCTCCGGGCCAGCAGGTCGTGCTGCAGACCAACTTCGGCCCGCGTGCGGTGACCGTGCAGAAGGTCGGCATGAGCGTCGTCGACGTCGACCTGAACCATCCGATGGCTGGCAAGGACCTGCACTTCGACGTGGAAATCGTCGATGTGCGCGAAGCCGGCAAGGAAGAGATCGACCACGGCCACGTCCACGGCGACGGCGGTCACCACCACTGATCGCAGCGCGATCATGATGGCAGCAACGGCCCGCTTCGGCGGGCCATTGCGTTTCTGGAACACGGCGCGGCCATCCATGGCACGCGGGCCGGCGGCATAATGGCGGACCTGCCCGACGGACGCCCCGTGAACGCCGCTTCTCCTTCCCTGCAGCCGGTGGCTTCCGGCGAACGCATCGCCGTGCTGGACGTGCTGCGCGGTGCTGCGCTGCTGGGCATCCTGCTGATGAACATCGAGGCCTTCAGCGGACCGCTGGACCTGGCCTTCACCGGCATCGACGTGCATTGGCAGGGTATCGACTACTGGGCCGATGCCTTTGTCTACGTATTCGTGCAGGGGAAGTTCTTCACCCTGTTCTCGTTGCTCTTCGGCGCCGGCTTCGCGGTGATGGCGCAGCGCGCCGAGGCGGCCGGGCGTGACTTCACCCCGTTCTACCTGCGCCGCAGCGCTGGCCTGCTGCTGATCGGCCTGTGCCACGCGCTGCTGGTCTGGTCCGGCGACATCCTGGTGATGTACGCGTTGGTCTCGTTGCCGTTGCTGGCCTGCCGCGAGGCGCCGCGCAGCTGGCTGCCGTGGATGGGTGTAACGGTCTATCTCGGCGGTGTGGCGATGATGCTGCTGGTCGGCGCGATGGTGTCGATGGCTTCGGCGGAGGACGTGCGGAAGATGCTCACCGACGCGCAGCAGAGCATCGATCTGCAGCGCCTGGTGTACGGGCAGGGCAGCTGGATGCAGGCCAATGCGCAGCGGCTGAGCGAGTTCGGCACGTCGATGGGGGCGATGCTGATCACCGGCCCGGAAGTGCTGGGCATGTTCCTGATCGGCAGCTGGTTTGCCGGCAGCGGCGCGCTGGCCACGCCGGATCGCTTCCCGCGGCTGTATGCGGTGTTGCGTTGGGGGGCGCTGCCCTTCGGCCTGCTGGTCACGCTGCTGGGTGTTGCCTGGAAGCCGTATCTGGCGCCGGGCGCTTACGATCTGCCGGTTACGGCGGCGATGGCGTTGGTGACGATCGGCGGCCTGCCGATGTGCCTGGGTTACCTGGCCTGGATCGTACACTGCCGCGCGCGGCTGGGCTGGCTGGCGCCGGTCGGGCGCATGGCGTTGACCCATTACCTCGGCCAGTCGCTGCTGTGCACCTGGCTGTTCTACCACTACGGCCTGGGCGCGTTCGAAACGATGCCACGCAGCGTGCAGTTGATGTTCGCGCTGCTGCTGTTCACCGTGCAGGTGGGCATCTCGCACGTATGGCTGCGCCGCTTCCGCTTTGGGCCGATGGAATGGCTGTGGCGCGCGATGACCTATCGGCAGTGGCCGCCGATGCGGCGCGAGGCCGGCCAGGGCTGATCGATGCAGGGCGCGCGCGAGGATGTGATCGTGGTCGGCGCCGGTGCCATTGGACTGGCTGCCGCACTCGCGCTGCGTGCACAGGGCCGGCAGGTACGCGTGATCGACCGTGGGCGTGTCGGCGGCGCGACTTCGCATGGCAACTGCGGCACCATCACCCCCAGCCACGCGCCACCGCTGGCAGCGCCCGGCGTGCCGTTGCGCGCGCTGCGCTGGATGCTCGATCCGCGTGCGCCGCTGTACGTGCGTACACGCCTGGACCCAGCATTGTGGCGCTGGCTGCTGCAGTTCGGGGCGCGCTGCAACGCACGCGACTGGCTGCACGCCACGCGGGCACGCGGCGCATTGTTGAATGATTCACGGCTGCGCCTGGCGCAGTGGGTGCAGACGCATGCGCTGGACTGCGAGTTCGAGGCGCGCGGTCTGGACTATGTGTTCGGTGACGCCCGCAATTTCGATCACCACGCTGCCGAGTGTGAGGCGCTGAACGCACAGGGCATTGCCTCGGCGCGCATCGATGGCACCGACTACGCGCGCGACAATCCGGCGTTCCATGATCGCCTTGCCGGTGCGATCCACTTCCCCGGCGATGCCCAGCTGCGTCCGGACCGCTACACCGCCGAACTGGCGCGCGTGCTGCGCGCACAGGGCGTGGTGATCGAAGAACAGTCGGACGTGGAGGTTTTCAGCGCCGACGCGCAGGGTGTGCGCGTGCGTGCCGGTGAACGCATGCTGCAGGCGCGCGAGCTGGTGCTGGCGACCGGGCCGTGGTCACCGCGCTGGGCGCGGCAACTGGATCTGCGCGTGCCGATCCAACCCGGCAAGGGCTACTCGCTGACCTGGTCACGACCGGCGCAGGTGCCGCAGCGTCCAGTCGTGCTGAAGGACCATTCCGTGTTCGTGATCGCCTGGCGCGAAGCGCTGCGGCTGGGCGGCACCATGGAATTCGCCGGTGCCGATCCGCAGCTGCGCACGACCCGCCTGCAGGCCTTGCAGCAGGCCGCCGACCACTACCTGCGCGCGCCACGTGGTGCGCGGCTGCAGGAGCAGTGGTGCGGGTGGCGCCCCATGAGCGTGGACGACGTGCCGTTGATCGGCCGCGCGCCCGCGCATCCTCACGTCTGGCTTGCAGCGGGGCATGGCATGCTCGGCATCAGCATGAGCGCCGGCACCGGCCAGCTGATCGCCGATCTCGTCTGCGGCCGCACGCCGGCGATCGATCCTGCCCCTTACCGACCCGAGCGATTCCGATGAGCACTGCACCCTATGATTACGACCTGATCGTCCTTGGCGGTGGTTCCGCCGGCCTGGCTGGCGCGATCCGCGCCGCGCAGCACGGCAAGCGCGTGGCGCTGCTGGAGCCTGGTGAACTGGGCGGGACCTGCGTCAACGTCGGCTGCGTGCCGAAGAAGGCCATGTGGCTGGCGGCCGACCTGCACGAGCGCATCGGCCTGGCCAGTGCGATGGGTTTCGATGTCAAGGCACGCCCGGCATTGTCGTGGAAGGAGCTGGTGATCCATCGCCAGGCCTACATCAGCAACATCCACACCAGCTACCACAAGCGCCTGGACGAAACCGGCGTGGTGCGCATTCCGGCGCGCGGTCATCTGCTCGATGCGCATACCGTGGCCTGCAGCGATGGCGTGCGTTACAGCGCTGAACACATCCTGATCGCCACCGGCGCGCACCCGCTGCGGCCTGACATCCCCGGTGCCGAACTGGGCCTGGTCTCCGATGATTTCTTCGATCTGCGCGCGGCACCGGCCGAGGTGGCGATCATCGGTGGCGGTTACATCGCGGTGGAGCTGGCCGGCCTGCTGCAGGCACTGGGCAGCAAGGTGAGCCTGCTGGTGCGTGGCCAGCGGCTGCTGGATCGCTTCGATTACGAGCTGACCGATCAGCTGGCCGAGAACCTGAAGCAGCAGGGCGTGCGCATCCATTTCGGCTATCGCCTGCGCGAACTGCAGCGCGATGGCGAACGCGTACGTGCATTCGGCCATGATGGCCCGCTCGACAGCGTGTTCGACGCGGTGTTCTTTGCCACCGGCCGCCGTGGCAACAGCCGCGATCTGGGCCTGGAAGCGCTCGGCATCGGTATCGGCGAACACCAGCAGGTGCAGGTGGACGAATGGCAGACCACGTGTGTGCCGAGCGTGCACGCGGTGGGCGACATCGCTGGCAAGGTCGGCCTGACCCCGGTGGCGGTGGCCGCTTCGCGGCGGCTGATGGACCGCCTGTTCGGTGGCCGCCCGCAGTCGAAGATGGATTACGAGAACGTGGCCAGCGTGGTGTTCTCGCATCCACCGCTGGGCGCGGTGGGCATGAGCGAAGAAGAGGCGCGCGCGCGGTTCGATCAGGTGAGCGTCTACCACAGCCGTTTCCGTCCGATGCTGCAGGGGCTGGCCAATGGCACCCAGCGCAGCCTGTTCAAGATGGTCTGTGCTGGTCCGGAAGAACGGGTGGTGGGCATCCACCTGCTGGGCGAAGCGGCCGACGAGATCCTGCAGGGGTTTGCGGTGGCGGTGAAGATGGGCGCGACCAAGGCCCAGTTCGACGACACCGTGGCGATCCACCCGACCTCGGCCGAGGAAGTCGTGCTGATGCGCTGAGCTGGACGGTTTTAGAGCCGAGCGCAGGCTCGGCTCTCCAGGTCACCAGGCGTACCCATGCGACAATGGACGCCCTTACGCCTTCCCTGGCCGCCCCGTGCGGCCCGCCGTCGTCCTGATGTCCAGCCCCGCTTCCCGTATCGCCACCGCTTCCCCACGCATCGCGCTGGGAGGCATCGGCCTGGCCGCCATCGGCGCCATCGCCGCCTCCGGCAAGGCCATCATCGTCAAGCTCGGACTGCGTCACGGCGTGGATGCCACCACGCTGCTCGCCCTGCGCATGCTGATGGCGCTACCGCTGTTCGTACTGATGGCACTGTGGGCCGCGCGCCGGGCCGAGCCGCTGACCTGGGCCGACCGTGCCCGCGTTTTGTGGCTGGGCTTCACCGGCTACTACCTGTCCAGTCTGCTCGACTTCCAGGGCCTGCAGTACATCAGCGTGACCCTTGAGCGCCTGATTCTTTACTTGAACCCGACCCTGGTGCTGCTGATCAACGTGCTGCTGACGCGCCAGCGGCCGGGTCGGTGGCAGATCGGCGCGCTGGTGCTGAGTTACCTCGGCGTGCTGCTCGCCTTCGGCCACGATCTGCAGCGCGAGGGCGGGCAGATCATCGTCGGCAGCCTGCTGGTACTGGGCAGTGCGCTCAGCTACGCGCTGTACCTGTTCGGCAGTGGGCAGGTAGTCGCACGCATCGGCGCGGTGCGGTTGACCGCCTATGCCAGCTGCGTGGCCAGCGTGCTGGTGCTGCTGCATTTCGCGGTGACCCATCCGCTGCCGTTGCTGTGGCAGGCACCGGCGCCAGTGCAATGGCTGTCGCTGGTCAATGCCACCGTGTGCACGGTGCTGCCGGTGCTGGCGATCATGCTGGCGGTGCAGCGCGTGGGTTCGTCGCTGGCCGCGCAGGTCGGTATGCTGGGCCCTGTTTCCACCATCGTGATGAGCCTATGGCTGCTCGACGAACCGATGGGGCCGGCGCAGATCGCCGGCACCGTGCTGGTGCTGATCGGCGTTCTGCTGGTGACCCGCCTGCGGCGCTGACGCCGGAGCAGGCGCGTGCGCGCATCCTGGCGGTGATCCGCGCGATCCCCGTGGGGCAGGTGATGGGCTACGGCCAGGTGGCGATGCGCGCGGGCCTGCCCGGGCGTGCACGCCTGACCGCGCGCATCCTGGGCCAGAACGACGACCCGGACCTGCCCTGGCACCGCGTGCTGCGCTCGGATGGGCGCATCGCCATGGAAGAAGGGTCGGCCGGATGGCGCGAGCAGTCACAGCGGTTGCGCGCGGAGGGCGTGGTGGTGGAGAACGGCCGGGTGCGGATGCCGGCGGCTGATCCGGCAGCGGCACTGGATGCCGCTGTGTGGGGCCCGGGCTGAGCACCGCTGGCGACTGAACAGGCCGGACCTGAGGGCCGCCAACAAGACACGGTGCTGCGGCTATGATGGAGGCCGTTCCATGCCGGTACTCCCATGTTCCCGCGACTGCCAACCGTCACCAAGGCCCTGCTGATCGCCAATGCGATCCTGTTCCTGCTGCAGCAGCCGTTCCTGCTCGGCATGCAGACCTTCGAGCCGTTCATGCTGCAACCGCTGCAGCAGGGCTTCGATGCGTTCTCGCCGGGCGGCAACTTCCAGCCGTGGCAGCTGCTGACCTATGGCTTCCTGCATGGCAGCTTCGGCCACCTGTTCTTCAACATGCTGGCGGTCTTCATGTTCGGCGCGCCGCTGGAGCAGACCTGGGGCGAGAAGCGCTTCCTGCTGTATTACCTGGTGTGCGTGGCTGGTGCAGGCGTCTGCCAGCTGCTGGTGGGCACGCTGCTGGAAAACCCGGCGACGGTGCTGGGCGCCTCCGGTGGCGTGTTTGGCCTGCTGCTGGCCTACGGCATGCTGTTTCCCAACCAGCGGGTGATGCTGCTGTTCCCGCCGATCCCGATGAAGGCGCGGACCTTCGTGATCCTGTTCGGCGTGGGCGAACTGGTGCTGGGCATGACCGGCTGGCAGCCGGGCGTGGCCCATTTCGCGCACCTGGGCGGCATGCTGTTCGGCTGGTTGCTGATCCGTTACTGGCGCGGGCAGCCGCCGTTCAACAAGCGCCGCCCGCCCGGCCCACCGAAGCGCCCGAACCATCTGCGCAGCGTCAAATGATCCGAAGGATCATTTGACGCCGTAGGTGCCGACCGTTGGTCGGCACACCTTTTCCCACGCGGGTAGGTGCCAACCTTGGTTGGCACGCTTTGAATGGGATCACTTGACGCCCAGGTGCCGACCGTTGGTCGGCACACCGCTACAGGTCCCGCAGCACCACCTGCGCCGCATTGTGCCCCGGTGCACCGGTAACACCACCGCCGGGATGGGTACCCGACCCACACAGATACAGGCCGGGAAGGGCGCCGCGATAGCCGGCCTGGCCGACCATCGGCCGCGCCGAGAACAACTGGTTGGCGCTCAGTGCGCCGTGGAAGATGTCGCCGCCGACCAGGCCGAAGGTGCGTTCCAGATCGAGCGGGGACAGCACCTGACGACCGAGCACGCTGTCAGCGAAGCCGGGCGCATAGCGTTCAACGGTAGCGATCATCAGGTCGGCTACCGTCTCGCGGTGGTCATCCCAGTGACGCCCATCAGGAAGTACCGGCGCCACATGCTGGCAGAACAGGCTGGCCACATGCTGCCCGGGCGGTGCCAGTGAATCGTCCAGCGTACTGGGTATCAGCATTTCCACGATCGGTTCGCGCGACCAACCGTCGCGGCGCGCATCCAGCCAGGCGCGATCCATGTAGTCCAGGCTGGGTGCCATGATGATGCCGGCGCTGAGGTGATCGCCCGGACCGGGCAGGGCGCGGAACTCCGGCAGCCGCGACAGCGCCACGTTCATCCGGAAGGTGCCGGAACCGCAGCGCCAGTTCGTCATGCGTTCGCGTGTGGCAGCCGGTACCTGCGCCGGCTCCAGCAGCTGTTCGTACAGCAGCTTCGGATTGACGTTGGCGACCACCGCGCGTGCACGCAGGGTTTCGCCGTTGGCCAGTTCCACCCCCACGGTGCGGCCCTGTTCGGTCAGTATCCGTCGCACGCCGGCATCCACGCGCAGTTCGGCCCCGGCCTCGCGCGCGGCGCTGGCGATGGCCTGGCTGATCGCGCCCATGCCACCCATCGCATGGCCCCATGCACCCTTCACGCCATTGCACTGGCCGAACACGTGATGCAGCAACACGTAGGCGCTGCCCGGTGTGTATGGACTGGCATAGTTGCCGACGATGCCATCGAAGCCGAACAGCGCCTTGATCGGCTCGCTCTCGAACCAGCGGTCCAGGTATTCCGCCGCCGACAGAGTGAACAGGTCCAGCAGCTCCTGCCGCAGCGGTGCATCCAGCGCCGCCAGTTCGCGGCCGAGCTTCCCCATCTGCCAAAGTGCGGGCAGGCCGCGCCAGCCGCCGGCGACGCCGATGTCCGGTGGCGCGCGGAGAGCCCACGCGCGCAGTACATCGGCGAAGATCTCCAGGCGTGCTTCGTACGCTGGCAGGCGCTGTGCATCCCGAGCGGAGAATCCAGCGACTTCGGCCTGGGTGCGGCCAGGTGCCGACAACAGGTAGCGGTCGTCGGGCAATGGCAGGAAGTTGTTGGCCGGGCGCGTGACAATGCGCAGCCCATGCGCATGCAGTTGCAGGTCTTCGATCACCTTCGGTTGCAACAGCGACACCGTGTACGACGCCACCGAGTTGCGGAAGCCGGGATGGAACTCCTCGGTGACCGCCGCTCCGCCGAGCACGCCGCGCCGTTCAAGGACCAGCACGTTCTTTCCGGCCTTCGCCAGATAGGCCGCGCAGACCAGACCGTTGTGGCCACCCCCGATGATGATTGCATCCCAGGACATCAGCACCTCTGAAAAAAGGGACGGAGGGGATTAAGTCGCAATTGGCACGGGACCAGCGGCGATGGGAAGAAACGACTTAATCCCCTCCGTCCCCTTCTTTTATTGCCGCTTCGATGGTGGCGATGTCGATCTTCTTCATCGGCATCATCGCGTTGAAGGCGCGCTTGGCCAGTGCCTTGTCCTTGCTGGTCACCGCTTCGATGAGCATGCGCGGGCTGATCTGCCAGGAGATGCCCCAGCGATCCTTGCACCAGCCGCATTGGCTCTCCTGGCCACCGTTGCCGACGATCGCATTCCACAGGCGGTCGGTCTCGGCCTGGTCCTCGGTCTGGATCTGGAAGGAGAACGCTTCGCTGTGCTTGAACGCGCTGCCGCCGTTGAGGCCGACGCAGGGAATGCCGCAGACGGTGAATTCGACGGTCAGCACGTTGCCTTCCTTGCCATCCGGGTAGTCGCCCGGCGCGTGATGCACGGCGGTGACCGCGCTGTCGGGCAGGAGGCTGGCATAGAAGGTGGCGGCCTCGAGCGCGCCGTTGTCGTACCAGACACAGATGGTGTTCTTGTGTGCCATGTCGGGGCTCCGCGATGGACGAAGCCGCAGCGATAGCACGCCGGGTGTTAAGCCGGGATGGGTATCACGGTGAGCGGAGACTGGGGGGGCGGTAACGGGTGGAGCGGGCTGCAAGCGGCTGATTAATAAACAAAACTTGAACAAAGTTCATGTTTGTATCAAAACTTTTCTTTCAATTTCAATTGGTTATTTTTGTTCAGCTGCCATTGCAAATTAAGAATTGATGAAATTAATATTCGGTTCAGCTACATGGGGCTGTCGCTTCCGTGCAGCAATTCTGCAACTGCAGCCTGATCTTCACCGAATCAAGGAAACTCCATGACCAGCAGCAAGCACGTCGCAAGGTTGAAGCGCACCGCCTTGGCGGTCGTCCTGACTTCTTTCATCGGCGCCGCAGCCGCGCAGAGCACGACCGGTTCGTTGTACGGCAGTGCGCCTGCCGGCACGACCATCGTCGTGCAGAGCGATACGGGCCTGAAACGCTCGGCGACCGTCGACAGCAATGGCCGCTACAACCTCGGCTCGTTGCCGGTGGGCAAGTACACCATCATCCAGCAGCGTGACGGCCGGACCGTCGATCAGCGCGAGAATGTTCTGCTGAAGGTCGGCGTTGGCACCGAGGTATCGTTTGCCGGTGGCAGCAGTGCCGCCACCACGCTGGAGGCCGTGAACGTCGTCGCGGCGAATGTGCCGAAGATCGATGTCACCAATACGGTGTCCAAGTCGGTCATTACGTCCGAGCAACTGGATGTGTTGCCACTGGGGCGCAGCGCCGAAGCCATCGCATTGCTCGCGCCAGGTGTTGTCGCAGGCAGTGGCGCGTTCAGCAATGGCTCGCGTTCGGTGCTGTCTTTCGGTGGTTCCAGTGTTACTGAGAATGCCTACTATCTGAATGGCTTCCTGGCCAACAATCCGCTCAGCAACCTGGGTGGTATCAGCCTGCCCTATGGGTCGATCGACCAGCAGGAAACGTTCATGGGCGGCTACGGAGCGGGATACGGGCGCTCCACCGGTGGTGTGATCAACCAGCTCGGCAAGCGCGGCACCAATGAATGGCATTTCGGCGTGCAGGCCACCTGGGCCCCGGACTCGCTGTCGGCTTCTGCGGCCACTGTCATCTATCCCAATCGCCAGCTGCCAGATGGATACAGCTACACCGATGACTCGTTGCCTGGTTCGCTCTATCGCTATCGCAAGGACGATGTCGCCACGCGTACCACCTACAGTGGCTATGCCAGTGGCCCGCTGATCGAGGATCGTCTGTTCATTCACTTGGCTGCGGAAAAGGACCGCACCGAAGGTGTGTCCACGAACAGCTCTGCAGCAACGCAGCAGGTGCGCAACCACTACACCATTGATGCGCCGAAGTTCTATGGAAAGATCGACTGGAACATCAACGATAGCAACACGCTGGAATACACCCGCGTGCAGAACACCGATCGCAACGGTGGCTACTACCGATCGTTCGACTACGAGGACCTGGCCGAAGGTGATCGCACCGGCACGTTCCCGAACACCACGAAGCTCAAGGACGACTTTGACATCTTCAAGTACACCGGCTACCTGAACGATGACCTGACCCTGAGTGCGGTTTGGGGTCGCAGCAAGGAGAGCAATCTGGAGTCGAATCCGCTGGATACGGCCAACCCCTATCTCAGCAGCCCGGGCAATCAGGATCCGTCCATTACCGGTGGCCGCCCCATCCGCAACGACCAGTCGGCGCTCTATACCAAGTCGTCAGATGCGGGCAGCAAGACCCGAGGCCTGCGTGTAGACCTGCAGTACCGTATCGGCAACCACGAGCTGACCGGTGGTATCGATAACATGTACTTCCAGGGGCATAACGAAGGTCAGGCGATGACCGGGCCGGGGTATGCCTGGATCTATGGTCGTGTTGATCCGGCCTCGTCGCCGAATCCGGGCTTTGATATCACCCCGCCGGGCGGCAATGGCTACTTCGTGCAGAAGTACATCTTCTCCACGACCACCAGCATGTCGGTCAAGCAGAAGGCCTACTATCTGGAGGACCGCTGGCAGGTCACGCCGAACTGGTTGGTGACCCTCGGCATCCGCAATGACAAGTTCACCAACTACAACAGTGCGGCCAAGCCTTACGTCGACAGCGGTGACCAGTGGGCGCCGCGCCTGGGCGCGAGCTGGGATGTGTTTGGCGATTCGTCGCTCAAGGTGTTCGCCAACCTGGGCCGCTACTACCTGGCGTTGCCCAACAGCGTTGCCATTCGTGGTGCTTCCGCCTCGACGTTCACCCGCGAGTACTTCACCTATAGCGGAATTGATGCCAACGGCAACCCGACCGGGTTGACCGCTCTGGGCCCGGGCCCGGTGTCAGCCAACAATGAATATGGCCAGACCCCTGATCCGTTGTCGATTGCGCCGACCGACCTGAAGTCGCAGTACCAGGACGAGCTGATCCTTGGCTTCGAGAAGACGCTGGGCGAGCGCTGGAGCTCCGGTGCCAAGTTCACCTATCGTCGCCTGCAGACGGCCATCGACGATACCTGTGACTCCGATCGCATCCACGACAAGCTTGCCGCGATGGGCGTCGACGACAGCAATCTCGATGTCCCGGGCTGTGTGATCTTCAATCCGGGCAAGACCAACACCTTCATGATCCGACACGCGGATGGCTCGGGTTACACGCCGGTGCAGATGAGCTCCGCCGACTGGGGTTACGGCAACAAGAAGGCCAAGCGTGACTACATCGCCGTCGATCTGTTCATCGAGCACCCGCTGAGCGACAAGTGGTACGGACGTCTGGATTACACCTGGTCGCGCAGCTTCGGCAATACCGAAGGCCAGGTGAAGTCGGATATCGGCCAGGATGACGTCTCCAAGACCCAGGACTGGGATGCCGCGGCACTGATGGAATACGCCGGTGGCTATCTGGCGAACGACCGCCGTCACCAGCTGAAGGGCTATGGCGCCTATATGTTCAACGACGAGTGGTCGGCGTCGGCCACCCTGCGGATCATGTCGGGGGCGCCGAAGAGCTGCCTGGGCTACTACGGCACCGATGAGAGTGATCCGCTGGGCTACGACGCGGCCTATCACTATTGCGGTGGCAAGCCGTCGCGTCCGGGTGACGCCGGCCGGCAGCCCTGGACGACCCGCCTGGATCTGGGCGTGATGTATCGCCCTTCGTTTGCCGATCACAAGCTGGCTTTCAGCCTGGATGTTTTCAATGTGCTGAACCAGCGTCGCGCCGTGCAGTCTGACGCGGTCTATGAAGATGGCCCCTACACGGTGTCCAACACCTACGGCATGGGTACCTACTTCAGCGCGCCTCGTTCGGTTCGTGTCAGTGCGTCCTACGACTTCTGATCGCAGCACCTGATCGATCTCTCCAGAAAACGACCTGGACCCCGGCCATGCCGGGGTCCCTTTTTTGGGTCGCCAAGCGAAAAAAGGGCGCCCGAAGGCGCCCTCTGCATTACCAGTTGCAGCAGTTGGCTCAGCGCCAGACCTTGATCTGCTCGGCTTCGCTGCGCTGCATCGGCTGGCCGGCCTTGCAGCTGAAGGTGGCACCGAACGCCGGCAGGTTGGCCAGCGTGCCGTTGCTGCGCCACAGGCCCGGTGCACGGATGTCGGCGGTCAGGCGACGCACGGCCTCGTTCGGCGACAGCTGCTGCGCCCACAGTGCCGACCAGGCGCGGAAGAAGCCCTGTTGCTGTGCCTGCTTGGCCTTCGGCTCCTGCGCGGTGTACGCGGCCCAGGCCAGTTCCAGACCGGCGATGTCGGCCAGGTTCTCTTCCTGGGTGAGCGTGCCGTTGACCTTGGCACCCTTCACGCCCGGGAAATCGTAGGCGCCGTACTGCGCGGCGACGCGGTTGCCGAGCAGGGTCCAGGCGGTCTTGTCGGCCGGCGTCCACCAGCTGCGCAGTTCGCCCTTGGCATCGACCAGTGCGCCCTTGGCATCGATCGCACGGGTCAGCTCGTGGCCGACCAGGCCACCGAAGCTGCCGAACTTGTCGGCAGCGTCGGCCTTGGCGTTGAACACCGGCCCCTGCAGGATCGCAGCGGTGACGATCAGGCGGTTCTGCGCCAGGTCATAGGCCAGCGACGGCTGCTGCGGCAGCACGTCCCAGCGGCGGTCGGCGTTGCCCTTGCCGATGCGCTTCATTTCCTCACGGTGGCGCCAGGTCGACGCGATCAGCATGTTGCCGCCAAACGAACCACGGCCCATCGGCTGCACGCTGTAGTCGAGATCACGCAGCGGGGTACCGATCTCGATCTTCAGCGCGGCCAGCTTGGCCTGCGCTTCGGTCTTGGCTTCGGCACTCATCCAGCTGCTGTTCTTGACCGCTTCGATCTGCACTTCGCGCACCTTGTCGACGATCCATGCGGCCTGGCGACGGTCTTCGGCCGACAGGTAACGGGCGGCGTATTCGCGACCGAGCATCGGGCCGGCGGCCACGTTGATCGCCTCCAGCACGTCTTCCCAGCGCTGCGGCGGCAGGGTTTCGCCACGCAGCACGCGGCCGCGGAATTCGAATTCGGCGTCGCGGTAGGCCTTGGACAGGTAGGGCGCCATCGAGTCGCCCACGCGCCAGCGCAGGTAGGCCTTCCACTGGTCCGGCTTGAGCTTGGTGACCATGCCATCGAGCTGCTTGAACAGGCCCGGGTCGGCCAGCGAGACCAGATCGTCGTCCACGCCCTGGGCCTTCAGGAAGGCATCCAGCTGCAGGTTGCGGTAGCGGCTGTTGAGCTCCTTGGTGGAGATCGGCGCGTAGTTGTTGAACGGATTGTTGATGCCGGCCAGCGACTGCGCGTTGCGCGCCAGTTCGGTTTCCAGTGCGATCACCGATTGCGACTCGGCATCCAGCTTGGCGGCCGGAGTGCCGGTCAGTGCCAGGATCTGCTTGACGTAATTGCGGTAGCGGCCCATCAGCGCAACGGTGTCGGCGTCGGTGCGGGTATAGAACGCCGGGTCCGGCAGGCCCATGCCGCCCTGCATGAAGTAACCGATGTGGCGGTCCAGCGCCTTCAGGTCCACGTCCGGGCCGAAGTTGAAGGCCACCGGGATGCCGACCTGGTGCAGCGCGGCGATCGAGGCCGGCACATCCTTGGCCTTCTTGATGGCGTTGATGCGGGTCAGCAGCGGGGCGATCGGATTGGATCCGTCGGCTTCCACGGCGGCTTCGTCCAGGCCGCTGGCCCAGAAGTCGCCCAGCAGTTTCTGCACGTTGCCCTGCGGCGCCTTCATCGCTGCGTCGAGCAGTTCACGCTGCTGCTGGCGGCTGCGGTCGACCAGCTGGCCCAGCGCGGTGGTGGCACCGGTCTGTGGCACGGGGTTGGCCTTCAGCCAGCCTGCGTTGGTGGCGTCATAGAAGTCGCTGCACTGGGCGCTGACGGCCGGGGCGCGCGCGGCCTTCTTCTTGGCGGCGGCGAACGCATCATGGGTCGGGACCAGGGTCGCCAGGCTGATGCCCAGGGCGATGGCAAGCGGACGGAAATTGGGCATGTGGAACGAATCCGTGATGGATTGAGGGCGCGCGCACTATAGCAAGCCGCGCATCGACGCGGCATGCACGCATCACGCTGCTTTCGCCGACCAGGGGCGGCCGCTAGCGGGGAGCGCCGAGATCATTGGATCCACACCATGCGTGGATGAAAAACACCCCGGAAAAACAAAGGCCCGGGAATTCCCGGGCCTCTGCAGGTCTGCCGCGGCGTCAGCCGTGGCTTACCAGATCACCACCTGCTGGTCGCCGCTGCGGGCCATCGGCGAACCGGCCTTGCACTGGAACGCGGCCGCGAAGGTCGGCAGGTTCGACGGCGCACCCATGGCGCGGAACTGCGCCGGGGCGTGCGGGTCGGTCGCCAGGCGGACCTTGGCGTTCTCCGAGGTGTACTTGGTGCGCCACACGGTGGCCCAGTTGAAGAAGAAGCGCTGGTCGCGGGTGAAGCCGTCCACCTTCGGGTCTTCCTTGCCGGCGCTGGCCTTCTGCAGGGCATCGTAAGCAGTGGCCAGGCCGCCCAGGTCGGCGATGTTCTCACCCAGGGTCAGGTGGCCGTTCACCGCCTGGCCGTCGACCTTGTACTGGTCGAACTGCTTGACCAGCTTGCCGGTCAGGCCTTCGAAGTTCTTCTTGTCAGCGGCGGTCCACCAGTCTTCCATGTTGCCGGTCGGCCCGAAACGTGCGCCCTGGTCGTCGTAACCGTGGGTCATTTCGTGGCCGATCACCGCGCCGATGCCGCCGTAGTTCAGTGCGTCGTCGGCCTTCGGATCGAAGAACGGCGGTTGCAGGATGGCGGCCGGGAACACGATCTCGTTCTGCAGCGGGTTGTAGTAGGCGTTGACCGTCTGCGGGGTCATGCCCCACTCGGTCTTGTCCACCGGCTTGCCGATCTTGGACAGGTTGAACTTGTAGTTGAATTCGTTGGCCGCGCGCACGTTGCCCAGGAAGCTGTCGCGCTGGGTCTGCAGGCCCGACCAGTCACGCCACTTGTCCGGGTAGCCGATCTTCGGGGTGAAGGTTTCCCACTTGGCGATGGCCTTGGCCTTGGTTTCATCGCTCATCCAGCTCAGGCCCTGGATGCGGTCCTTCAGCGAGGCGGCCAGGTTCTTCACCAGTTCTTCCATCTTCGCCTTGGCTTCCGGCGAGAAGGCCACCTTCACGTACAGCTGGCCGAAGGCTTCACCGGCGTCATTCTCGATGGTGCCCAGCACACGCTTCCAGCGCGGCTTCTGCTCCTTCTGGCCGTTGAGGGTCTTGCCGTAGAACTCGTAGTTCTCCTGCACGAAGGCATCGGCCAGGTACGGCGAGGCGCTGTCCACGGTGTGGAAGCGCAGGTAGGCACGCCACACCGACGGATCGGTGTCGCCCAGCGCCTTGCTCACTTCCTCATGGAAGGCCGGCATGGCCAGCGAGAACTTCTCCGGTGCGGCCACGCCCTGCGACTTGAAGAACTCGGTCCAGCTGAAGTTCGGGGTCAGCTTGTCCGCGTCGGCCACGGTGACCGGGTTGTAGTACAGCTCGACGTTGCGCGACAGTTCGACGCGCGACTTGGACGCCTTGGCCAGGCGGGTTTCGAACTTGACCACGTCCTCGGCCTGCTTGGCAGCGTCGGCAGCAGCGACGCCGGACAACTCCAGCACCTGGGCGACGTGCGCCTGGTAGGCCTTCAGCTTGTCGGCGTTCTTGGCATCGGTGTAGTAGGTGCTGTCCGGCAGGCCCAGGCCGCCCTGGCTGGCGTAGGCCATGTTCACGGCCGAGTTCTTGAAGTCGGCTTCGGCGCCGAAGCCGAACAGGACGTTGTCACCCTTGGCGGCGCTGCTGCGCAGGTAGTTGGCGATGGCCGCCTTGTCCTGCAGGCCATCGATCGCGGTCAGGTCGGCCTTCAGCGGCTCGATGCCCTGAGCGTTGATCTTGGCCTCGTCCATGCCGGTGGCCCACAGGTCGCCGACGATCTTCTCGATGTGGTTCGGAGTCTTCACCTGTGCCACCTGCTCGGCCAGCTGGTGCTGCACGGCCACCGAGCGCTCGTCGAGGATGGTGAACGCGCCCCAGCTGGTGCGGTCGCCCGGGATTTCATTGGCGGCCAGCCACTTGCTGTTCACGTAGTCGCCGAAGGCGCCGCAGGCGTCCTTGCTGGTATCGAGGTCGCTGGGCTGGAAGGCGTTGTAGGCCGGCAGCTTGCTCTCGTCCAGCGTGTAGTTTGTGGCTTCGGCCGCAGCCGGCGTGGAGGCGGTGGCGTCCTTGGCCGGGGTTTCGTTCTTGCCGCAGCCAACCAGCGCGGCCGAAACGGCCAGGGTCAGCAGCACGATCTTGGGAGTACGGGTCACTTTGATGGCCTCCAGGCCGAGTGAGTCAGGGAAGGGCCGCAGGGACGGCCGTGGGCCGAACGATACGCCGCCGGCCTGCCCTGCAAGGGTGTCGAAGGTCATGGCCGGGCGCAAGGGGCCGACGGCGACGCGCCACGAAAGGAAAAAAGAAGGGCCCGTGCGGATCGCACGGGCCCTCCGGGTCAACGATGCTGCCGGATGATCAGAAATCGTATCGGGCAGTGAAGCGGAAGTAGCGCGGGGTCGAGTAGTTCAGGTCACGACCGTACTCCGGGTTGTAGTCCGCTGCGCCGCGGTACGGCGAGGCGGCGTAACGCGAGTAAGTGCTGCCAGCCACCTGGCGATTCAGCAGGTTGATCACATCGGCCTGCAGGGTCAGGCCCTTCGCCCAATCCGGCGTGTATGCGACATTCAGCCCCAGGTTGAACTGCCACGGCGCCTTGCCGTGCGAACCGCGCGGCGACGAACCGTAGTCCGCCGACGGCGGCACGTAACCGGCCGTGCCCGGTGTGGTGCCGCTGCCCGGCAGGCCGCAGTACCAATAGTAGGAGCCATCGTAGAGGCCCTTGTCTGGGGTCGGGTACATGCTGGTGCAGTTGTTCGGACGACCTTCGGCAACGGTCAGGCTGCCACCCACGCGCCACTCGGGGGTCAGCTTCATGTAGCCGAACGCCTTGAGCACATGGCCACGGTGGTTCGGCAGCAGCCCATTGGCGCCCTGCATCAGCTGCGGCAGATCCCAGTCCTGGGTGACCGACACATCTTCCTGGCCACCGGTACCGGTATCCAGGTCGGAGTTCAGCTGGCCTTCGGTATTGCCGTAGTTGCGGCTGAAGGTGTACATGACCTTGCCGTACCAGTTGTCCGTACGCTTCTCCAGGAACAGGTCCAGCGCGTAGTACTTGCGCTTGAGCTTGGGCAGGCCAAGGTCAGCTGCCGAATAGTGCACCTTCTCGTAGCTGCCATCGGCCTGTTCTTCCCAGAAGGTGTTGCCCACGCCGGGGTTGAACAGGAAGCATGCGCCGCCCAGCGCGGGGGTGCAGGTGTCGTCGATCGCGCTCTTCAGTTCGCGGTAGGTGAACTTCGCGCCCCAGACGGTATCAGCCGCAAGCTGCTGCTCCATGCCAATGATGTACTCGTCCTGGTAGTGCGACTTCATGTCCACTGCGGCCAAGGTGCGCGGATTCGGCGCACTGCCGCATTCCAGGTTGCTGGCGACAGCGTTGGTGCCCGGGCACAGGTACCCCTTCGAGGCATCGACCGGAATGGAATTGAGCCCCGTCGGTGCACCGGTGGTCGGATCGACGCCGGTGTAGGTGAAGTACTCGTTGGTGTTGAGCGAGCCGGAGGCTGCACGCACTGCCACGTTGTTCGGCATGGCCAGGTGGTAGCGACCGGCATTGGCGAACAACTTCAGCGACGAGTCGCCATGAACGTCCCAGGCCACGCCCAGACGCGGTGCCAGCTGCGTCTTCTGGCTCGCATACTTCTCGCCCGTGCCGGTGTAGTTGGTGAACTGTTCGTTGCGCAGACCCAGCGATAGCAAAACGTTGTCCGAAACCTGCCAGCGGTCTTCGATGTACTGCGAGGCCTGCTCGGTCTTCGGCTGTGCCAGCTTGGTGCTGTACAGGCGATAGACGTAGTAGCCCTGTGCGCCCAGGCCGCCACCGGAAGCTGCCGAGCTCACGCCGTGCGATGCATCGATCGGGGTGTTCGGGTTGGTGGAGCGACGATAGATCCAGCCGTAGCCGCCGGGATACTCGGTGCCGGTCAGCGACTCTGCATCCTGGCGGTCGAAGCCGAAGCGGAGTTCATGGTTGCCCAGACGCCAGGTCAGGTCGATACGCCCGCCCTTGGTCTCGTCGAAGGCGCCGTCGGCGTTGACCAGCGAGGTCGTGCTCTGGCAGCCGCTGTAGTTCAGGCCCGGCACGCGTGCAGTGGTTCCGGCACTGATGTACGGGCAGCTTGCGTCGTAGTTGTACAGGCCCTGCGAGTGTTCGATCTTCTGGCGACCGTACAGCGCCGACAGGGTCAGGTTGTCGGTCAGGTAGCCGGTGTACTTGCCGATGTAGAGTTTGGAGTCTTCCTTGGTGCTGATGCCGCCGGTCTGCACGTCGCCATGTGTGAACTTGTTGTAGTCGAACGAGTAGTACTCGGCGTCGTACTTGGTAACGTCAGACACACCTGTCAGCTCGATGACGTGGTTGTCGGTGATGTTCCAGTCGATCTTCGCCGTCCAGCGCGGATATTCATAGGTGTACTCGTTCCAACCGCGGGTCAGGTTGGCCGGGCTGGTGTTGGTCGCGTAGCGGGCGCTGGTGCCGTCAGTCTTGGTGAACTCGCCGTTGACGAAGAAGAACAGCTTGTCCTGGACGATCGGGCCGCCGACATAGGCACCGGTGGTGTTCTGCCAGGAGTTGTTCTTGTTGCGGTACTGATACAGCTTGCCATCGGTCTGGTAAGCCGCGCCGCGCGGATCATTGGCGGTGAAGTGGCCGGTGTTGGCGTAATACATGTTGCGCGGAGATGCGCGCAGCGATTCCGGGCTCCAGATCTCGTACGCACCGGCCTTCCATTCGTTGGTGCCGCGACGGGTCACGATGTTGACCACGCCACCGGTGGAGCGCCCAAAGTCCGCGCCATAGCCGCCGGTGAGGACCTGTTCCTGGGCGATGGCCTCAAAGGGCAGTGTGGTCGAGCCGATGCTGGTCAGCGGGTTGGTTACCGCAAAGCCGTTGATGTAATAGGCATTCTCCGACGCAGCAGAACCGCCGAAGCTGGGTACGCCGCTGTAGCTGTTGCTGGCGATCGCACCGGGTGCCAGCAGGGCAACAGCAGTGATGTCGCGCGGCAGCGGAAGGCTGCGCAGGTCTTCGTAGCTGAAGACGGTCCGGGTATCGACCTGCGAAACGTCGATCGATGCCATCGACGCGGCGCGCACCACGATGCCGTCCAGATCAGTCGCCTTGCCGCCGGCGAAGGAAACCTCGGTGCCGGAGGCGATGTTGACCGCCACGTCATTCTGTGTCGTGACCGTGGCGCCGTCACGGCGCAGTTCCACCGAGTAGCGGCCGTTGGGCAGGTCGGACACGCGGTAACGACCATTGGCATCAACCGGCAGGGTGCGCGTGGCGCCGGTCCCCAGGTTGCGGACAACCACGCTCGAACCCGTGCCGGCCGGCGCCTGGCCGTAGATGTAACCGGTCACGGACTGAGCGTGAGCGATCGAGAAAAGGCAACCAGACAGGGCGGTAGCCAGCGCCGCGCGGCGCCAGAACTTCGTTTGCATCAGGACTCTCTCCGGGGTGTAGTGGGTGCGCCTCGTGGCCAAACAGGAACGCGGTCACAAACGGCGTGCCTCATTTATAAATGCCTCGTGAACAAAAATGCAATGAATCCTGAATGAAATTTTTCAGGTGAAAAGACTTGGAAAAGCCCTGGGTTGGTAAAATTCGCCATACTGGAGCTAAGTTCTGGGAAAATGCATCTAAAATAATTGTCTTGTAATGGGCGACGCGATCGCCGCATGAGGTGGAATTGTCATATTTTTCTGACATTCATGAATCCAGCCGCGAACGATCGGGGATGGTCACCGACGCGCAGCATCCGGAGAGATGCGGTGGAAGACCCACGCAGGCAAAAAAAAGCCCCGCCGGAGCGGGGCTTCTGCTTCCATGTGCGCTTGGCTGCGCTTACTTCCTGCCGAAGTCGTACTGGGCCTGGACGTAGATCGCCCGTCCGTAGGCGTTGTACAGGGAGTTGTTGTACGGCACGTCGATGTTGCCCGCGTAGGAGTGCTGCTGGTTGTCCGGCACCTTGTTGAACAGGTTGTTGACCATCAGCGAGAACGTCAGGTTGTCCATCGCGCGGTAGTTCACGCTCAGGTTGTACGTCGTGTAAGAGCCCCACTTGCCAGCCTTGTAGCCGGACGTCGGATCGACATAGTCATAGCCACGGCCCAGGTAGGACAGGTAGTTCGGCGTGCGGCCGATGTAATTGAAGTACAGCGTGGTGGTGAACTTGTCGATCGCCCAGCCGATCGAGCCGTCAGCCCGGACCTTGGCGTAGGAGTCGTACACCCACATTGCGTACGGGTTGCTCAGCAGATCCAGGAACGGGTCGTTGAGCTGCGGCTGCAGTTCACGCTTGAGCATGTTGGTGTAGTTGCTGGAGAACTGCAGCGAACCGAAGCGACCGATGTCCTGTACGTACTTGAAGCTGGCAGTGACCGCCTCGAGGTTCTGCCGTGCCACGTTCAGCTTCGGCGTGTAGATCTCCTCCAGCGCGCCGGTGGCATCACGGGTGACCCAGTTGGCCACTTCCTCGCAGGTGGCGCCAGCGGTGTTGGTCAGGCCGTTGCGGCAGTAGTACTCGGCGAGCAGCAACTGGTCGGAGCTGAGGGTGTTGACCTCGTTCTTGATCTTCCAGTTGTAGTAGTCCAGGGACACCGACAGGTTGTTGATCGGCGCCCACACCAGGCCCGCGTTCCACACATCGGCGGTAATCGGCTTCAGCTCCGGATTGCCCGACTGGGTGCCGAACACCGACACGCTGCCGTAGCGGCAGTCGACCGTGTTGGACGGATCGAACCCGAGCTGGCCACAGCGGTAGTAATCCTTGGACCCATTGGCGTAGTAGCCGCTCTTGCCCTGGAAGGCATCGGGCAGGGACGGGGCGCGGAACGCGGTGCCGTACTTGCCGCGGACCAGCAGGCTTTCGAAGGGGCGGAACTCGAGGCCGATGCTGTAGGTGGGCTTGTCTACGGTATGGCCGGCGATCTTGAAGTTGTCGTAGCGGCCGGAAGCGGTGACCGTCAGCATGTCATGCAACGGCAGACGCAGTTCGCTGGTGACAGCGTAGTTGCTGCGATGGCCGTTGCCCGCCACCGAGGTGGTACCGAACACTGTGCCGTCGGTCAGGCGCACGTCCGGCGTGTAGTTCCACCCTTCGCTGCCGCCTTCAACCACGGCGGCAAAGCCGGCGTCGCCACCGGGCAGCTTGAACAGCGAGCTGTTGGTGATCTGCGCGCGGGTCTGGGTCTGCCAGGTGCGGCTGCGGCTGGTGGTGAAGCCGGTGAAGCTCTGGAAGGCCCCTTGCGGCAGCTGGGAATAGAAAGCACCCCAGTTCGGGTTGTAGATGTTGTAGCCGTCGTCGGTCTGGCCCAGCACCGGTCCCAGCACGTTGTCGGCGAACCAGTTGTTGATCGGGTCGTTCCAGCGTGCATAGCCACGCTCGTTGAGCTTGTACTCGCCGCGGGTGACGCTGGCCTCGTAGTCCCAGTTGCTGCCGATCGCGCCGCGTGCACCGAGCGTGACCTGATAGGACTTGCTGCGGTCGGTATTCATGATGTCGCGGTAGCCAATGCCGCCGATGTCTTCGGGTGCGAACACGCGTTGCAGCCCCAGATAGCGACCACTGGACTGATCGAAGAACGGACCCATGCTGATGTCCGTGCCCCAGTAGTTGTAGCCGGCACCGGTGTTGTACTTGACGGTTTCGTAGCTGTAGAGGACATCGCCGAACAGCTGCAGGTTGTCATTCACATCGTAGGTCAGCGACGAATAGAACTGGCTGCTTTCCTTGCTGTTCTTGATCGTCTTGTAACCCGCGCCGAACGCGGAGCCGCAGGATTGTCCAGCGCGGCGCGTACCGAGGATGGTGGTGCCGCCGAACTGGCCGGAAACGCCGGCGCAGTTGTTCGGATCCATCATCAGGAAATCATTGGTATCCGCGTCGAAGACCAGGAAGTCGTTCGAGGGCAGCTGGCGCGTGTAGCCATGCGGATTGTTCTGCTTGGTGATGTCGCGCTGGTAACCCCAGATCGGGTTGGTCTTTTCATACTGCACATTGACCAGGGCGCGGAAGCGATCGTCCTTGCTGTTGAAGCCATTGGCGCCGCTCACGCGGAAGCTGGCGCCACCGCCATCGGAATAGGCGCCGCCGCGCACGTTCAGCGTGCCGCCGTCCATGCGTTCCTTGAGGATGATGTTGACCACGCCGGCGATCGCGTCCGAACCGTACAGGGATGACTGGCCACCGGGCAGCACCTCGATGCGGTCGACGATGTCGATGGGGATGCCGCTGATGTTGTTGAACGCGTCGCTGCCGTTGTACAGCGCCGGATACGAGAGCATCGGGCGGCCATTGATCAGGTACTTGGTGTAGCCCGGGTTCAAGCCGAACATGCCAGCCGCTTCAGCACCCTGGGTGAAGGATGCCGAGGTCTGGCCGCCTTGCAGGCCGCCGGTGGTCAACGAGGACTGCTGCAACACTTCGGCAACGCTGGAGAAACCGCGCGCCTGAATCGCCTCGGCGCTGATGGTCAGCACCGGCGTCTGGTTTTCGATCTGCGTCTGCGGGATCAGCGAGCCGGTGACCGTGACCCGGTCGAGGTTGGTCGCGGCCTTGCTGCTGTCCTGGGCGAGTACGGTGGCGCTGCTGCCGGCCAGCAACAAGCCGCAGGCGACGGCGTGGGTGAGCGGGTGGTGCGAGAATGCGAAGCGACGACGAGACATGCGATTACTCCGTGTGATCGTGATGACGCGTGTATCCCTTTCCTGGGATTTCGATTCTGTTCAGCTGCTTTGCCTATGCGGTTTAGCGGCGTGGCCTCAACGTAACACACGCTTAACGTGCCTTGCGCAGTTCTGTAACGGTCGGTGACGGACGGTTGCGCGCTTGGTGAAAAGCCCCTTCTCCACAGGCATTTCTGCCCTTTTCCGGATTATCGGAAAGCAGGGAAAATGAATATTTGATAAATTCAACTGACATTAACAATCGATACGTCGCGGGCTTTCCCCATGCCGCATAGAAGGAAAAAAAAGGCCCCGCCGAAGCGGGGCCTGGTCCAGACACGAAGTCCGGGAAACGACGGGATCAGAAGTTGTACTTGACCTGGGCCGAGATCTGGCGGCCGTAGACGCTGTAGAAGCCGTCATTGAACGGGGTCGATTCGTTGCCCGGGTAGTTGTAGCGCTGGCCTTCCGGCAGCTTGTTGAACACGTTGTTGACCATCAGCGACAGGACCAGATCGTCCTGTGCCTGGTAGTTCATGCTCAGGTTGTACGTGGTGTACGAACCCCACTTGCCGGCCTTGGCACCGGAAGAGTGGACATAGCCGTAGCTGCGGCCGGTGTAGGCCAGGTAGTTCGGGGTGCTGCCGACGTAGTTGGCGTACACGGTGGTGGTGAACTTGGCGATGTTCCAGGCCACCGACAGATCGCCACGGACCTTGGCGAAGTTGTCGTAGTACCACATGTTGTACGGATCGCTCAGCAGGTCGAGCTTGGCGGCGCCCGGCATCGGCTGCACTTCACGCTTCAGCATGTTCGTGTAGTTGCCGGAGAACATCAGCGAGCCGAAGCGACCGATATCCTGCTGGTACTTGGCCGCCACCGTCACCGCTTCCAGGTTCTGGCTGGCGACGTTGAGCTTCGGCGTGTACACGCGGGTCAGGTTGCCGCCGGCATCGCGCGACACCCAGTCGGTGACGTTCTGGCAGCTGGCCGAGGTGTTGTTCGGCAGGCCGTTGTGGCACTGGTACTCGGCCAGCAGCAGCTGGTCGGTGCTGAGGGTCTTGACCTCGTTCTTGATCTTCCAGTTGTAGTAGTCGGCCGACAGCGAGAAGTTGCTCACCGGGGCCCACACCACGCCTGCGCTCCACACGTCGGCGGTGATCGGCTTCAGGTCCGGGTTGCCGGACTTTTCGCTGTACACCGAGGTGTTCTTGTAGAACGCGCACTTCTCGTCGCGCAGGCCGTAGCCCAGCTGGCTGCAACGGTAGTAGTCGTTCTGGCCGGACGAGTACGAGCCGCTCATGCCCTGGAAGGCATCGGACAGGGTCGGTGCACGGAAGGCGGTGCCGTACTTGCCGCGCAGCAGCAGGCTCTCGATCGGGCGGAATTCCAGACCGATGCTGTAGGTGGCCTTGTCGACGGTCTTGTCTGCGATCTTGAACGCGTCATAGCGGCCAGAGGCGCTGACGGTCAGCTTCTCCAGCAGCGGCATGCGCAGTTCGCTGGTGACCGCGTAGTTGCTGCGGTGGCCGGCGCCCGCGACGGCGGTGGTGCCCCACACGTTGCCGTCGACGAAGGCCTGGTCCGGCGAGTAGTCCCAACCTTCGCTGCCACCTTCCAGCACGACGGCCAGGCCGGCGTCACCGCCCGGCAGGCTGAACAGCGAGCCGTTGGTCACCTGCACGCGACCCAGGTTCTGCCAGGTCTTGCTGCGGTGGGTGCCGTAGCCGGTGAAGCTGGCGAACTGGTCCGGGGTGATCGGCGAGTAGAAGGCAGCGTAGTTCGGGTTGTAGATGCCGAACGTGGCGGTCGGGTCCTTCGGGTCGGTGTAGGTGCCCAGGCGCGGGCCCAGCACGGTCTGGCCGAAGAAGTCCTCGATCTTGTCCTTCCAGCGCACGAAGCGGTTCTGGTCCAGGCGGTACTCGCCACGGGTGAAGCTGGCGCTGTAATCCCAGTCGCCGACCATGCCCTTGCCGCCCAGGGTGACCTGGTAGGCGCGGCTCTCATCGGAGTTCAGGATGTTGTTGTAGTCGCCCGCGCCGATCTCCTCCGGCGCGAAGGCGCGCTGCAGGTTCACGACCTTGCCTGCGCCCTGGTCGTAGAAGCCACCCATGACCGACTTCGTGCCCCACCACAGGGCGCTGGAGCCGGAGGTGAACTCGGTCTTTTCCTTGCTGTACAGCACGTCGGCGAACAGCTGGAAGTTGTCGTTCACGTCGAAGGTCATCGACGAGTAGAACTGGCCGCTGTTCTTGCCGTTCTTCAGGGTCTTGTAGCCGGCGCTGTACACCGAACCGCAGGACTCGCCCGACGCGCGCTTGCCGACGACGGTGGTGCCGTCGTACAGGCCCGCCACGTTGGCGCAGCGGCTCGGGTCCATCATCAGCAGCTTGTTGTCTGCATTGGTGATGACGGCGAAGTCGTTCGACGGCACCTGCGCGGTGTAGCCGACCGGGTTGTTCTGCTTGGTGATGTCACGCTGGTAGCCCCAGATCGGGCTGCCGTTCTCGATCTGCACGTTGACCAGCGCGTGGAAGCGGTCGTCGAACGCGTTGAAGCCCTTGGCTGCGCTGAAGCGGATATTGCTGCCGCCGCCTTCGGTGTAGGTGCCGCCACGGACGGTCATCGTACCGCCGTCCATGCGCTCCTTCAGGATGATGTTGACCACACCGGCGATCGCGTCCGAGCCGTACAGCGAGGACTGGCCACCGGGCAGCACTTCGATGCGCTCGACGATGTCGATCGGAATGCCGCTGATGTTGTTGAAGGTGTCGCTACCGTTGTACAGCGCCGGATACGAGAGCATCGGGCGGCCGTTGATCAGGTACTTGGTGTAACCCGGGTTCAGGCCGAACATGCCGGCTGCTTCGGCGCCCTGGGTGAACGAACCCGAGGTCTGGCCACCCTGCAGGCCGCCGGTGGTCAGCGAGGACTGCTGCAGCACTTCAGCAACGCTGCTGAAGCCGCGGGTCTGGATGTCTTCGGCGGTGATGGACATCACCGGGGTCTGGGTTTCAACCTGGGTCTGCGGGATCAGCGAACCGGTGACGGTGATCTTGTCCAGGTTGGTCGCCTTGTCCTGGGCCATTGCCGGGGCGGCGGCCATCAGGGCGGAAATCAGGGCGACGGCGAGCGTGTTGCGACGTGCGGTGTTGCTTGCGTATTTCATGTAGTTCCAATAGAGAGCAAAAACAAAAATCGGCACTGCGCATGCGCCATCGTGCGCGCTGGAAACCAGCTCCGCAGCCCAAAACAGTGCTTCAGGAACGTAACATGAACTTAACAATCTGTGCACGAATCTGTAGCAATCCTGAATTTCAGTCAGGCTACGTCCAGCTTGTATGATGTTGGGTTATTCCCCCTGATACAGCTGGTGCCCGTTGTGAACAGTTCCCCCCGCCGCCCCCATGCCAGCCAGGTCCAGAAGGGACTGACGCCACATGCCCGCATCCGCAATGTCATCGCGGTCGGCTCCGGCAAGGGCGGCGTGGGCAAGTCGACCACCGCGGTCAATCTGGCCGTGGCGCTGCAGCAGCTGGGCGCACGTGTCGGTGTGCTGGACGCGGACATCTACGGCCCCAGCGTGCCCGCCATGCTGGGCTTGTCCGGGCGGCCGGAAAGTCCCGACAACAAGAGCATCGAGCCCCTGCGCGCGTTCGGCGTGGACACGATGTCGATCGGTTACCTGATCGAAGAGGACACGCCGATGATCTGGCGCGGTCCGATGGCCACCTCGGCAATGACCCAGCTGTTCAACGACACGCTGTGGGATGACCTGGATTTCCTGCTGATCGACCTGCCGCCGGGCACCGGCGACATCCAGCTGACCCTGACCCAGAAGATCCCGCTGGCCGGTGCGGTGATCGTCACCACGCCGCAGGACATCGCCACGCTGGATGCGAAGAAGGCGCTGAAGATGTTCGAGAAGGTCGAGGTGCCGGTGCTGGGCATTGTCGAGAACATGGCCGTGCACACCTGCAGCAACTGCGGGCATGTCGAGCATCTGTTCGGCGAGGGCGGTGGCGAGCGCATGGCCGCGCAGTACGGCGTGCCGCTGCTGGGATCGCTGCCGCTGCAGATCGGCATCCGCGAGCAGGGCGATAGCGGTACCCCGATCACCGTGGCGCAGCCCGATTCGGTGCCGGCGCAGGCCTACCGCCATGCCGCGCAGCGCCTGATCGAGGAAGTGGGCAAGCGCCCGCGGGCGTCGATTCCGATCCTGTCTTCGCTGCTGTAAGCACCTCGGCCGGGGCCGTCGGCGATGCCCGGCCCCCTGCTAGAATCCTCGCGCCCCTCGTATCCCCCAGGACAAAGCATGAGCATCAAGAGTGACCGTTGGATCCGCCGCATGTCCGAGCAGCACGGCATGATCGAGCCGTTCGAGGCCGGGCAGGTCAAGCAGGCCAACGGCGAGCGCATCGTCAGCTACGGCACGTCCAGCTATGGCTACGACGTGCGCTGCTCGCGCGAGTTCAAGGTGTTCACCAACATCAACTCGACCATCGTCGATCCCAAGCATTTCGACTCGGGCAGCTTCGTCGACATCACCGCCGACGAGTGCATCATTCCGCCGAACAGCTTCGCGCTGGCGCGTACCGTGGAGTATTTCCGCATCCCCCGCGACACCCTGGTGGTGTGCCTGGGCAAGAGCACCTATGCGCGCTGCGGCATCATCGTCAACGTGACGCCGCTGGAGCCGGAATGGGAAGGCCACGTCACCCTGGAATTCAGCAACACCACGCCGCTGCCGGCGCGCATCTACGCCAACGAAGGCGTTGCACAGATGCTGTTCTTCCAGGCCGCGGCTGATGATATCTGCGAGACGTCGTACCGCGATCGTGGCGGCAAGTACCAGGGCCAGACCGGTGTGACCCTGCCGCGGACCTGAAGATTGCAGGCGGTTTGTGGAGCCGAGCCATGCTCGGCTTCAAGGCGGGGCAGCCGAGCATGGCTCGGCTCTGCATGAACGAGGGCGGCGCAATGCGCCGCCTTCGTTATTTTCCGCGCCCGAACAGCATCGCGATCCCGACACCCACCAGCGCCACCGGCCACCAGGTCAGCAGCAGCTTGGACAGGTTCAGGTGCGTCCAGCCGAGGTTGCTGGCGAGCATGAACAGGCCGATCAGGATCAGCAGGATGGCGGCAACGAGGTTGAATCGCATCGGGTCGGCGAAGGCTCAGGTGTGGGCCGGATATCCTAGCCGTTCCTTCCAGTAGGCGACATGCTGGTCCAGTGCGGCCGCTTCGTAGCGGTGCGCGGGACCGCTGCCCCAGACCGGGCCCGGCCAGGCCGGATCACCGTCATGGCGGCCGATCACGTGGAAGTGCAGCTGGCGCACGATGTTGCCCAACGCGCCGATGTTGATCTTCTCCACCCCGTCGGCGCCCTTCAGGGCCTTGCAGGCGCGATTGAGCTCGGTGCGCAGCTTGTCCTGCTGCTCGCCGTCCAGCTCGATCCACTCGGTGACCCCGGCCAGGCGCGGTACCAGTACCAGCCACGGGAATCGTTCGTCGTTCATCAGCCGCACTTGCGACAACGGTCCTTCGGCCACCAGCACGCTATCGGTGGCCAGGCGTGAATCGAGTTCGAATTCGCTCATCCAAGATGCTCCGAGAAGAAGTCCAGGGTGCGTTGCAGCGCCAGGGCGGCGCTGTCTGGATCATACGCATGTCCGACCTCCCGGTTGAAGGCGTGGTCGGCCGGATAGACGAAGGTGGCCATCTGCGGCAGCTTCTCGCGATGGGCCTGGACCGCTTCCGGCGGGATGCTGCGGTCCTGGGCGCCGAAGTGGAAGATCACCGGCGCCTTCGGCGTCTCATCGAGGAACTGGACGTTGCGCGCGCCGTAGTAGCTGACAGAGGGCAGGCCCAGGCGCACTGCGGACAGCATCGCTACCGTACCGCCCCAGCAGTAGCCGACGGTGCCGACCTTGCCGTAGGGGGCCAGCCGGGTGGCTGCCGCGCGGACCACCTCCAGCGCCTTCTCCATGCCCAGCGCGCTGACCCGTTCCAGGCCCTGCTTCACGCCGTCGGCGTCGTAGGGCAGGGCATCCGGGTCGGCATCGGGGCCATCAATCAGGTCAAAGAACGACGGTGCCAGCACCGCATAGCCCTCGGCGGCGAAGCGTTCGGCCACGCCGCGGATGTGCGGGTTCGCGCCGAAGATTTCCTGCACCACCACCAGCCCGCCTCGCGCGGTGCCCTCGGGGAGTGCCTGCCAGGCCCGTACCGCGCCGTGGTGCGTATCCAGGGTGATCCACTCGGCCATCGTCATCTACTCTCGTTGCAGGGACAGGACTGCATTGTCGGTGCTGCGCGGGTTAGCGCGGTGTCAGCGGCTGTGCGTGATCGGGCGGCTGGCCATTCAGAGCCCGGCCGCCAACCCCGGTATACTGGCGCCCTTTCAGGCCCCGGCCCCCAGGAACCCCTGCCATGCCGGCAGGGGCCCAGGCCCCCAGAGTCCCGCGATTCCATGTCCCAGCTGAACCCCAAAGTCGGCTTCGTCAGCCTTGGCTGCCCGAAGGCCCTTGTCGATTCCGAGCGCATCCTCACCCAGCTCCGCTCGGAAGGTTACGACATCGTCCCGTCCTACGATTCGGCCGATGTGGTGGTGGTCAACACCTGCGGCTTCATCGATTCGGCGGTGACCGAGTCGCTGGACGCGATTGGCGAGGCGATGAACCAGAACGGCAAGGTCATCGTCACCGGCTGCCTGGGCAAGCGCCCGGAGCAGATCCGCGAGGCGTATCCGAACGTGCTGGCGGTGTCCGGCCCGCAGGACTACCACAGCGTGATGGAAGCGGTGCATGAAGCACTGCCGCCCAAGCACGATCCGTTCGTGGACCTGGTGCCTGACTACGGCATCAAGCTGACCCCGCGCCACTATGCCTACCTGAAGATTTCCGAAGGCTGCAACCACAAGTGCAGCTTCTGCATCATCCCGTCGATGCGCGGCAAGCTGGTCTCGCGCCCGGTCGACGAGGTGCTGCGTGAGGCCGAGCGCCTGGTGCGTGGTGGCGTGCGCGAGCTGCTGGTGGTGTCGCAGGACACCTCGGCCTATGGCGTGGACGTGAAGTACGCCGAGAAGATGTGGCGCAACAAGGCCTACCAGACCCGCCTGAAGGCACTGTGCGAAGGTCTGTCCGAGCTGGATGCGTGGGTTCGCATGCACTACGTCTACCCGTACCCGCACGTGGACGAGGTGGTGCCGCTGATGGCCGAGAACCGCATCCTGCCGTACCTGGACATTCCGTTCCAGCATGCCAGCCCGCGCATCCTGCGCCTGATGAAGCGTCCGGGTGCGGTCGAGAAGACCCTGGAGCGTGTGCAGAACTGGCGCCGCATCGCCCCGGACATCACCGTGCGTTCGACTTTCATCGTCGGCTTCCCGGGCGAGACCGAGGCCGAGTTCGAAGAACTGCTGTCGTTCCTGGACGAGGCACAGCTGGATCGCGTCGGTGCGTTCGCCTACTCGCCGGTCGAGGGCGCCACCGCCAATGACTTGCCCGATGCCGTGCCGGAAGAAGTGAAGCAGGAACGCCTGGCCCGTTTCATGGAGAAGCAGGCGCAGATTTCCGCCGCGCGCCTGGAAGCCAAGATCGGTACCGTGCAGCAGTGCCTGGTCGATGCCATCGAAGGTGACATCGCCGTGGCCCGTTCCAAGGCCGATGCGCCGGAGATCGACGGCCTGGTGCACATCCAGAATGCCGACCAGGTGCCGCTGCGCGTGGGTGAGTTCGTCGACGTGGAAATCACCGAGAGCGATGAGCACGACCTGTACGGTGATGCGCTGCCGGCCGCTACCCGCCCGGCATTCGATCTCAAGATGCTGTGACCGCAGCGACGACCGCCGCCGGTGACGGCAGCGGTGTGCGCCGCTTCGTGCCGCCGCCGCGTGCGGCGGTCGATCCGCAGGTGTTCGCGCACCCGGTGTTTGCCGGGTTGCGCGACGTCCATGACCTGCTGGCCAGCCCTGAGTGGCCGTCCATTGCAGCGCTCGAGACACGCCTCACGCTGCCCGGCAAGCACCTGGTCGAGCAGGATGCCGCGCTGCTGGCCGACGGCCTGCACTACGAAGCCCGCATCGCACAGGGGCGCATCGCCACCCGCGCCGACAACTGGCATGACCTGTTCAATGCACTGGTGTGGGCCCGTTACCCGCAGCTCAAGCAGGTGCTCAATGTGCAGCAGTGCAGGCATATCGCATCCATGCCGCCGGGGCAGCGCAATCGCGCGCAGGCCGCGCTGACCCAGTTCGACGAAACCGGTGTGATCGTGCGTGTGCGCGATGAGGACGTGTTGGCCGCATGGGACGTGCATGATTGGCCGGCGTTGTTCGAGCCTGCGCGCTGGCAGAGTGGTGACATCGCTATCGCTGCGATATTCGGGCACGCGCTGATGGAGCAGGCGCTGCTACCGGGGCGCCTGCTGGTCGGCAAGTGCGTGGTGGTGCACGGTGAAGTCGATGATGCCTGCGTTGACGCAGTGACCGCGGCCATCGCCGAGGGCAGGGCAGTGGCCGATCCCCTGCAGTTGCGTCCGCTGCCGCTGGCGGGAATCCCGGGCTGGCACCAGGGACAGGATGCCGCCTTCTATGCAGATGCCGCGTACTTCCGCCCGCTGCGGGCCGGCCGCCAGTACCCGCCGCCGTTGCACAGGGCTATGTAGAGTCGACTGTCAGTCGACTGCTCTTCGTTCCGAGGCCGTGAACGCCCGACAGGTGGCTTCGGCGAGTCATCAACCGCGATGAGGAGCGCGGTGCGCTTACCGTCCGGCTGCGGAGGTTTGTGCCGCGCTTGGCGCGGTAGTCGACTGACAGTCGACGCTACAGCGGTTCGTATTCCACGCTGATCACCGCGAAGGTGAACTGGCCGCCGGGCAGTTCCACCGAAAATTCATCATCCAGCCGCTTCTTCAGCAGCGCACGCGCCAGCGGCGAATCGATGCTGATCCAGCCCAGGCCTGCGTCGGTCTCATCCGGGCCGACAATGCGATAGCGGCTGGTGTCGCCACTGTCCACGTTCTCCAGTTCCACCCACGCGCCGAAGAACACCGCCAGCGGATCGGTCGGCGTGGTATCGACCACGCGTAGCGATTCCAACCGCTTGGTCAGGTAGCGCACACGACGGTCGATCTCGCCCAGCTGCTTCTTGCGATAGGTGTACTCGGCGTTTTCCGAACGGTCGCCTTCCGCAGCAGCCGCGGCCAGTGCCTTCACCACATCGGGGCGGCGCACACGCCACAGGTCATCCAGCTCGGCCTTCAGCCGGGCGTGGCCGGAGGCGGTGATCAGGGCGGTACTCTTTTCTGCAGGGGGACGCCAACGCGACATGTGGTGCGACTTCTTTTCAGGGGAACGATGGGGTCGGATCCTTTCCGCAGGAAAGGGATCCGACCCCAGTAGTGGCAGATCAGCGCTTGCCGCCGAAGATGCCACCCAGGATGCCACGCACGATCTGGTTGCCCAGTTTGGTGCCGACGGTGCGCGTGGTCTGCTTGGCCATGGTTTCGATCATGCCCTGGCGGCGCTTGGTGCCGAAGATCGCGTCCTTGATCGCCTGGCCGAAACCGCCTTCCTGCGCTTCGTCCTGCTCGCGGCTGCGCGCGGCCGGTGCCTGCGCCTGTTCGACGGTCTTCTGCGCACGCTGGGCCAGCAGTTCGGCGGCCGATTCGCGGTTGATCGCGGTGTCGTAGCGGCTGCCGACCGGGCTGCCGGCACGCACCTGGGCACGCTCGGCGTCGGTGATCGGCCCCATCCGGCAGCGCGGCGGCGCGATCATCGTCTGCTGCACCGGCATCGGCACACCCTTGTCCTGCAGCGTGGACACCAGCGCTTCGCCGGTACCGAGCTGGCTGAGCACCTTGGCCACGTCCAGCTTCGGGTTCGGCACGAAGGTTTCGGCAGCAGTCTTCACTGCCTTCTGGTCGCGCGGGGTGAATGCACGCAGCGCATGCTGCACGCGATTGCCGAGCTGGCCGAGGATGTTGCCCGGCACGTCATCAGGGAACTGCGAGCAGAAGTAAACGCCCACGCCCTTGGAGCGGATCAGTCGCACCACCTGCTCGATGCGCTGCACCAGCGACGGCGGTGCATCGTCGAACAGCAGGTGCGCTTCGTCGAAGATGAAGACCAGCTTCGGCTTGTCCAGGTCGCCCACCTCCGGCAGCTGCTCGAACAGCTCCGACAGCAGCCACAACAGGAAGGTGGAATACAGCTTCGGCTTGAGCACCAGCTGGTCGGCGGCAAGGATGCCGATCATGCCGCGGCCGTCGTGATTGACCCGCATGATGTCGGCCAGTTCCAGGGCCGGCTCACCGAAGAAGTTCTCGCCGCCATCCTGCGCCAGGCGCAGCACCGACCGCTGGATCGCAGCGATGGACTGCGCGCTGACCAGGCCGTACTCGGTGGAGATGTCCTTGCGCTCCTCGGCCACCAGGCCGAGCAGGGCGCGCAGGTCGTCCATGTCCAGCAGCAGCAGGCCACGGTCGTCGGCCAGCTTGAACACGATGTCGAGCACGCCGGACTGGGTGTCGTTCAACTCGAGGATGCGCGCCAGCAGGGTCGGGCCCATCTCGCTGACCGTGGTGCGCACCGGGTGACCCAGCTTGCCGTACAGGTCCCAGAAAATGGTCGGGCTGGCGGCCGGTGCGTAGTCGGCCACGCCGATCTCGGCGGCGCGCTTGAGCAGGTTCTCGGCGCCGGTGCCGGGCACCGCCAGGCCGGACACATCGCCCTTCACATCGGCCAGGAACACCGGCACGCCCAGCCGCGAGAAGCCCTCGGCCAGGGTCATCAGGGTCACGGTCTTGCCGGTACCGGTGGCGCCGGCCACCAGGCCGTGGCGGTTGCCGAGTTTCGGCAGCAGGGTGACGGCCACATCGTCGGTGATGCCTTTGCCGAGCAGAATCGGATCCATGGTCCAGCCCTTGTGGTGAATAGCCCAATGTTAACCGCCGGCGGTGACGGTCCGAAGGTCGGCTTGCCCGGACCTTGGCGGCGCCGCTACTCTGCCTGCCTGTTTCGCACACAGTGCCATCAATGCCCGTTCCTGTCCTGATTTCCCGCGGTTGGCCGCTGCTGGCCCTGGCCGGCCTGGTTTCCCTGGCGCCCGACGCCCATGCGCAGCGGGTTTCGGCCCGGGACAAGGCGAAGGTGGATGCGCTGCAGCAGCGCATGACCGTCGCCGAGAAGCGTTACAGCGATGCGCTGCTGCTGGTCGCCAATGCCGACCCCAAGGGCAGCAACGAAGCCGACGCCGCGCTGGAGGACATGGAAGATGTCCTCAACGACTGCGTGAAGCAGAAGGGCTGCCAGATGGGCACCCTGCTGGCCAGCTACAAGCGCCTGCTCAAGCACGACGCCGACGCGGCCGCCAGCGATGACGTGGCCGACGAGGGCGGTGATCGCCTGGAAGCCGACCCCGACCACATCGGCCCGCTTACCGCCGACGTACCGGAGGCCGCGCGCGCTGCCGCGCTGCTGAACGACAAGCGGCACGCCTTCGACAGCATGGTCGAATACAACCCGGCGGTGCAGGCCGGCATCCGCCGCTGGCTGACCGACATGCGCCCGGCGTTGCTGACCAGCTACGAGAACTACCAGAACCTGCGTGCGGTGATGTGGCCGGAGTGGGAGAAGCGTGGCCTGCCTGAAGCGCTGCTGTTCGGCATCATGGCCAAGGAATCCAACGGCCGCGTGCATGCTTCATCGCGCGCTGGCGCCGCCGGGTTGATGCAGTTCATGCCGGCCACCGGCCGCCGCTTCGGCCTCGGCCCGGACGGCACCGGCTTCGACACCCGCTTCGATGCACGCAGTGCGGCCGAGGCCAGCGCCAGCTACCTCAACGAACGCCTGCGCGAACTGAACAACAACGTGGAAATGTCGGTGGCCGCCTACAATGGTGGCGAAGGCCGCGCCGCGCGCGTGTTCAAGCAGAGCGCCGGGCAGAGCTTCTGGACCGACAGCGTCTACAACCAGTTCCCCGGCGAGACCAAGGACTACGTGCCGATGGTGATCGCCGCGGCCTGGATCTTCCTGCACCCGCAGCAGTACGGCGTGGAGTTCCCGAAGATCAGCGCGCAGCCGGCCACGCTGCGCCTGGCCAAGTCGACCACCATCTACGAACTGACCATCTGCCTGGGCAGCCACGGCACCCGCGATGGCTACATGCGCGCGCTGCGCAACCTCAACCCGCGCTATGAGGCCGATGGCTGGATCCCGGCCGGCACGCTGATCAATGCCACCACCCGCATCGCCGGCCTGTACCAGCGCAACTGCGTCAGTGGCCCGCGTGCCGACCTGGCCCGCACGCTGATCACCGCCGATCTGAACGCAGCAATCAAGCGCCCGGCCGCGACCAGCTACACCGGGAGCGTGGCCGTGGGCGGCGTGGTGCCGGTGGCCGATGCGGCCGCGTCCGCCAGCGTGCCGACCACGCCGGTCGCTCCGGTGGCCACGCCACGCCCGGCGGCGCGGCCGAAGCCGGTGCGCAGTCACAAGGTGGGCCGGGGTGAAACCCTGGGCGCCATCGCGGCCAAGTTCCAGTGCGACGTGCCCACCCTGGCCCGCGCCAATGGCCTGAAGGCCCCGGCCTACAGCCTGCGCCACGGCCAGACGCTGAAGCTGCAGGGCTGCGACAAGTAATCCCCCCGACCCTGGAATCCGCATGGACCTCGAAGACACCCGCAACCTGTTCGCCAACCTCCGCGAAAACACCGACTGGGACATCACCGGCCCGTTGCTGTGGGGGTACTTCTTCGTGCACTCCACTGCCGAGCCGTTGCAGGCACTGGCGCAGCACCTGCAGGCGCAGGGTTACACCTTCGTGGAATTGTTCGAACAGGATCCGGAAGAGGGCGACGCGCCGTTCCACGTGTTGCATGTGGAGCGCGTGGAGATCCACGACGAAGCCTCGCTTGACCGCCGCAACCAGGAATTCGCAGCGCTGGCCGCGGAGAAGGGCGTGGAAGACTACGACGGCATGGACGTCGGTCCGGCCCCGTCCCTGCAGTAACGCGCGTACCGGTAGTGCCGGCCGCTGGCCGGCAATGCTCGACGCGTTGGATCAGCGGAGATGCCGGCCAGCGGCCGGCACTACCGAAGCCTCAGCGCAGCTTCGCCAGCGCCTGGCCCAGCTGCACCGGGCTTTCAGCGCCCAACTGCGGGGCGAAGTCAGCCACGCCCGGCGGCAGCAGCACGATCACGGTGGAGCCGTAGTTGAAGCGCGCCATCTCGGCAAAGCGCTCCAGCCTGATGCCCTGGCCGCGGTAGTCCTTGCGGGTGATGCGGTCGCCATAGTGCGGAATCTCTTCGCCGCTCCACACGGTTTCCACCCCGGACACCAGCAGCGCACCGACCATCACGCTGACCATCGGCCCGAAGCTGGTGTCGAAGTGGCAGACCAGGCGCTCGTTGCGGGCGAACAGGCGCGGTACGCCGTTCACTGCCGCCGGACCAACGCTGAACAGGCGCCCCGGCACGTGCACGGTCTCACGCAGGGTTCCGGTCCATGGCATGTGCACGCGGTGGTAATCGCGCGGCGACAGGTACACCGTGGCGTAGAGGCCATCGTTGTATGGCTTGGCGTCCTCGTCACTGCCCAGCAGTTCGGCAGCGGTGAATGACTGGCCCTTGGCCTGGAAGATGCGGCCGGCCTCGATCTTCCCCAGCTGGCTGATGCGGCCGTCGGCCGGCATCACCAGGCTGCGCGGATCGGCGTCAGCCACGCGCGCACCCGGCTTCAGCGCACGGGTGAAGAACTGGTTGAAGGTCGCATAGCTGCGCGGGTCCGGGTTGGCCGCTTCGTCCAGGTTGACGTTGAACTTGCGGGTGACCGTGTCGATCAGCCAGCGCGATACGCGCGGATCGTCCGAGTACGCCAGCGAACGCGCCATCGAGGACAGCAGGCGGTGTGGCAGGGCGTACGTCAGGGCGGTGGTGAGGCTCATGGGGCGGTTTTCTCGGTCAGCTTCTGCAGGTCGCGGGCAATGGCCGGCGCGTTGAACGGGGGGCGTACCAGGCCGGCAAGGCGGCCCTGCGGGTCGAGCACGGCCAGGCTGGCCGAATGCTCGACGGCGTAATCCTCGGGGTTCTCGTCGAAATGCTTGCCCGGCACCTTCTGGAACACGAAGCCCAACGAGGTGGCGAAGCGCTCCAGCGAGGGAACGTCAGCGGTGGCGGCCAGGGTGTCCTTGTGGAAACCGTGCACGTACTCGCCGAGGCGGGTGGCGCTGTCGCGGTCGGGGTCGACCGAGATGAACAGCACGCGTGGGCGCAGGCTGTCGGGCAGGGCTTCCCACTGGTTCTGCGCGCCGGCCAGCTCGGCCAGGGTGGTCGGGCAGACGTCCGGGCAGAAGGTGAAGCCCAGGAATACCAGGGTCCAGTGGCCCTTCAGTTCGCCCGGGATCAGGCGGGTGCCGTCGGACTGGGCCAGGTTGAAGTCGGGCAGTTCGCGCGGCTGCGGGTACAGCGTGATCGCTTCGGTGGCCGGGGCATTGGCCGGCGGCTTCGGCGCGAACAGCTGCTGGGCGGCCAGCAGGCCGAGACCCGCCGCCAGGGCGATCAGCAGGATGATGCCGGCGTTGCGATTGAACATGGGGGCTCCCGCGCGAAGTGGGCCCCATCATACCGGCTGTGGCCCGAATCGTTTCCGCCGCAACGGATGCCGCCACGGGCGCCAGCCCCTATAATCGGGGGCCACTTTGCCCGCAGTACCGCCATGACCGCTGAAACGGCCGCCGAACTCCACACGATCATCGATCTGATCCGCTACGGCACCAGCCGTTTCAACGAAGCCGGACTGACCTTCGGGCACAGCTACGACAACGCGCTGGACGAGGCCACCCAGCTGGTGCTGCACAGCCTGCACCTGCCGCATGACCTCGGCCCGGCCTATGGCCAGGCGCGCCTGCTGCAGGCCGAGAAGCTGCGCGTGCTGGAGCTGTTCCAGCGTCGCATCGACGAACGCATCCCGGCCGCCTACCTGACCGGTGAGGCCTGGTTCGCTGGCCTGAGCTTCAAGAGCGACAAGCGCGCCCTGGTGCCGCGCTCGCCGATCGCCGAACTGATCGAATGCGGCTTCGAGCCGTGGCTGGCCGGCCGCGATGTCAGCCGTGCGTTGGACCTGTGCACCGGTTCGGGCTGCATCGCCATTGCCATGGGCCACTACTACCCGAACTGGGAAGTGGACGGCGTCGACCTGAGCGACGATGCACTGTCGCTGGCCGAAGAAAACAAGGAGCGCCTGCAGGCGCACAACGTCACCCTGCTCAAGTCGGACCTGTTCAACGGCCTGACCGGCCGCCACTACGACCTGATCGTCACCAATCCGCCGTACGTCACCAACGATGAAACCGATGCCCTGCCGCAGGAATACTCCTACGAGCCGGAAATGGGCCTGCGTGCCGGCGACGACGGCCTGGACCTGGTGCTGAAGATCCTGCGCGACGCCCCGCTGCACCTGAGCGAGGACGGCCTGCTGATCTGCGAAGTGGGCGAATCCGAGCAGCACCTGATCAAGCTGCTGCCGGAAGTCGACTTCGCCTGGATCGAGTTCAAGGTCGGCCAGATGGGCATCTTCGCGGTCGAGTGCCGCGAGCTGATCGCGCACAGCGCGCGCATCACCGAACTGGCGGCGCAGCGCCCGTGAGCTCCAATTCGTTCGGCAAGCTGTTCACCGTCACCACGTTCGGTGAGTCGCACGGGCCGGCCATCGGCTGCGTGATCGATGGCTGCCCTCCGGGGCTGGCGCTGGACGCGGCCGAATTCGCCCATGACCTGCAGCGTCGCGCGACCGGCAAGAGCCGGCACACCTCGGCCCGCCGCGAGGCCGATGAGGTCGAGATCCTGTCCGGCGTGTACGAGGGCCTGACCACCGGCACCCCGATCGCGCTGCTGATCCGCAACACCGACCAGCGCAGCAAGGATTACGCGAACATCGGCCAGCAGTTCCGGCCGGGTCATGCCGACTACAGCTACTGGCACAAGTACGGCATCCGCGACCCGCGCGGTGGCGGCCGTTCCTCGGCGCGCGAGACCACCATGCGCGTGGCCGCCGGCGTGGTCGCCAAGAAGTGGCTGGCCGAACGCTTCGGCGTGACCGTGCGCGGCTACCTGTCGCAGCTGGGCGACATCACCCCGGCTGGTTTCGACTGGTCGGCGGTGGAAGACAATCCGTTCTTCTGGCCGCATGCCGCACAGGTGCCCGAGCTGGAGGCGTACATGGATGCGCTGCGCAAGTCCGGTGATTCGGTCGGCGCGCGCGTGGACGTGGTCGCCGACAACGTGCCGCCGGGCTGGGGCGAGCCGATCTACGGCAAGCTCGATGGCGAACTGGCCGCCGCGCTGATGAGCATCAACGCGGTGAAGGGCGTTGAGATCGGCGACGGTTTCGCCAGCGCCGCACAGAAGGGCACCGAACACCGTGACCTGCTGACCCCGCAGGGCTTCGCCAGCAATCACGCCGGCGGCATCCTCGGTGGCATCTCCACCGGCCAGCCGGTGGTCGCCTCGATCGCCCTGAAGCCGACCTCCAGCCTGCGCCTGCCGGGCCCGTCGCTGGACACCGCCGGCAACGTGGTCGAGGTGGTCACCACCGGTCGCCACGATCCCTGCGTCGGCATCCGCGCCACCCCGATCGCCGAGGCGATGGTGGCGATGGTGCTGATGGACCAGGCGCTGCGCCATCGCGCGCAGTGCGGCGATGTCGGCACGATCACCCCGCGCATTCCCGGGCAGATCGATGGCTGACACGCGGCCGACCGTGTGGGTGAGCCAGCCGCTGATCGACGCGGCCATCGCGCCGCTGCGCGATCGCGTGCAGCTGCGCAGCACCGATGCGGTCACCGCCTGGTCGCCCGAGCAGGTCGCCGAACAGCTGGACGGCGTCGACGGCGCGATCATCACCCTCAACGAGCGCATCGGTGCGGCCCAGGTGGCCGACGCCGCGCAGCTGCAGGTGATCGCCAATGTCGGCGTCGGCTACAACAACCTGGATGTCGATGCGCTCAGCGCAGCCGGCATCCTCGCCAGCAACACGCCGGACGTCCTGACCGAAACCACCGCCGATCTCGGTTTCGCCCTGTTGATGGCGACCGCGCGCCGGATCACCGAATCCGAGCGCTGGCTGCGCGAAGGCCAGTGGCAGCAATGGTCGTTCCAGACCATGCTTGGCGCAGACATCCATGGCAGCACGCTGGGCATCCTCGGCATGGGCCGCATCGGCCAGGGCATCGCCCGCCGCGGCGCGCATGGTTTCGGCATGAAGGTGCTGTACCACAACCGTTCGCGCCTTCCGGCCGAGACCGAGGCTGCGCTCGGCGCGACCTACGTCGACCTGGACACGCTGCTGGCGCAGTCCGACCACCTGGTCACCGTGCTGCCCTACACGCCGGCCTCGCATCACATCATCGATGCGGCTGCGCTGGCGAAGATGAGGCCCTCAGCCACCCTGGTGAACATCGCCCGCGGCGGCATCGTCGACGAACTGGCGTTGGCCGACGCGCTTGCCCGAGGCCGTCTGGCCGCTGCCGGCCTGGATGTCTACGAGGGTGAGCCGGCGGTGCGCCCCGAACTGCTGGCGCTGCGCAATGTCGTGCTCACGCCGCACATCGGCAGCGCCTCGCTGGCCACGCGCACGGCGATGGTACAGCTGGCCGTGGATAGTCTGGTTGCCGGGCTCGGCCTGGACGGCGGCCCGTCGCGCATGCCGAGCGCGATCAACGCTGATGCGGCGATGGCCGCGCGCGTGACGCTGGGCAAAAAAACCGGGAAACGATAGGGAACCTCCGCGCGCCCCGCTTGAGGAGGTTCCCCGAACCCAGCTGTTGTGCGTGTTTCTTCCCCATTCCCGTTTTCGTGAGAGTTCCCCCATGAGCAATGCACAGCGCAGTTTCCACGTCGCCGTCGTCGGTGCCACCGGTGCGGTCGGCGAGACCATGTTGTCGATCCTGGCCGAGCGTGGTTTCCCGGTCGGTACCCTGAGCGTCCTGGCTTCCGAGCGTTCGGCCGGCGGCGAGATCGAATTCAACGGCCAGAAGGTCACGGTCCAGGACCTGGCCACCTTCGATCCGAGCGGCGTCGAGATCGCGCTGTTCTCGGCCGGTGGCAGTGTGTCCAAGGAATACGCACCGAAGTTCGCCGCTGCCGGTGCGGTGGTGATCGACAACTCTTCGGCCTTCCGTTACGACGATGACGTGCCGCTGGTGGTGTCCGAGGTCAATCCGGAACAGGTGGCCAACCGTCCGCGCGGCATCATCGCCAACCCGAACTGCTCGACCATGCAGATGCTGGTGGCGCTGGCGCCACTGCACCGCAAGTACGGCATCGAGCGTATCAACGTCTCCACCTACCAGTCGGTGTCCGGCGGCGGCCGTTCGGCTACCGAGGAACTGGGCAAGCAGACCGGCCAGCTGCTGAGCTTCCAGGAAATCGATCCGCAGCGCTTCCCGGTGCAGATCGCCTTCAACCTGATCCCGCACATCGACGACTTCCAGGACAATGGCTTCACCAAGGAAGAAATGAAGCTGATCTGGGAAACCCGCAAGATCCTCGGCGACGACAGCATCCTGGTGAACCCGACTGCGGTGCGCGTGCCGGTGTTCTACGGCCACTCCGAGTCGGTGGCGATCGAGACCCGCGACAAGGTCACCGTCGCCGAAGCGCGCGCGCTGCTGGAGCAGTCGCCGGGCATCGAAGTGGTGGATCGTCACGAAGCCGGTGGTTACCCAACCCCGGTCACCCACGCCTCGGGCACGGACGCGGTGTACGTCGGCCGCATCCGCGAGGACTTCTCGCACCCGCGCGGCCTGAACCTGTGGATCGTGTCGGACAACGTGCGCAAGGGCGCGGCGTTGAATGCCGTGCAGCTGGCCGAGCTGGTCGCCGCCGAGCAGCGCTGATCACAGCGGTTGCCTCACCGGTAGTGCCGGCCGCTGGCCGGCATTGCCGTGATCCATGTGCCGGAGTGCATGCCGGCCAGCGGCCGGCACTACCTCAAGGGTCTTTCCGGTGGGTGCGGACCCCGGTCCGCACGCTTTATAGTGTCGCCCATGAATAAACGGGCCAGGGGCGCAAAGCGCCCGCTCCTCTATCTTTCCACCGCGCTGCTGGCCCTGGCCAGCAGTTCGGCACTCGCATTGGGCCTGGGAGACATCCGTGTCCTGTCCAAGCCGGGGCAGCCATTGCTGGCCGAAATCCCGGTGGTGTCGGCGGACCCGTCCGAACTGGAAAACCTGCGCGTGGCGCTGGCCTCGCCGGTCACCTTCGAACGCGTCGGCCTGCAACGGCCGACCGGGCTGGTCAGCGAGCTGCAGTTCGAGCTGACCCGCAATGCGCAGGGCAGGGCGGTGGTGCGCGTCACCTCGCAGGCCCCGGTGGAGACGCCATCGCTGAGCTTCCTGATCGAAGCTGACTGGGGCCAGGGCCGCCTGGTGCGCGAGTACTCCGCGCTGGTCGACGCGCCGTCCAGCGCGCTGGCCGTGGCCGAGCCGGAGATCGTCGCGCCGGCAGGCACGCTCTCCAATACCATCGTGCGCGAACCTGCACCGGCTTCGGCAACGGTGCCAGCGGCAGAGGCGCCCACTACGCCGCCACCTGCGGTGGCGCCTGCACCGGCACGCCCGCGTGCGGCCTCCGCGCCGGTCGCTGCACCGGCGGCCGATGGCAGCGTCACCGTACAGCGCGGTCAGACCCTGTCGCAGATCGCCAGCGCGGTGGCGCGTGGCAACCAGGTCAGCCGCGACCGCGCGATGATCGCCCTGCTGCGCGCCAATCCCGAAGCCTTCATCCGTGGCAACGTCAATCTGCTCAAGCAGGGCGCGGTGCTGCGCGTGCCGGGCAGCGATGCGCTTGCCGCTGTCGATGCCGCCGAGGCCACCGCGCTGGTGCGCGAGCACGCTGCGCAATGGCGGCAGGCGCGTACCGTGCCGCAACCGGCGGGTGCGGTCGCGCCGGCCGCCAGGGCGGCAACCGCGAACGCTTCTTCCCCGGCTGCCGCCAACGGGGCACGACTTGAGATCGCTCCGGCGCTGGCGTCCGACGCCGCGCATGCGGGCACAACCACCGGCACCGCTGCCGGCAGCGAGGGTGACATGCTGGGCAATGAACAACTGCGCCAGGCGCGTGAGGACATCGCCACCCGCGATGCCGAGATCGGTGAACTGAAGCAGCGCGTGGCCGATCTGGAGAAGCTGAAGGAACAGCAGCAGTCGCTGATCGCGATGAAGGACAACGACCTGGCCGCCGCGCAGCAGCGCCTGGCACAGGCGCCGGGTTCCCGTGATGCGGCAACGCCGTGGTACTGGCTGGGGCTGCCGGTGCTGCTGTTGGCGGCGGGCGCGGCCTGGCTGCTGCGTCGTCGCAAGCCGTCGCCGCTGCCGCCGCTGCGTGAGGAAGACGATGCCGCCGGCCTGGCCGCAGCGGTGCCGGCAGGTGCGGCGCTGGATACGCTGGCCGAGCAGTCCTCGTGGTCGTCGGCTGTTGCCGACAATGGCCGCCAGGAACCGGCGATGCCTGCCTGGGCGACCGAAACCGAAGTGCACGACGTGGTGGTCGCCGAACCCGTTGCCGAGCACGCGGTGCGGGCCGAATGGCAGGCCGAGACACTGCGCGACGAGGACGCGGTGGCATTGCCCGAAGCGGTGACCGATCTGCCGCGCTGGGACGATTCCGCAACCACCGGCGACGAGGTTGTCGTCGCCGAGCCGCTGCAGGACGAACGCGTTGTACCGCAGGCGCCGGCCGAAGTGGCGGTGCCGGACTACGCACTGCATGCCGAACAGCAGCCGCAGTTCCGCGGAGTGTTCGATCTGCCGGCTGACGCGCATGAGAACGAGGCTCCGGCGGATACCGTACATCCCGAGGCCATCGACAGCATCGACCACGGCAGCGTCGACGCTTCTCATTCCGACGATATCGCGCCGAGCGCGGCCGCGCCCGCCGGCGACGCGGGCTGGTCGCCGCGTGCCGGCCAGGAGCGCCTGGAACTGGCCATTGCCTACCTCGATCTGGGCGACGCGCAGACCGCGCGCACCCTGTTGCTGGAAGTCGCCGAAGGCGGTGACCTGCACAGCCAGGCCCAGGCCCGCGAACTGCTGGCCCGCCTGCCGTGACCGAACCTGCCGACAAGGACCCTGCCATGAGCCGCGAGCGTCGCATCGACTACGTTGAATTCGCTTCCAGCGACCCGGCCGCAAGCCGCGCCTTCTTCGAGAAGGTGTTCGGCTGGTCGTTCGTCGATTACGGCAGCGACTACACGGCGTTCGACGATGGCCGCCTGCAGGGCGGCTTCTTCCGCGGCCAGCCGCAGCGGGCCAGCGACAGCGGCGCACCGCTGCTGGTGCTGTATGCCGACGCACTGGCACCGGTCGAGGCCGCCGTGCGCGACGCCGGCGGCGAGATCGTGCGCCCGGTGTTTTCCTTCCCCGGTGGCAGCCGCTTCCAGTTCGTCGAGCCCGGTGGCAACGAACTGGCGGTCTGGTCCGAACGCGATCCGGCCTGAGCGCCGCCCCATACGCAATATCGAGGTAGCACATGCGTTACGCGCTTGGCGTCGAATACGACGGCAGCGATTTCAGGGGCTGGCAGAACCTGGGCGAGGGCGGTCCCAGCGTGCAGGCCAGCCTTGAGCAGGCCCTGTCGTCGGTGGCCGATACGCCGCTGCAGGTGGTCTGCGCCGGCCGCACCGATGCCGGCGTGCATGGCCAGTGCCAGGTCGTCCATTTCGATACCGACGTGGTGCGCGACCCGCGCGCCTGGATGCTGGGCACCACCACCCGCCTGCCGCGCTCGATCGCGGTGCGCTGGTGCGTGCCGGTGGCCGACGATTTCCACGCCCGCTTCTCGGCACGCGCGCGCCGCTACCGCTACCGCCTGCTCAACCGCGAGGTGCGGCCGGCGCTGGACCGGCAGACCCTCAGCTGGGAGCGCCGGGCGCTGGACGAGACGCTGATGCACGCCGCCGGCCAGGCCCTGATCGGCGAAAATGACTTCAGCGCGTTCCGCTCCGTGCAGTGCCAGGCGCTGCATGCGCGGCGTGAGCTGCAATCACTGCAGGTCAGCCGCCAGGGCGAAGTGATTGAAGTGGCCGTGCAGGGCAATGCATTCCTTCATCACATGGTCCGCAATATCGTCGGATCGTTGATCCTGGTGGGCAGCGGTGAAAAGCCGGTGGAATGGATCGCCGAACTGCTGGCCGGGCGCGATCGCACCGTAGCCGGTCCCACCGCACCGCCGCAGGGCCTGGTGTTCCTTGGGCCCCTGTACCCCGACAACTGGCATCTGCCCGCCGAGGTCACGCTATGAGCCGCTCCTACTACCGCACGCGCATCAAGTTCTGTGGCATGACCCGTGCCGGCGATGTCCGCCTGGCCGGTGAGCTGGGCGTGGACGCAGTGGGTTTCATCTTTGCCCGCGAGAGCAGCCGCCGGGTTGCGCCTGCCGAAGCACGCGCGATGCGCCAGGCGATCGCGCCGATGGTCGATGTGGTGGCCCTGTTCCGCAACAACAGCAAGGAAGAGGTGCGCGAGGTGCTGCGCACGGTGCGGCCAACCCTGCTGCAGTTCCATGGCGAGGAAGACGAGAGCTTCTGCCGCAGCTTCAACATGCCCTACCTGAAGGCGATCGCCATGGGGGGGCGGGAAGAGGTCAATGCGCGCACGTTGCAGCTGCGTTACCCGAGCGCGGCGGGGTTCCTGTTCGACAGCCACGCTCCCGGCGGCGGCGGCGGTACCGGCGTGGCCTTCGACTGGGGCCGTATCCCGACCGGCCTGCACCGGCCGTTCCTGCTGGCCGGTGGTCTGAACCCGGAAAACGTCTACGACGCTGTGCTGGCCACGCTTCCCTGGGGCGTGGACGTGTCCAGCGGCATCGAACTGGAGCCGGGTATCAAGGACGGCTACAGGATGCGCACCTTCGTCGAGGAAGTGCGCCGCGCGGACTGCACGGTCCTGGAGTGATCCGCGCCCCCTGAGGGGGCACCCGGAACGTCATCGCCGACGGTGCATTCCGCCGGGTCTGTGTTCTTGCCTGTCGCGTGCCGTGCCATGAAGGCGGACGTCTACTGAATGCGGTGAGCATCCCACTTTCGGGTAATTCAGGATCCAGCGCCAGGAAGTCGACACCCCCGAGCAACTGATCGGACACAATGGGCCCGGCCTGACCTGGCTGGGTGCGATGCGGTGTGCGTGTCGCTGGCCGCACCCCTGAGATACGCCTTGGCTTTCGAACGAGGACGCAATGGATATGCCCCATCTCTCTTCCCACCGTATCCGCCTGGCCCGCCTGACGATCATGCCCGGCCTGCTGCTTGCATTGGGCGCGTGTGCGGGCGGTGACTCTTCCGCCCCGACTGCATCGGCACCGGCCGCTGCCACACCGGCAGGCGCAGCCGCCACAGCACCGGCGACGGTTCCGGCGGCAGCACCGGCTGCCGACAGCCTGGCGGCGCTGATCCAGGCCAGTGGCGTGAAATGCAGCAACGCCAATACGGGCAGCGGCTGCACGGCCGGCGATGTGGACAGCGGTGATTTCTACGATGTCGAACTGTCGCCGGACTGTGGCGACCAGGGCTTCTTCGCGGGCGTAGCCGACGCCAAGGGCGTGGAGACGTTGAATGCGGTGCCATCCACCGGCAGCAAGGCCAGCGTGACCGCAAAGCTGTCGAAGGGGCAGCTGGTCTGCGTGCAGGGCATCGGGCGTACCGGACAGAATCCGCTGTTCTATTACGTCGTGGCGGTTCCCGCAGCAACGGTCGGCAAGTGCAAGGGCAACACGTTGTGTGACACCTATGGCGACAGGCCGATCACTGACCTGGCGAACACGGGGGGCGAGGCCTGCCATGTGGCGGCGCCGGGACGTTACGCCGGGAACTGCGCGCAGGGCTGGGTCAGTGCGGACGTGCTCGACGTGTTTTCCAACGGAATGTAATTACGGTATCGATGCGGCCGACAAGCTGCAGAGCATCACGTTGCAGGATGGCAAGGCGTTCGTGATGGGCACGACGCCGGGCTTCCGCACCGCCATCGATCTGGCTCAGGCGCCACCGCCGCTGGAGCAGACCAGTGCCAAGCTGCTGGCAGATCCGCCGCACCAGCAGCGGGTGCATGAGGAGCAGCAGCGGGTCGCGATGGGCGGTCGCTGAGGCTTGTGTTGCCGACTTCGGGGGCGAACGCCACCCGGAGCCTTGTCTCATCGCAGCTGTGCTGCTGCCCAGTCGGCCAGGGCGTCCACCCGTGCATCGGCCGGGCCATCCGGCCGCGCCAGCACCCAGAAGCCGCCGGTGGCGGTAAATCCCCACGGTGCGACCAGCCGGCCTGCGGCCAGGTCTTCGGCCACCAGCGGTTCCGGTGCGATCGCCGGGCCCAGCCCGGCTACCGCGGCTTCCAGCAGGTAGTACAGGTGCTCGAAGGCGGTGCCCAGCTGCAGCTTCGACACGTCCAGATCGTGCGCCTGTGCCCATGCCGGCCATGCCTGCGGCCGTGAGCTGGTGTGCAGCAGCGTCTCCTGCAGCAGCGCCGACGGCGGTGCATGCCGCAGGCGCTGCGCGGCCGGATGCGATGGCGCCACCACCACGCCGACCCGTTCCGGCGCCAGCTCGCGTACCTGCCAGCCCCGTGGCCACGGGCCCTGCGCCAGCAGCAGCACGGCGTCCAGCGCCGCCTGCGCTTCGGTGAAACTGCCATCCAGTGCCGACCACTGCAGGCGCACGCCGGACAGGGCAGCCTGCAATGCTGGCAGTCGTGGAATCATCCAGCGCGCCAGCACGCTGCCACTGCAGCCCAGTACCAGCGCCGGGGCTGCTGTCGGCCGCCGCAGTTCGCGCACGCAGTCTTCGATGCCGCTGAAGGCCTCGCTGCATGCTGCCTGCAGCCGCGTGCCCGCAGCGGTCAGGCGCAGGCCACGGCCGGCCCGCTGGAACAACGCCAGGCCAAGGTGATCCTCCAGCAGCTTCAACTGCCGGCTGACCGCGCCGTGGGTGACGTGCAGGTCCTGCGCGGCGCGCCCAACGCCGCCAAGGCGGGCCGTCGCTTCGAACGCGCGCAGCGCATTGAGGGGAGGCAGCAGGGAACGGCTCATGTGAGATTTCCTGACGATATGCGCCAGATAATATCCATTTTCCGGTCATGACCCGTGCGCTAGAGTATCCACCTGTCTGAACCACCGGTCGTATCCATGTCTGCCTCCCCCATTGCCGACTATCACGCCTTCCCGGATGCCCAGGGCCACTTCGGCCGCTATGGCGGCAGTTTCGTTGCCGAAACCCTGGTCGGCCCGCTGCAGGAACTGGCCCAGGCCTATGACCAGGCGCGCCAGGATCCCGCATTCCAGCTGGCCTATGACCGCGATCTGGCGCACTACGTGGGCCGGCCGAGCCCGATCTATCACGCCCAGCGCCTGAGCGATCACGTCGGTGGCGCGCAGATCCTGCTCAAGCGCGAGGACCTGAACCACACCGGCGCGCACAAGATCAACAACACCATCGGCCAGGCCTTGCTGGCCGCGCGGATGGGCAAGAAGCGCATCATTGCCGAGACCGGGGCCGGCCAGCATGGCGTGGCCAGTGCCACGGTTGCCGCGCGGCTGGGCCTGGAATGCGTGGTGTACATGGGCGCCACCGACATCGAGCGGCAGAAGATCAATGTTTACCGCATGAAGCTGCTGGGCGCGACGGTGGTGCCGGTCACTTCCGGCTCGGCCACCCTGAAGGACGCACTCAACGAAGCCATGCGCGACTGGGTGACCAACGTGCAGGACACCTTCTACATCATCGGTACGGTCGCCGGTCCGGATCCGTATCCGCGCATGGTCCGTGACTTCAACGCCATCGTCGGCCGCGAAGCGCGTGAGCAGATGCTGGCCGAATACGGCCGCCTGCCCGATGCGATCACCGCCTGCGTGGGCGGCGGCAGCAATGCCATCGGCCTGTTCCATGCCTTCCTCAACGACCGCCAGGTCGAGATCGTCGGCGCCGAAGCCGCCGGTGACGGCATCAACACCGGCCGTCACGCCGCTTCGATCGCTGCCGGTCGCCCGGGTGTGCTGCACGGCAACCGCACCTATGTGCTGTGCGACGACGACGGCCAGATCATCGAGACCCACTCGGTATCAGCCGGCCTGGACTATCCGGGCGTCGGCCCGGAGCACGCATTCCTGGCCGATACCGGTCGCGCACGGTACCTCGGCATCACCGACGAGGAAGCGCTGCAGGCTTTCCATCTGCTGGCGCATACCGAAGGCATCCTGCCGGCACTGGAGTCCAGCCATGCGTTGGCGCAGGCGATCAAGCTGGCGCGTGAGCGACCGCGTGACCAGATCGTCCTCTGCAATCTATCCGGCCGCGGTGACAAGGACGTGCACACCATCGCCGCGCGCGAAGGGCTGGTCCTGTGAGCGCGCTGCTGCGCAACAGCGGCGTGCTTCTGCTGGCGTTGGGCCTGGCCGCGTGCCAGCCGCCGGAACCGCCGGTGCTGGCACCGGCCGCCAAGGCCACCACGCAGCCGGCCCAGCAGCCGGCCGCCAATGATGACCTCGACCCGATGGCGCGTACGCCGATCGTCGATCCACCGTCTGCGCAAGGCGCGGACAGCGACGACGTGCCTGCAGTGGCCTCGGTGGCGCTGGATCATGCCGGCGAGGTGCTGGTCGGCCAGCACATGAGTGACCTGAAGGCCCTGGGTCCCTGGAAAGCGCAGGGCGCGAAGGAGTTCTTCGAAGGCGACTGCGAGTACTACGATGGCAAGGCGCTGCCGGCCGGCGTGTCGATGATGACCGATGACGAGCGCGTGGTGCGTTTCGATCTGAAGCCGGGTGACGACCCGGAGCTGCCGGTTGAGCAGCCCGGTCCGTTTGGCCTGCGCGTCGGCATGACCCGCGCACAGGCCATGGCGCAGTTTCCGAATCCGCCGGTGTCCAGTCCGCATGCCTATGACGGCGACCAGGGCGAGTACCTCACCTGGCAGGACCCGGGCTCGGACCTGGGCATCCGCCTGGAACTCTATGAAGGGAAGGTCACCCGGATGTACTGGGGGACCAGCGATGCGATTGAACTGATTGAAGGATGTGCCTGAGATGCCCGTATCCCGACTCGATGCCTGTTTCCAGCGCCTGCGCGAGCAGCAGCGCAAGGCACTTATCCCCTTCGTCACCGCCGGTGATCCCTCGCTGGAGGCCACGGTGCCGGTCATGCACGCGCTGGTCGATGCCGGTGCCGATGTGATCGAGCTGGGCGTGCCGTTCTCCGACCCGATGGCCGATGGCCCGACCATCCAGCGCAGCTCCGAGCGCGCGCTGGCACGGGGGGCTGGCAGCCGCTACGTCCTGCAGGCCGTGGCGCAGTTCCGCGAGCGCGACGCGCAGACCCCGGTGGTGCTGATGGGCTACCTCAACCCGGTGGAGATCCATGGCTACGCGGCCTTCGCTAAGGCCGCCGTCGACGCAGGCGTGGACGGCGTACTGCTGGTCGACCTGCCGCCGGAAGAAGCGGGTGAAGCGCAGCAGGCCTTCGATGCAGCCGGCCTGGCACTGGTCCTGCTGGCGTCGCCGACCACCAGCGAAGCGCGGGCCGACAAGCTGCTGGCGCTGGCCCGTGGCTATCTCTACTACGTCAGCTTTGCCGGTGTCACCGGCGCGTCCGAACGCCTGGACAGCGATGCCGCCAGTGCCCGCCTGCAGGCCCTGCGCGCGCGCGCTTCAGTGCCGGTGGTTGCTGGCTTCGGCATCAAGGACGCCGCCAGTGCGGCGGCGATGGCGCGCCAGGCCGATGGCGTGGTGGTTGGCAGTGCACTGGTGGCGGTGCTGGCCGAAGCGGGCTCGGCTGAAGAGGCCGCGCAGCGCGCTGGAGCTTTCCTGGCCCCGCTGCGGCAGGCGCTGGACGCGTAACGGTCGTGCCGGCCGCCGGCCGGCATCTTCCTGACGGCCACATGCAAGTGCTGCCGGCCAGCGGCCGGCACTACCCCTGGGTCTGCACGTAAGGGGCTGCCGGCCAGCGGCCGGCACTACCCATGGGTCTGCACGTGGGGGCTGCCGGCCAGCGGCCGGCACTACCCATGGGTCTGCACGTAGGGGGCTGCCGGCCAGCGGCCGGCACTACCCATGGGTCTGCACGTAGGGGCTGCCGGCCAGCGGCCGGCATGACCCAGCACCTAAACGTACGTCCCAGCATGGTTTTTTCCGGCGGCTCCGTGGCCGGCAAGGGGGTGCACGGGCAGGGAAAGCGGAGCTAGACTGTCCGCCTTTGCGGCCCTCGGGCCGCCCTGAACGGAAGTGTCCTCCCGCATGAGTTGGCTCAGCAAGTTGATGCCGTCCGGCATCCGCACCGACAACACCCCCAGCAAGAAGCGCAGTGTCCCCGAGGGCCTGTGGGAAAAGTGCAGCAACTGCGGCAGCGCGTTGTACCGTCCGGAACTGGAAGAGAACCTGGAGGTCTGCCCGAAGTGCGGCCACCACATGGCGATCCGCGCGCGTGCGCGCCTGGCCGCCCTGTTCGACGCCGACAGCACCACCGAGATCGGTGCGCGCCTGGGCCCGACCGACCTGCTCAAGTTCAAGGACCAGAAGAAGTACAGCGAGCGCATCAAGATCGCGCAGAAGAACACGGGTGAGTACGACGCGCTGATCGCCATGCGCGGCCTGCTCAAGGGCCGTGCGCTGGTCGCATCGTCGTTCGACTTCGCCTTCATGGGCGGCTCGATGGGCTCGGTGGTGGGTGAGCGTTTCGCGCTGGCCGCCGAAACCGCAGTGGAGATCGGTGCCCCGTACGTGTGCTTCTCGCAGAGCGGCGGCGCGCGCATGCAGGAAGGCCTGTTCTCGCTGATGCAGATGGCCAAGACCTCGGCCGCACTGGGCAAGCTGCGTGAAGCGGGCCTGCCGTACATCTCGGTGCTGACCCACCCGACCACCGGTGGCGTGTCGGCCTCGTTCGCGATGCTGGGCGACATCAATATCGCCGAGCCGCAGGCACTGATCGGCTTTGCGGGTCCGCGCGTGATCGAGCAGACCGTGCGCGAGAAGCTGCCGGAAGGCTTCCAGCGTTCGGAGTTCCTGCTGGAGCACGGTGCCATCGACCAGATCTGTGACCGTCGCGAGATGCGCGACCGTCTGTCCGATCTGCTGGCAATGCTGGGTCGCCAGCCGGCGCCGGAGGTGGCTTGATGGGTGCCCGCAAGTACTTCGGAACTGACGGCATCCGTGGGCGGGTCGGCCAAGGCGTGATCTCGGCCGACTTCGTGCTGCGCCTGGGCAACGCCCTGGGCCGTGTCCTGGTCGCCCAGCGCGGCCAGGACGGGCGCCGGCCGATCGTGGTGATCGGCAAGGACACCCGCATTTCCGGCTACATGTTCGAAGCGGCGCTGGAAGCCGGGCTGGTGGCCGCCGGTGCCGACGTGCAGCTGCTCGGCCCGATGCCGACCCCGGCCGTGGCATTCCTGACCCGTACGCTGGGCGTGGACGCCGGCATCGTCATCAGCGCTTCGCACAACCCGCATTACGACAACGGCATCAAGTTCTTCTCCGCCCAGGGCGAGAAGCTCGACGACGCCACCGAACTGGCCCTGGAAGCGGCGCTGGACGTTCCGTTCACCACCGCCGAATCGGAGAAGCTGGGCAAGGCGTCGCGCGCGCGCGAAGCGGTCGGCCGCTACATCGAGTTCTGCAAGGCCAGCGTGCCGCGCGCGTTCGACCTGCGTGGCGTGCGCCTGGTGCTGGATTGCGCACACGGCGCCACCTACCAGATCGCACCGCTGCTGTTCCGCGAACTGGGCGCCGAGGTGATCGGCATCGGTGCCGAGCCCAACGGCGTCAACATCAACGCCGGTGTGGGTTCCACCCATATCGACAACCTGGCGGCCAAGGTCCGCGAGACCCGCGCCGATCTCGGCATCGCCTTCGATGGTGATGGCGACCGTGTGCTGATGGCCGACGACCAGGGCAACCCGGTCGACGGCGATGACCTGCTGTACATCCTGGCCCGCGCCTGGAAGGACGAAGGCCGCCTGCGCGGCCCGGTGGTCGGCACGCTGATGAGCAACTACGGCGTGGAGAGAGCTTTCGCCGATCTGCAGATCCCGTTCGTGCGCAGCAACGTTGGTGATCGATACGTGCACCAGGCGCTGGTCGAAGGCGGGGGCGTGCTTGGCGGTGAGGCCTCAGGCCACCTGCTGTGCCTGGACCGGGCGACCACCGGCGACGGTATTGTCAGTGCCCTGCAGGTACTGGTGGCACTGCGCAACGGCGGCCAGACCCTGCGCCAGGCGCTGAAGGGTTTGGAGCGGGTGCCGCAGAAAACGGTCAACGTGCGGTTGGGCAATGTCTCGGCCAAGGCCACGGTGCAGGCCGACAGTGTGCAGGCCGCGCTGGCGGCCGCGCAGCAGTCGGTGGCCGGCCGCGGTCGCGCGTTCCTGCGCCCGTCGGGTACCGAGCCGGTGGTGCGGGTTACCGTCGAAGCCGATGACGCCACGCTGATGCAGGAGACACTCGATCGCTTGTCCGCTGCGGTGCGCGAAGCCGCTGCCTGAGCAGCGTGGCAATACCGCGTGTTGCACCCGACATGGCCGCGTTTGCGGCCATGTTTTTTTCTGGGAGGGGGACTCAACCGTGCGCGGCCCGCGATCGCGTTCAGCTGCGGCTGCGCACCTTGTGACGCGTCGTGTACGGGCGTTTCCGACCGCTGGGTCCTGCCCGCATCAGCGCGCGGGCAGGTGCTCTGGCATTGCACCGTGTGCGGTGCGTGACATCGCCCGCTGCCACTTCCAGGTGTCCCGGCACATGTCGGTGAGATCGTGACGCGCCTTCCAGCCCAGCTCGCGCAGCGCCAGCGAGGCATCGGCGAAGCTGACCGCGATGTCGCCATCGCGCCGCGGTACGATGCGGAACGGAACCCTTACGCCGGTGGTGAGCTCGAAGGCCTGGATCAGTTCCAGCACGCTGTGGCCCTGGCCGGTGCCAAGGTTGAGGGTGATGCTGCGCCGCTGGTCGCGAAGGAACTGCAGGGCCAGTACGTGGGCGCTGGCGACGTCCTGCACATGGATGTAGTCGCGCACGCCGGTACCATCATGGGTCGGATAGTCGTCCCCGAAGACCTGGACCTCCGGCAGCAGCCCGGCTGCGACCTGCGCGATGTAGGGCATCAGGTTGCTCGGCGTGCCATGCGGCAGCTCGCCGATCAGCGCGCTGGCGTGGGCGCCGACCGGGTTGAAGTAGCGCAGCCTCGCGATATGCAGGTCCTGGCCCGTTGCCGCCAGGTCGGCAAGCAGCTGCTCGACCACCAGCTTGGTGCGCCCATAGGGCGTCATCGCACAGGTTGAAGCGGTCTCGGCCACCGGGCAGTGGTCCTGGTTGCCGTACACCGTTGCCGAAGAGCTGAAGACCAGCAACTGCACGCCTGCATCCTGCATGGCACCGAGCAGGGCAATCGAACCGCTGATGTTGCTGTCGAAATACTGCAGTGGAATCTTCTGGGATTCGCCCACGGACTTGAGCGCTGCGAAGTGCAGTACGGCATCGATCGCGTGCTCCTGCATCAAGGCGGCCATGCGCGGCCGGTCCCGGATGTCAGCCTGCACAAACACCGGTGCCGTGCCGGTGATCCGTCCGATGCGCTCGACCACGCTGGCGTCGCTGTTGCACAGCGAGTCCACGATGACCACGCCGTGCCCCTGCTGCTGCAGCTCCACGCATGCATGCGAGCCGATGTAGCCAGCACCGCCGGTCACCAGTACGTTCATTGCCTTCACTGTTCCTTTGAGTCCATTCGAAAACGGGTGCTGCCGCGATCAAGATGAACGTGGCCTCCTACGGGCCAGGCACCATCTTCTTCTGCCGCGCCTTGAAGCCGTTGAAGATCGGCGCGATCAACGGGTTGTAGCTCCATGCGATGCGCTTGCGCAGCCAGCTGGCCGGCCGGTTGCGGATCGCGAAGCGATAGATCCGCTCCGGATCGCCGCCAATCACGTTGCGGCCGAAGGGATGGGTGGTGTGCAGGTAGCGGAAGCCCTGTTCGCGTGCCACTTCGATGTAGTCATCGTCGAAGTCACCATAGGGCCAGCACAGCGTATCGGAGACTTCGCCGAGCTTCTCCAGCAGCGTCTGCTTCGCCATGGCCAGGTCGCCGCTGATGCCTTCGCGGCGCTGCGCACGGTCCAGGTCATCGCGCTTGAGCCAACGGGTGTGGCTGTGGGTATGGCAGTGGACCTCAAACGTGCCGGCTTCGATTGCCGCACGCGCTTCGCTCCAGCGCATCATCACTTCGTCGCTGCGGCCCTGCTTGTAGATCAGGTCTTCGCAGGCGCGATGTTCCGGCGTGGCCGGCAGCTCGGCGCCTTCGATGCCTGCATGCGGGCGGATCGGACCTTCGTGCATCCAGCCGGTGACCACGAACACCACCGCATGCATGCCGTATTTCTGCAGGATCGGATGGGCGTAGACCCAGTTGTCCAGGTAGCCGTCGTCGAACGTGATCACGATCGATTTGCGCGGCACCGGCTTCCCGGCGAGAAAGCCGGCGTACTGGTCCAGCGTCAGCGAGGTCCAGCCGGTCCGTGCGAGCCAGGCGATCTGGCTCTCGAAGTTCTCCGGGGATACGGTGATCATTCCCGGCGAGTTGCTGACATGGTGGTGCATCAGCACCGGTACGGTTCTGGCGTTAGCCATGACCCAGCTCCTTCAACCATTGGAGGTAGTAGTTTTCAGTGGCCTCTCCGTGACCGGCCGCGCTGAACTGCTTGGCGCTGCGGATCCAGTCCCAACCGGCGCGGCCCATCTGCCGGCGACGTTCCTGATCATCCACCAGCAGCCGCAACGCACCAGTGAGGGCGGCGTCATCACCCAGCCGGGTGAGGATGGCATTGCTGCCTTCCACCAGCATTTCAGGCACGCCGCCAACGCGATGCGAGACGATCGGCAGTGCCGCCTGCGCCGCCTCGAGGAACACGGTCCCCGAGGCTTCCTTGTGGGTGGCCAGGGCGAAGATGTCGAAACCGGCCATCAGCCGGTGTGCGTCGCTGCGGAAGCCGAGCAGGTGCACCTGGCGCTCCAGCCCGAGTTCGCTGCGCAGGGCCTGCAGGCGGCCCATGACCGGCTCGCCGTCGCCGACCACGGCCAGGTGCAGGTCGGGATTGGTCTTGCATAGTGGCGCCATGGCGCGCAGCAGCTCGGCATGGCCCTTGGGCTCGCGCAGCACGGCCACGCAGCCGACCACGATGTCGCGCTCGGCGAAACCGAGTTCGGCGCGGACCTGTGCGCGGGTGGCCTGCAGGTTCTCCCAGGGATCGCCCTGCTCGGTCATGCCCCAGCGCGGCGGCGTCGCCATGGGGGGCACGATGCCGATGTGCTCGGCGGCAATGCCGCGGTCGACCAGCAGTCGCTTGACGAAATCGCTGACGGTGATGATCCGGTGCGGAAGACCGGTATAGGTCAGCAACGAATTGACCGGACTCATCAGGTGGCGCGAGCGCACCACCAGTGGCGTGCCGCCCAGGCGTGCGCCGGCCGCGGCGATCAGTGCGTCGCGGCGGCTGGTGGTGTTGACCACGTCGTAGCGTTCGCGGCGTACCAGGCGTGACACCGACCAGATGCCGCGCAGCAGCCGTGCCAGGCCGCCCATGCGCAGGGTATGCACAGTGAAGCCATCGTCGCGCGCGAGTTGGGCCAGGCGGGCATCGGGCTGGCACAGCAGCGACACCTGGTGCCCTCGCGCACGCATCACCTGCATGTGGCGGAAGATGTAGATCTCCTGGCCGCCCATTCCCCGGGCAGCTTCGGTATGCAGGATCCGCAGCGAGCGTTTCATGGAATCCATCCTTGTGGTCACCGGTTGCGGAAGCGGGTCAGCGCTTCCCATGCGGTACGGACGGCGCCGGCATCCGGGGCCCGGCGCGGCAGCGGGCGGTAGTGCAGGTCAAGCGCCGTCGCGTTGCCGAACTTGTCGAACACGTAGATGGCATTGCCATGGCGGACGGCGCGTTGTGACCAGCTTTCCACCACCAGTGCGCGCTCGCCTGCGGGTTCGGCCAGCAGATCCTGGCCGGTGCTGAAGTCGCTCAGTGCGTTCTCGCAGCCCAGGGCGTGGCGCATCAGGGTTGGCACCCAGTCCTCATGCGAACTGGTGCGTGTCTCATGGCCGCTGGCCTGGCCGGGCCAGTGCAGCACGAACGGCACCTGCAGCTGGTAGTCGGAGAAGTTGCCGTTGTGGCCCCAGTAGTTCAGCTTGAGGTCGTTGAACTCTTCGGCATGGTCACCGGTGACCAGCACGATGGTGTCCTCGGCCAGACCTTGCGCGCGAAGGTCGTCCAGCAGCGAGCCGATCAGGCTGTCGGCGTAGTGCACGGCGGTGCGGTAGCGGTTGAGCTCCGGCGTCGGGTCGTGGTCCGGGCCGAAGGACAGGAAGTCGATCTCTTTGGCCATCGGTGTGGCCACCGGCGGGTAGCCGGCGGGCAGGTGGTAGCCGGCGTGGGTGGAGTCGAGGAACACGAAGCCGAACCACGGGTGTTGCGCGGCCTGGCTGGTGCGGATGTCGGTCTGCAGCGCCGCGACGACGGCTGCGTCACGCTTGTCCGGCGTCAGGGCGGAGGGGCCCTGGTGCAGCTGGTCGCGCACGTCGGCGAAGGCCGTGCGGTCGAACTCCGGGCTGTACAGCGGCGCACTGCCGTACAGGTGCAGGTCGTAGCCCTGCTGACCCAGCACCTGGAACAGCTGCGAGCCGCGCTGTTCGTCCAGCATGCTCTGCCAGTAGCCGCCTGGCAGGCCGTAGAGCAGGCCGAACAGGCCGTAGCGGGTGGCATTGCCGGTGCTGAAATGGTGGTCGTACGCGCGCGCGGCCTGTGCCAGTGCAGTCGTGTTGGGCATCAGCTGTGGCGTCATGGCGTCGTGGCGCAGCGACTCCAGTACCACCATCAGCACATTCGGCCGGTGTGGGTTCTGGCAGCGCAGGGGGCGCAGCGGATACAGCAGCTGCGCATGGCGCGGGTCGGGCAGGCCTGCTTGCTGTTCGCTGATGACCCCGAGCCTGCGCATGAAGCTCTTGGCGGTGATCGGCTGTGCCCAGGGCAGGTAGTTCCACTGTGCGATGACGTCGCGGTCGCCGCGGGCATCGTAGTAGGCCGTAGCGACCTGGCCGCCGGCCATCAGCAGTGCAACCACGGTCCAGGCCTGCAGGACCCGGCGGCGGCGCGGCAGGGCAGGCAGCAGCTTCCAGCAGGCCCAGGCCAACAATCCTTCGGCAGCGAAGATGGCGGCCACCAGCAGTCCGGCCTGCAGCCAGGTTTTCCACGACAGCGCGACCTGGTCCTGTAGCGCGCCGCCGAACACCATGTTCACCACCATCGCATTGAGGTGGAACCGATACAGAGTGAAAACTTTCGCGTCAACCAGCAACAGGCACAGCCACAGGCCCTGCAGAAGCACGGCGCAGATGCTCAGCGTGCGCGCGCTGCGCGACCACAGGCCCAACAGCAGCGGCAGCAGACCGGCAAGGGCGCCGAACGCCAGCAGGTGACCGGGCAGGGCGACGGCCAGATAGGCCAGGCCCGCGCTGCCACCGGGGTTGTCGGCCAACGGCACGTTGCCAAGCGTGATCGCCATGGCCAGCAGCGCATTGCCGGCGACGAACAGCGACCACCAAGCCAGTCGGCGCCAATGATGTGCCGGGCCGGAGGGCGGGGAGGTGTTGGCGGAAGGAGCAGCAGGGTGCATGAAGGACGGAGGCGGCAGGTGATACAGGGGCAGGAGTCCCGGTTGTGACGGAATCGTTAATCCGCGCGCGGGTTGCGCATTGTATCGGTTTGTTTCTTCGTATCGAGTGGCGTCCGCCGGGTGATCTGTCACAATGTTCAGGCGGGCCATGAATGCGCAGGCCCTCCAGACCCAATGACAAGCCAGGAATTGCTGTGAGCCAGATCCCCACCCTCGACATCACCCGTTTCGACAGCGACCGCGAGGCCTTCGTGGCCGAGCTGGGCGCGGCCTACCGCCAATGGGGATTCGCGGGCATCCGCAACCACGGCATTCCGCAGGCCGACATCGACGCGGCCTACGATGCCTTCAAGGCCTTCTTCGCCCTGCCGGAAGAGGTCAAGCGCAAGTACCACGTGGCCGGCAGCGGCGGCGCCCGCGGCTATACCCCGTTCGGCGTGGAAACCGCCAAGGGCTCCAAGCACTTCGACCTGAAGGAGTTCTGGCACATCGGTCGTGAAATCGCCGACGACTCCAAGTACCGCGACGTGATGGCACCGAACCTGTGGCCGACCGAGGTCGAGGGCTTCCGTGAGCGCGGCTACGGCCTTTACCAGGCGCTGGACAACCTGGGTTCGCGCGTGCTGTCCGCGCTGGCCCTGCACATAGGCCTGCCGGAAGACTTCTTCGCCGACAAGACCAACTTCGGCAACTCGATCCTGCGCCCGATCCACTACCCGCCGATCACCACCGACGACATCCCGAACGTGCGTGCCGGCGCGCATGGCGACATCAACTTCATCACCCTGCTGGTCGGCGCCAGCGCCGCGGGCCTGGAGGTGCAGTCGCATGAAGGCGAGTGGGTGCCGTTCACCTCGGACGCGGACACCATCGTGGTCAACATCGGCGACATGCTGCAGCGCCTGACCAACCATGTGTACCCGTCGACGATCCATCGCGTGGTCAACCCCCCGGGCGAGCTGGCCCGCCAGCCGCGCTACTCGGTGCCGTTCTTCCTGCACCCGAACCCGGATTTCCTGATCGACGTGCTGCCCTCGTGCATCACCCCGGAGAACCCGAGCCGGTACCCGGAGCCGATCACCGCCCACGGCTTCCTCGAGGAGCGCCTGCGCGAGATCAAGCTGAAGTAAAGAAAAGTGAGGCCGCCGAAAGGCGGCCTTTGTCTTTGCAGGGTTGCACCCTGCACCCGCCGTAGTGCCGGCCGCTGGCCGGCAAGTCCAAAGCCAAAGCGGCTCTGGGTTTCTGCGTGTTGGGCGGGGCGGTGTGGGTTGGCAGGACACGCCGTGAATCCCCAGACCGGCCCAGCCGCTGGCGGCTGTGCGTTCGGGCGCTTGCGAAGCAGTGCTTCGCAAGCAAAGCGCCCTCCCCCCGGGGGGGGGGGGGGGCTCGATGGCGCCATCCATGGCGCCAACGGTCCTGCCAACCCACACCTCCCCGCCTTCGACAGTTTCCCGGTGACGGTTGGTGGGTGTCGACCTTGGTCGACACGGTAGATCCACGCCTTGCGTGGATGAGATCTGTCGGATCGAAGTGGGGTAGGGGTTGGTCCAGCCGGCAGCAACCCGGAATGCAGCTTTTGCCTTTGCTCCTGCTCTTCTTTTTTCTTTCCGTGGCGGGCGGAACCGCCGGAATGTGTCAAAGGCCGGGCGGGTGGGGATGACGGGGGTGTCCGCGGCATGGATGCCGCGGCCAAGCCCCCACGGACGGGTTTACGGCGTCCCCCGGCATCCTCACCCGCCCGGCCAATCTCACCAATCCAACCGGTGATACGCGACCAACCCGCCCCCCGCCACGAGGGGCTGCGCCGTTGGCTGAAAATCCATGTAACCGCTTACAAGGAAACGGATTTTTGCCGCAGCGGGTATCATGACCGGCTGACTTCACACAGGAGCCACCCGCTCATGCGCCGCAAGATCGTCGCCGGAAACTGGAAGCTGCATGGCAGCCGTCAATTCGCCAATGAACTGCTGGGGCAGGTGGCTGCCGGGCTGCCGCTGGAGGGGGTGGACGTGGTGATCCTGCCGCCGCTGCCGTACCTGGGCGAGCTGGTCGAGGACTTCGGCGAGACCGGCCTGGCCTTTGGCGCGCAGGACGTGAGCAGCAACGAGAAGGGCGCCTACACCGGCGAGGTCTGCGCGGCCATGCTGGTCGAGGTCGGGGCCCGCTATGGCCTGGTCGGCCATTCCGAGCGCCGCCAGTACCACCACGAGAGCAGCGAGCTGGTCGCGCGCAAGTTCGCCGCCGCCCAGCACGCCGGCCTGGTGCCGGTGCTGTGCGTGGGCGAGACCCTGGAACAGCGCGAGGCCGGGCAGACCGAAGCGGTCATCGCCAGCCAGCTGGCACCGGTGCTGGAGCTGGTTGGCGCGGCCGGTTTCGCCCAGGCTGTGGTCGCCTATGAGCCGGTCTGGGCCATCGGTACCGGCCGTACCGCCACCAAGGAGCAGGCACAGCAGGTGCACGCGTTCATCCGTGGCGAAGTCGCGCGTATCGATGCTAGAATCGCTGATTCACTGCCCATTGTTTACGGCGGTAGCGTGAAGCCCGACAATGCCGGGGAACTGTTCGCGCAGCCGGATGTCGATGGTGGGCTGGTCGGCGGCGCCTCCCTGGTGGCTGCGGACTTCCTGGCCATCGCAAGGGCGGCGGCCGCGAACTAATCCTAGAAGTATTGTCCGAGGGCGGTTTCCAATGCTGATGTTGATCCTCAATGTCGTCTACGTGCTGGTCGCTGTGGCCATGATCGCGCTGATCCTGATGCAGCGTGGCTCGGGTGCGGCGGCGGGTTCGGGCTTTGGTGCCGGCGCCTCGGGTACGGTGTTCGGTGCGCGTGGCGCCTCGAACTTCCTGTCCAAGTCGACCAAGTGGCTGGCCGTCGTGTTCTTCGGCATCAGCCTCTTCATGGCCTGGTATGCCGGTCATGGCAGTCGTCCGGCGGCCGACCAGGATCTGGGCTTGATGTCCGCCCCGGCGGCGGTCGCTCCGGCGGCTCCGGCAGGCGAATTGCCGGCCGTTCCGAAGGCTGATGCGGTCCCGGCCGCCCCGGTTCCGGCCGCGAATGTGCCGGCTCAGGCGGAATCTTCGGTTTCTGGTGAAGAAAAGCCTTCGGAAGGCTCCCAGAAACACTGAAGCCGGTTACAATACGCGGCGCATCGGGAAGATAGTCTGATGTGATCGTTTGCCCAGGTGGCGGAATTGGTAGACGCACTACCTTGAGGTGGTAGCGACTTAGGTCGTAGGGGTTCGAGTCCCCTCTTGGGCACCATTTGTAAGTAAAGCGGGTTCGCCTGGCGCGCAAGGCGCCAGGTAGATTCCCGTCCACTCCCCCATGCCAAAGCGCCTGCAGGCGCAGCGGCAGAGGCAAGAGAGAATCGCTGTGCTGGCCGAATATTTGCCGTCTCTGCTGTTTCTGATCGTTGCCACCGGTATCGGCATTACGCTGATGCTGGTTGGTCGATTCCTCGGTCCCCGCCGCCCCGATCTGGAAAAGCTGTCGCCGTACGAGTGCGGCTTCGAGGCCTTCGAAGACGCGCGCATGAAGTTCGACGTGCGCTACTACCTGATCGCGATCCAGTTCATCGTCTTCGACCTGGAAATCATCTTCATCGTGCCGTGGACCCAGGTCTTCATGGAGCTGGGCGCGCGTTCGCTCGTCACCATGGGCCTGTTCGTCGGCATGCTGTTCCTCGGTTTCATTTACGTCTGGAAGAAGGGAGCGCTGGAATGGGAGTGATTCAGACTCTCGATGGCCTCATGAACAACCCCACGCCGGAAGGCCGGGTTGATGACATCCTGCGGCCGGAAGGCGACAACCCGCTGCTGGAAAAGGGCTTCGTCACCACCAGCGTCGATGCACTGCTGAACTGGGCGCGCACCGGCTCGATGTGGCCGATGACCTTTGGTCTGGCCTGCTGCGCGGTCGAGATGATGCACGCCGGCGCCGCGCGCCTGGACCTTGACCGCTACGGCGTGGTGTTCCGCCCGTCGCCGCGCCAGTCCGACGTGATGATCGTGGCCGGTACCCTGGTCAACAAGATGGCCCCGGCGCTGCGCAAGGTCTACGACCAGATGCCGGACCCGAAGTGGGTCATCTCGATGGGTAGCTGCGCCAATGGTGGCGGCTATTACCACTACTCCTATTCTGTCGTGCGCGGCTGTGATCGCGTGGTGCCGGTGGACGTCTACGTCCCGGGTTGCCCGCCGACCGCCGAGGCGCTGGTGTACGGGATCCTGCAGCTGCAGAAGAAGATCTGGCGTACACAGACCATCGCCCGCTGACCCCTTCACCTGACAAGAGCGCGCCAAGCCCCCATGGCAGAGCAAGCATCCTTCATCGACCGACTCTCCGCACGTTTCGCTGGTGCGAAGGTCATCGTGGTCGAACCCCGCGGCGAAGTGACGCTGGAAGTGCCTGCCGCCGAGTGGCACGCCACCGCCCTGGCGCTGCGTGACGAGTTTGGTTTCGAGCAGGCCGTGGATCTCTGCGGCGTCGATTACCTGGGTTATGGCTCCGACGAATGGGACACCGCCGACGTGTCCTCGCAGGGCTTCAGCCGTGGCGTCGAAGGCAAGGCCCAGGGCCGTTTCGCGTGGGGTGAGTTCCCCACCGAGGAAAACGGTGCCGACGGTGCCCGCCCGCAGCACATGCCGACCCAGCGTTTCGCCGTGGTCGCCCAGCTGCGCTCGTACCAGCACAACCTGATGATGCACCTGCGCTGCTTCGCCCCTGACGAAGCACTGCCGGTGGTGTCCTCGCTGACCGGCATCTGGCCGGGCCTGAACTGGTTCGAGCGCGAAGCGTTCGACCTGTACGGCGTGATCTTCGAAGGCCACCCGGACCTGCGCCGGATCCTGACCGACTACGGTTTCGTCGGCCATCCGTTCCGCAAGGACTTCCCGCTGATCGGCAATGTCGAAGTCCGCTACGACGAAGAAAAGAAGCGCGTGATCTACGAACCGGTCACCTCGGTGGAGCCGCGTGTCGGCGTGCCGCGCGTGATCCGCGACGACGCCCGTCTGCAGACCGCAGAAGGTGAGCGCGCGCAGGAGGCAGTGAAGTGAGCCACGTACACCAGGCCGGCGAAGCATTCGCCAGCAACGCCGCCGAAAGCCGGCAGGAAATCCGCAACTACACCATGAACTTCGGCCCGCAGCATCCGGCCGCTCACGGTGTGCTGCGCCTGATCCTGGAAATGGACGGTGAAACCATCATGCGCGCCGACCCGCACGTGGGTCTGCTGCACCGTGGTACCGAAAAGCTGGCCGAGTCCAAGCCGTTCAACCAGTCGATCGGTTACATGGATCGACTGGATTACGTGTCGATGATGTGCAACGAGCACGCCTACGTGCGCGCGATCGAGACCCTGATGGGCATCGAGGCGCCGGAGCGTGCGCAGTACATCCGCACCATGTACGACGAGATCACCCGCATCCTCAACCACCTGATGTGGCTGGGCTCCAACGCGCTCGACCTGGGTGCGATGGCGGTGATGCTGTACGCCTTCCGCGAGCGCGAAGAGCTGATGGATTGCTATGAAGCAGTCTCCGGCGCACGCATGCACGCGGCGTACTACCGTCCGGGCGGTGTCTACCGCGACCTGCCGGACCACATGCCGAAGTACAAGGAGTCGCGCTGGCACAAGGGCAAGGCGCTGAAGCAGCTCAATGCTTCGCGCGAGGGCTCGCTGCTGGACTTCCTGGAGAACTTCACCGTCGAGTTCCCCAAGCGCATCGACGAATACGAAACCCTGCTGACCGACAACCGTATCTGGAAGCAGCGTACCGTCGGCATCGGCGTGGTGACGCCGGAACTGGCGCACCAGTGGGGCATGACCGGCGTGATGCTGCGTGGCTCGGGCGTGGCCTGGGACCTGCGCAAGAAGCGCCCGTACGCCAAGTACGATGCCGTCGATTTCGACATCCCGCTGGGCAAGGAAGGCGACTGCTACGACCGCTACCTGGTCCGCGTTGCCGAAATGCGCGAGTCCAACCGCATCATCAAGCAGTGCGTGGCGTGGCTGAAGGCCAACCCGGGCCCGGTGATGGTGAAGAACTTCAAGGTCGCTCCGCCCAGGCGCGAGGACATGAAGGACGACATGGAAGCGCTGATCCACCACTTCAAGCTGTTCAGCGAAGGCTACTGCGTGCCGGCCGGCGAGACCTACTCGGCGGTGGAAGCCCCGAAGGGCGAATTCGGCTGCTATCTGGTCTCCGATGGCGCCAACAAGCCGTTCCGCGTGCACCTGCGTGCGCCGGGCTTCGCCCACCTGTCCTCGATCGATTCGATCGTGCGCGGCCACATGCTGGCCGACGTGGTGGCGATGATCGGTACCTACGACCTGGTGTTCGGCGAGGTTGACCGGTAATGCCGTCCGCCACGCCAACGCCCGCTGCAGGCAGCCGGCGCAAGCCGGCGCCGCAGTTTCTGGAATTTCACGTTATGCATTTCGCTGAGGTCGGCCGATGAAGGCGACAGGTAATTTCGAGGCGGCGCGCGACGTCGACCCGATGGTGGTGCTGAGCGACAAGACCCGCGCTCACATCGATCACTGGCTGTCCAAGTTCCCGCCGGACCGCAAGCGCTCTGCCGTGCTGCAGGGCCTGCATGCGGCCCAGGAGCAGAACCAGGGCTGGCTGACCGACGAGCTGATCGCCGGCGTGGCCAAGTACCTTGATCTGCCGCCGGTGTGGGCCTACGAGGTCGCCAGCTTCTACTCGATGTTCGAGACCGAGAAGGTGGGCCGCAACAACGTGGCCATCTGCACCAACATCAGCTGCTGGCTCAATGGCGCCGAGGACATCGTGCGCCATTGCGAGAAGAAGCTGGGCATCAAGCACGGTGAATCGACCCCGGACGGCCGCGTCTACCTCAAGCGCGAGGAAGAGTGCCTGGCTGGCTGCGGCGGCGCGCCGATGATGGTCATCAACGGTCACTACCATGAGCGTCTGACCCTGGAAAAGGTCGACGAGCTGCTGGACGGGCTGGAGTAAGGGCATGGCACATCACCACGAATCCAAGGGTCCGGTCGGCCCCGCGCCGCTGCCGCACCAGGTGGTCTATACCACCCTGCATTACGACACCCCGTGGTCGTACGAAAGCTACCTGAAGACCGGTGGCTACGCCGCCCTGCGCAAGATCCTCGAAGAGAAGATCCCGCCGGAGCAGGTCATCGAGATGGTCAAGGCCTCGGGCCTGCGCGGCCGCGGTGGCGCAGGCTTCCCGACCGGCCTGAAGTGGTCCTTCATGCCCAAGGGCAACATGCAGAAGTACATCCTCTGCAACTCGGACGAATCCGAGCCGGGCACCTGCAAGGACCGCGACATCCTGCGCTACAACCCGCATTCGGTGGTGGAAGGCATGGCGATCGCCTGCTACGCCACCGGTTCGACCGTGGGTTACAACTACCTGCGCGGTGAGTTCCACCACGAGCCGTTCGAGCACTTCGAGCAGGCCCTGGCCGACGCCTATGCGAACGGCTGGCTGGGCAAGAACATCCTCGGCAGCGGCGTGGACATCGACATCTACGGCGCGCTGGGCGCCGGCGCGTACATCTGCGGCGAAGAAACCGCGCTGATGGAATCGCTGGAGGGCAAGAAGGGCCAGCCGCGCTACAAGCCGCCGTTCCCGGCCAATTTCGGCCTGTACGGCATGCCGTCGACGATCAACAACACCGAAACCTATGGCTCGGTGCCGGCGATCATCCGCAACGGTCCGGAGTGGTTCAAGGGCCTGAGCCTGACCGCCAACGGCGGTCCGAAGTGCTTCTCGGTGTCCGGCTGCGTGCAGAATGGCGGCAACTTCGAAGTGCCGCTCGGCACCAAATTCCACGACCTGCTGGAAATGGCCGGTGGCCTGCGTCCGGGCCGCACGCTGAAGGGTGCGATCCCGGGCGGCGTGTCGATGCCGGTGCTGACCGCGGCCGAGCTGAAGGACTTGCCGATGGACTACGACACCATCCGCGCACTGGGCTCCGGCCTGGGTTCTGGTGCGATCGTGGTGCTCGACGACAGCGTCTGCTGCGTCAAGTTCGCCTGCCGCATCAGCCAGTTCTTCCACAAGGAATCCTGCGGCCAGTGCACCCCGTGCCGTGAAGGCACCGGCTGGATGCACCGCGTGCTGGAGCGCATCGTCGCCGGCAAGGCCACGATGGAAGACCTGCACCAGCTGAAGGCGGTGGCCGGCCAGATCGAAGGCCACACCATCTGTGCGTTCGGTGAAGCGGCTGCATGGCCCATCCAGGGCTTCCTGCGCCAGTTCTGGGACGAATTCGAGTACTACATCGTCAACGGTCATTCGATGGTTGACGGCAAGAAGGTGGAGGCAGCCGCCGCATGAGCGCGCAACCCGTAAACCCGAACGTGCCACCGGATCACGTGACCATCGAAATCGATGGCAAGTCCCTGGTCGTGCCCAAGGGTTCGATGATCATCCAGGCGGCCGACAAGGCCGGCATTTCGATTCCGCGCTTCTGCTACCACGAGAAGCTGCCGATCGCCGCCAACTGCCGCATGTGCCTGGTGGACGTGGAAAAGTCGCCGAAGCCGGCGCCGGCCTGCGCCACTCCGGTGATGGATGGCATGAAGGTCGCCACCCGCAGCGAGAAGGCACTGAAGTTCCAGCGCTCGGTGATGGAGTTCCTGCTCATCAACCACCCCCTTGACTGCCCGATCTGCGATCAGGGCGGCGAGTGCGAGCTGCAGGACGTGTCGCTGGGCTATGGCCGATCGGTCAGCCGCTTCAACGAGCGCAAGCGCGTGGTGCCGGACGAGGACATGGGCCCGCTGGTCGCCACCGAGATGACCCGCTGCATCCAGTGCACCCGCTGCGTCCGCTTCACCGCCGACGTCGCCGGTACCTACGAACTGGGTGGCATGTACCGCGGTGAGAACCTGCAGATCGGTACCTTCGACGGCAAGCCGCTGACCACCGAACTGTCCGGCAACGTCGTCGACGTCTGCCCGGTCGGCGCACTGACCAACAAGGTGTTCCAGTTCCGCGCCCGCCCGTGGGAACTGACCGCGCGCGAGTCCCTGGGCTACCACGACGCGATGGGTTCGAACCTGTTCCTGCACGTGCGTCGCGGCGAAGTGCTGCGCACCGTGCCGCGCGACAACGAAGCGGTGAACGAGTGCTGGCTGTCCGACCGTGACCGCTACTCGCACCAGGGCCTGTACAGCGAAGACCGTGCGGTCAAGCCGCTGCGCAAGGTCAATGGTGAGTGGAAGGAAGTGAGCTGGGCCGAAGGCCTGGCCGCGGCCGCCGAGATCCTCAAGGCCAACCAGGGCGACAACCTGGGCGTGCTGGTGCATCCGTCCACCTCGAACGAGGAAGGCGCGCTGCTGGCCCGCCTGGCCAAGGGCCTGGGCTCGAGCAACATCGACCACCGCATCAACAACCGTGATTTCTCCGACGCCGCAACCGCCGAAGTGTTCGGCCTGCCGCTGGCCGAAATCGAAGGCGCCGACCGCATCGTCGTTCTGGGCAGCAACATCCGCCACGAACTGCCGCTGCTGCACGCCCGCCTGCGCAAGGCGCAGACCACCAAGGGCGCGAAGATCCACGTCGTCAATCCGGTGGACTTCGACTTCGCCTTCAGCATTGCCGGCAAGCAGATCGTTGCACCGTCGAAGTTCGTCGACGCGCTGGCCAACGCCGAGCTGCGTTCGGCCGTGCAGGGCGGCAACAACACCGTGCTGATCGTTGGTGGCATCGCCGAAAACCACCCGCAGGCTGCCGCCATCCGCGCCGCCGCGCGTGACTTCGCCGCCGCCACCGGTGCCAAGCTGTGCCGCATCCCGCAGGGCGCCAACGCCGTGGGCCTGACCCGCGCCGGCGTGCTGCCGGCCGGCAAGGACGTCGCCGCGATGCTGGCGCAGCCGCGCCAGGCCTACGTGGTGTACGGCCTGGAGCCGGGCCTGGATTTCGCCGATGCACCTGCCGCGCGCAAGGCGCTGGCCGGTGCCCAGGTGGTGGCCTTCAGCCAGTTCGCCTGTGCCTCGACCCGCGACGTCGCCGACGTGATCCTGCCGATCGGTGCGCTGCCGGAAATCGACGCCACCCTGACCAATCTCGATGGTCGCGAGCAGTCGGCCCGTGCCGGCGGCAAGCTGCCGGGCGAGGCCCGTGAAGGCTGGCGTGTGCTGCGCGCACTGGGCGGCGACATGGCGCTGGCCGGTTTCGACTTCACCGACCTGGCCGGCCTGCGTGCCAGCCTGGCCCCGGTGTCGGTCACCGTTGCCGCTTCGGCGCAGCCGGTGATTGCCGGCGAAGGCCTGGAAGTGGCTTCGACCGCCGCGATCTACCGCACCGATGCGGTGGTCCGTCGCGCCCCGGCGCTGCAGTCGCATCCGCTCAACAACGCCCCGCGCATCGTGCTGAACGCTGAAGATGCCGCTCGCCTGCAGCTGCAGGAAGGGCAGATGGCCAAGGTCGGCACCGATGCCGGCAAGGCCACCCTGCCGGTGGTGGTCGACGCCCGCGTCGCTGCGGGTTCGGTCTGGATTGAATCGGGCCACGGCGCGACCGCGCCGCTGGGTGCCGCTCGCGTAACGGTGGTGGCTGCATGAACGAATTGCTGTTGAACGCGGTCGACCCGCTGCACCAGTGGCTGCTTGGCCTCGGTGACATCGGCGCGCTGATCTGGATCATCCTGAAGATCCTGGTGATCACCGTTCCGGTGATCATCTCGGTGGCCTTCTACGTGGTCTGGGAACGCAAGCTGATCGGCTGGATGCACGTCCGCCACGGCCCGATGTACGTGGGCATGGGCATCTTCCAGGCCTTCGCCGACGTCTTCAAGCTGCTGTTCAAGGAAGTGGTCCAGCCGAGCAGCGCCAACAAGGCGATCTACCTGCTGGCACCGCTGATCACCCTGGCCCCGGCCTTCGCGGCCTGGTCGGTGGTCCCCTTCGATTCGCAGATCGTGCTGTCCAATGCCAACGCCGGCCTGCTGTACCTGCTGGCGATGACCTCGCTGGGCATCTACGGCATCATCCTGGCCGGTTGGGCGTCCAACTCGAAGTACGCGTTCCTGGGTGCCATGCGCGCCTCGGCGCAGATGATCAGCTACGAAATCGCCATGGGCTTCGCCCTGGTCGGCGTGATGATCGCCGCTGGCAGCCTGAACCTGAGCAATATCGTGATGGCGCAGGCCGGCAGCTCCGGCTTCTTCGACTGGTTCCTGCTGCCGCTGTTCCCGCTGTTCGTCATCTACTGGGTGTCGGGCGTGGCTGAAACCAACCGCGCGCCGTTCGACGTGGTGGAAGGCGAATCGGAAATCGTCGCCGGCCACATGGTCGAATACTCCGGCGGTGCCTTCGCGCTGTTCTTCCTGGCCGAATACGCGAACATGATCCTGATCAGCTTCCTGATCTCGATCTTCTTCCTCGGCGGCTGGCTGAGCCCGGTCCAGGGCTGGGTCAACTTCGGCGATGTCTCGCCGCTGGTCGACTGGATCTGGAAGGGCGGTGCACCGTGGCTGTTCGTCAAGGTGTTCTTCTTCGCCAGTGCCTACATCTGGTTCCGTGCCAGCTTCCCGCGCTTCCGCTACGACCAGATCATGCGCCTGGGCTGGAAGGTCTTCATCCCGCTGGCCATTCTGTGGATCGCGGTTACCGCCGTCATGGTGTTCTTCGGCGTGATTCAAAAGGGCGTCTAAAGTGATGAACAGGATTACCCATTACTTCAAGAGCCTGCTGCTGCTCGAACTGTTGGCGGGCCTCTGGCTGACGCTGAAGTACAGCTTCAAGCCGAAGTACACGATGATGTACCCGATGGAGAAGTTCCCGCAGTCGCCGCGCTTCCGTGGCCTGCACGCGCTGCGCCGTTACCCCAACGGCGAAGAGCGCTGCATTGCCTGCAAGCTGTGCGAAGCGGTGTGCCCGGCCCTGGCCATCACCATCGACTCGGCCAAGCGCGAGGACGGCACCCGCCGCACCACCCGCTACGACATCGACCTGTTCAAGTGCATCTTCTGCGGCTTCTGCGAAGAAAGCTGCCCGGTGGACTCGATCGTCGAAACCCACATCCTCGAGTACCACTTCGAGAACCGTGGCGAAAACATCGTTACCAAGCCGCAGCTGCTGGCCCTTGGCGATCGTCTCGAAAACGAGATCGCCGAGCGTCGTGCCGCCGATGCCGCTTACCGCTGAGGTCGAGAGATGGATTGGGTAAATATCGCTTTCTGGGTGTTCGCCATCGCGGCAACGGTTTCGGCCGGTGCGGTGATCAGCGTGCGCAACCCGGTGCATGCAGTGCTGTGCCTGGTGCTGACCTTCTTCTCCATTGCCTGCGTGTGGCTGCTGGTGGGCGCCGAGTTCCTCGGCGTGGCGCTGGTGCTGGTCTACGTCGGCGCGGTGATGGTGCTGTTCCTGTTCGTGGTGATGATGCTGGACATCGATCCCACCAAGATGCGTGAGGGCTGGGTGCGCTACCTGCCGGTCGGCCTGATCGTGGCAGTGGCGATGCTGGTGCAGATGCTGATCCTGATCGGCGTGAAGGGCAGGGCGGTCACTCCGTTCCCGGCCGACAACGCCGCTGCGGTCGCTGCCGACAGCTCCAACGTCACCTGGCTGGCGCGCACGCTGTTCACCGAATACCTGCTGCCGTTCGAGTTCGCCGCCGTCATCCTGACCGTGGCCGTGGTCGCCGCCGTGATGCTGACCCTGCGTCGCCGTACCGGCGTGAAGAGCCAGAACCCGGGTGAGCAGACCATGGTCAAGGCCGGCCAGCGCCTGCGCATGGTCAAGATGGGCGCCGAAGCACCGGTCGTGCACAGCAACAGCAAGCCGGCCACCGGCGAGGAGACCCAGCCGTGATTACCCTTGGCCACATGCTTGCGCTTGGCGCGGTGCTGTTCGCCATCAGCCTGGCCGGCATCTTCCTCAACCGGAAGAACGTCATCGTCCTGCTGATGTCGATCGAGCTGATGCTGCTGTCGGTGAACATCAACTTCGTCGGCTTCTCGCGTCAGCTGGGCGATCCGTCCGGCCAGCTGTTCGTGTTCTTCATCCTGACCGTCGCCGCCGCGGAAGCCGCCATCGGCCTGGCGATCCTGGTGACCCTGTTCCGTACCCGCCGCACGATCAATGTCGGCGAAGTCGATTCGTTGAAGGGCTGATCCACAGATGGAAATCACTCTCTCCAAGAGTCTGTTGATCGCAGTGGTGCTTGCACCGCTGTTCGGCAGCATCATCGCCGGCCTGTTCGGTCGCCAGGTCAAGCGCTTCGGCGCGCAGACCATCACCATCCTCGGCGTCGCGGTAGCCTGCGGCCTGTCGATGTACACGTTCTACCAGCTGATGTGGGGCGGCGCGCAGCCGTTCAACCAGAACATCTACACGTTCTTCGAAGTCGGCCAGTATTCGGCGCACGTCGGCTTCATGGTCGACAAGCTGACCGCGATGATGATGGTGGTGGTGACCTTCGTGTCGCTGCTGGTCCACATCTACACGATCGGCTACATGCAGGACGACCCGGGCTACCAGCGGTTCTTCAGCTACATCTCGCTGTTCACCTTCTCGATGCTCACCCTGGTGATGAGCAACAACTTCCTGCAGCTGTTCTTCGGCTGGGAAGCGGTGGGCCTGGTGTCGTACCTGCTGATCGGCTTCTGGTTCAAGCGCCCGACCGCGATCTTCGCCAACATGAAGGCGTTCCTGGTCAACCGTGTCGGTGACTTCGGCTTCCTGCTGGGCATCGCCGGCGTGCTGTGGGTGTTCGGCACCCTGGACTACTCGCAGGTGTTCTCGCAGGCCGGCATGCTGGCTGACCCGCGCGCCCAGCTGCAGATCTGGGACGGCACGATCCTGGGCATGCAGCTGCTGAACGAGCCGGTGATCTGGTCGATCGCCACCGTCATCTGCATCTGCCTGTTCATCGGCGCCATGGGCAAGTCGGCCCAGGTCCCGCTGCACGTGTGGCTGCCGGACTCGATGGAAGGCCCGACCCCGATCTCGGCACTGATCCACGCCGCGACGATGGTGACCGCCGGTATCTTCATGGTCACCCGCATGTCGCCGCTGTTCGAGCTGTCGCAGACGGCGCTGAACTTCGTGCTGTTCATCGGTGCCACCACCGCGTTCTTCACCGGCCTGATCGGCATCGTGCAGAACGACATCAAGCGCGTCGTCGCGTACTCCACGCTGTCGCAGCTGGGCTACATGACCGTCGCCCTGGGCGTGTCGGCCTACTCGGCCGCCGTGTTCCACCTGATGACCCACGCCTTCTTCAAGGCCCTGCTGTTCCTGGGCGCCGGCTCGGTCATCATCGCGATGCACCACGAGCAGGACATGCGCAAGATGGGCGGCCTGCGCAAGTACATGCCGATCACCTTCATCACCATGTGGATCGGTACGCTGGCCCTGGTTGGTACGCCGTTCTTCTCCGGCTTCTACTCGAAGGACACGATCATCGAGGCGGCCGAGATCCACGCCCACATGCAGAACAGCTGGGTGGCCACCTATGGCTACTGGGCGGTGCTGGGTGGCGTGCTGGTTACCAGCTTCTACAGCTTCCGCCTGCTGTTCATGACCTTCCACGGCAAGGAGCGTTTCCGCGACGCGCACGACGATCATGGCCACGGCCATGACGATCACCACGCCGCCGATGCCCACCATGGCGATGCCCATGACGACCACGGCCATGGCCACGGTCCGCATGAGCCGCATGAAACCCCGTGGGTGGTGACCCTGCCGCTGATCCTGCTGGCCATCCCGTCGATCGCCATCGGTTTCTTCAGCATCGGTCCGATGCTGCACGGCACCGACTGGGCCGGCAACCATGCGCACGAGGCGATCAAGGGCCAGGCACAGACGTTCTTCACCGGCATCGTCGACTTCTACGATCCGGCCAAGAACACCGTCGCGTTCCTGGGTGAAGAGTTCCATGGCCCGGTCGCGTTCGCGCTGCACGGCATGATGCTGCCGCCGTTCTGGCTGACCCTGGCGGGCTTCCTGCTGGCTGCGCTGTTCTACCTGTGGAAGCCGGACCTGTCGGGCAAGGCACGCAAGACCTTCGCCCCGATCGTTTCGGTGCTGGAAAACAAGTACGGCTTCGACAAGCTGTGGATCGATGGCTTTGCCGGTGGCAGCGTCAAGCTGGGCAAGGTCTCGCGCTGGATCGACAGCAACATCGTCGACGGTGTGGTCAATCTCTCGGCACGTGTTGTGGACGTTGCAGCCGGCGTGCTGCGTCGTACCCAATCCGGTTTCCTCTATCACTACGCCTTCGCGATGATCATCGGCCTGATTGCCCTGCTGGGCGTGCTGATGCATTACCTGCGTTGATGACCTGTACGGAATAAGAAGACGTGTCGAACTGGCCTCTACTCAGTGTCCTCATCTGGCTGCCGATCATCGGTGGCGCCCTGATCCTTGCGATCCGTGATGCACAGACTGCCCGCTGGGCGTCGCTGGGCGTCGCGGTGCTCACCTTCGTTGCAAGCCTCTCGCTGCTGAGCGGCTACAACGCGGGCATCGACGGCCTGCAGTTCGTCGAGACCCATGCCTGGATCCCGGCGTACAAGATCGGCTACAACCTGGGCGTGGACGGCATTGCCGTGGCGCTGATCCTGCTGACCACCCTGGTCAGCGTGCTTGCCCTGATCGGCGCCTGGAGCGCCATCGACAAGCGCGTCAACCAGTACGTGGCGGCCTTCCTGATCCTGGAAGGCGTCACCGTCGGCATCTTCGCCGCGACGGACGCGATGCTGTTCTACGTGTTCTTCGAAGCCATGCTGATCCCGATGTTCCTGATCATCGGTGTCTGGGGTGGCCCGCGCCGCATCTACGCAGCACTGAAGTTCTTCCTGTACACCTTCCTCGGCTCGGTGCTGATGCTGGTGGCGCTGATCTACCTGTACATGAAGGGCGGCAGCTTCCAGCTGGCCGACCTGTACGCGCTGCCGCTGTCGGCCAAAGAACAGACCTGGATCTTCTTCGCCTTCCTGATCGCCTTCGCGGTCAAGGTGCCGATGTTCCCGGTCCACACCTGGCTGCCGGACGCCCACGTGGAAGCGCCGACCGCCGGTTCGGTGATCCTGGCCGCCATCGCCCTGAAGATCGGTGGCTACGGCTTCCTGCGCTTCAACCTGCCGATCGTCCCGGACGCGTCGCAGGAATGGGCCTGGCTGGTGATCGCGCTGTCGCTGATCGCGGTGATCTACGTCGGCCTGGTCGCCCTGGTGCAGGACGACATGAAGAAGCTGATCGCCTATTCGTCGATCGCGCACATGGGCTTCGTCACCCTGGGCACCTTCATCGCCCTGTGGCTGGTGCGTGAAGCCGGCAACGCCGATGCTGCCCGCCTGGGCCTGCAGGGCGCCATGGTGCAGATGATCTCGCACGGCTTCGTGTCCGGTGCGATGTTCTCCTGTGTCGGCGTGCTGTACGACCGCATGCACAGCCGCCGCATCGCCGATTACGGCGGCGTGGTCAATGTGATGCCGTGGTTCGCCACCTTCGCCATGCTGTTCTTCATGGCCAATGCGGGCCTGCCGGGCACCAGCGGTTTCGTCGGCGAGTTCATGGTCATCCTGTCGGCCTTCCAGCGTAATCCGTGGATCGCACTGGGCGCGGCCACCACCCTGATCATCGGCGCCGCCTACACCCTGTGGCTGTACAAGCGCATCTTCTTCGGCGAAGTGGCCAATAGCCACGTGGCCGAACTGAAGGACATCAACGGCCGCGAATGGCTGGTGCTGGGCGTGTTCGCCATCGGCGTGCTGGCCCTGGGCATCTACCCCAAGCCGCTGACCGACCTGATGGAGCCCTCGATCGCGAAGCTGGCGATGCAGATCGCATCCAGCAAGCTGCTGTAATTCCAGGATTTGATGATGACCACCTCGCCGCTGCTGCCATTGACCGCCGCTGACCTGCCACCGCTCGCTCCCGAGCTGGTGCTGATCGGCAGCGCCTTCGCCCTGATGATCCTCGACCTGTTCGTCAGCAACCGGAACAAGATCTTCACCCACCTGTTCTCGCTCGCTGCGCTGGCCGTGGTGCTGTTCATGCTGGCCACCGGCGTGGGCGGGCAGGGCGAGGTCTTCCATGGCATGTTCGTGCGCGATACCGCCGCGGACGTGATGAAGACCGGGATCGTGCTGCTCAGCGGCCTGACCCTGGTCTACGGCTGGCGCTACCTGCGTGACCGCAACCTGTTCCAGGGCGAGATCCCGGTGCTGATCCTGTTCGGCACCGCCGGCATGATGATTCTGGTCTCGGCCGGCAGCCTGCTGATGGTCTACCTGGGCCTGGAACTGCTGGCGCTGTGCTCCTACGCACTGGTTGCCAGCAACCGTGAGAACGGTCTGGCCTCGGAAGCGGCGATGAAGTACATCGTGCTGGGTTCGCTGGCCTCGGGCCTGCTGCTGTACGGCATGTCGCTGATCTACGGCTCCACCGGCAGCCTGCACCTGGACGTCATCCGTGACGCCATCCCGCACTCGGAAGAGCGCGTGCTGCTGATCACCGGTGCGGTGTTCATGATCGCCGGCGTCGCCTTCAAGCTGGGTGCCGCACCGTTCCACATGTGGCTGCCGGACGTGTACCAGGGTGCCCCGGCACCGATCGCGCTGTTCATCAGCTCGGCGCCGAAGCTGGCCGCCTTCGGCATGGCCTACCGCCTGCTGGAAATGGGCGTGGGTCCGCTGTCGACTGAACTGCAGCTGCTGATCGCCGGCCTGGCCGCGGTCTCGCTGGTCATCGGCAACCTGATGGCCATCGCGCAGAGCAACCTCAAGCGCATGCTGGCGTTCTCCACCGTCTCGCACATCGGCTTCCTGCTGATGGGCATCGCCGGTGGTGGCGCGCAGGGCTATGCCGCCGCGCTGTTCTACGCACTGGCCTACGCCATCATGTCCACCGCCGCCTTCGGCGCGATCATCGCGCTGTCGCGTGCCGGTTTCGAAGCCGAGAACATCGAGGACTTCAAGGGCCTCAATGCCCGCAACCCGTGGATGGCCGGCCTGGTGCTGTGCATCATGGCGTCGCTGGCCGGCATTCCGCCGTTCCTGGGCTTCTGGACCAAGCTGGCGGTGCTGGGCGCGGCCGTCAACGGGGGCCTGCTGTGGCTGGCCATCCTCGGCGTGCTGTGTGCAGTGGTCGGCTGCTTCTACTACCTGCGCGTCATCAAGGTCATGTACTTCGATGAGCCGGTGGGCGAGGCCATGCCGCGCAGCAACGACCGCGTGCTGGGCCTGGTGCTGGGCGTGAACGCGCTGGCGCTGCTGGCGCTGGGCCTGGCCTGGAACCCGATCATGGTCTGGTGCCAGCAGGCATTTGCGCATCTTGCATAAAAGTTGACACAAAGCTGCGCGATTCGTGTAATATGCGCAGCCTGAGTTGTCACTGCAGCGGTTCAGCCAGAACATCGTTGCGGTAGCCCTCCTCGAAAGAGAGCAGGGCAACAGTTCAAACACTTCCGGTGCGGGGTGGAGCAGTCTGGCAGCTCGTCGGGCTCATAACCCGAAGGTCGCAGGTTCAAATCCTGCCCCCGCTACCAGCTTCAGATCGGCGCCAACCGGTTTGATGAATGAGGGAAAGCTTGCATTTTTTGGAGCCAACGCTCATAATTCCGCTTCTGATGCGGGGTGGAGCAGTCTGGCAGCTCGTCGGGCTCATAACCCGAAGGTCGCAGGTTCAAATCCTGCCCCCGCTACCAAGTAAAGAGATCGCCTTCGAAGTCCTGCTTCGAAGGCGTTTTTCTTTGGGTGGCTGCGTCGTTTCTGCGTGATCGGGGTCAGATCCCTTTTCCGCGGGAAAGGGATCTGACCCCAGGTCCGCACCTTGCACCAGCGCGGTGCAGCCGCTATCATCAGCGGCCTAGCAGTACCCCTGAAGGCGGCCTCCCGGCGGGAGTCCGGACCCGGAAGGAGGGCCGCAACCGGCAGGCACTGCAGGTTGCAACCGGAATCCAGTCACCGGAGTCTTTCCGGAAAAGGGGCCCAGCGGGCCCTTTGTCGTTTCCGGGGCGTCATGTTTTCACGCCGGCCAAAGCCGGCACCCAACCAAGAGATCAAGGCAGGCTGTGAGCGACAAGGCAACCGACATCGCGAATCTGCTCGCCCCGACCGTTGTGTCGCTGGGCCTGGAGCTGCTGGGCGTTGAGTATCTGCCGGCCCCCGGCGGTGCGACCCTGCGCCTTTACATCGACGTGCCGCTGGCTGAACAGCCCGAGCGCATCATCAATGTCGACGACTGCGAGCGGGTCAGCCGCGAAGTGTCGGCGCAGCTGGACGTCGAAGACCCGATCAGCGGCAATTACACGCTGGAAGTGTCCTCGCCGGGCGTGGATCGCCCGCTGTTCAACCTGGAGCAGTTCGCTCGCCACCAGGGTGAATCGGCCAAGGTCACGCTGAAGCTGCCGCAGGACAACCGTCGTCGCCTGCAGGGCCGTATCGAGGCAACCGACGAGGCCGCAGGCACCATCACCTTCATCGTCGACAAGACCGAAGTGGTGGTGTCGGCCGACAACATCGACAAGGCACGGATCATGCCCGACTGGGTGGCGCTGGGGCTGGCCCCGAGCAAGCCGACCGGTCCGGCGCCGAAGCGTCCGAAGCCGAACACGAATTCTTCTTCCAACGAGCCGGCGGCAAAGAAGCCGCGCGCGGAGTGAGCCAATGAGCAAGGAACTGTTGCTGGTAGTCGACGCGGTCGCCAACGAGAAGGGCGTGCCGCGTGAAGTGATCTTCGATGCCATCGAGGCCGCCCTGGCCTCGGCAGCGAAGAAGCGCTATCCCGACGAGGAAGTGCTGACCCGCGTGGTCATCGACCACAAGGATGGCAGCTACGAAACCTTCCGCCGCTGGGAAGTGGTGGCCGACGACGTGGTCATGGAATCGCCGGACCGCCAGATCCGCCTGATGGACGCCGTCGACGAAGCCGAAGGCGTGGACGTCGGCGACTACATCGAAGAGCAGATCGAGAACCCGGACTTCGGCCGCATCGCCGCCCAGGCCGCCAAGCAGGTCATCGTCCAGCGCGTGCGCGAAGCCGAGCGCCAGCAGGTCGTGGATGCGTGGAAGGATCGCGTCGGCGAACTGATCACCGGTGTGGTCAAGCGCGCCGAGCGCGGCAACATCTATGTCGACCTCGGTGGCAATGCCGAAGGCTTCATTCCGAAGGACAAGGGCATTCCGCGCGACGTGCTGCGCGCCGGTGACCGCGTGCGCGGCTACCTGGCCGAAGTCCGTTCGGAACCCCGTGGCCCGCAGCTGTTCATCAGCCGCGCCGCCCCGGAATTCATGATCGAGCTGTTCAAGCTGGAAGTGCCGGAAGTCGGCCAGGGCCTGGTGGAAATCAAGGCCTGCGCCCGTGATCCGGGCGACCGCGCCAAGATCGCCGTGCTCGCCCACGACCAGCGCACCGATCCGATCGGTGCCTGCATCGGCATGCGCGGTTCGCGCGTGCAGGCCGTGTCCAACGAGCTCAATGGCGAGCGCGTGGACATCGTGCTGTGGAACGACAACCCGGCCAACTTCGTCATCAACGCGATGGCGCCGGCCGAAGTGCAGTCGATCATCGTCGATGAAGACAAGCACTCGATGGACCTGGCCGTTGCCGAAGACCGCCTGGCCCAGGCGATCGGCAAGGGCGGCCAGAACGTGCGCTTGGCCAGCCGCCTGACCGGCTGGCAGCTCAACGTGATGACCCAGGACCAGGTCACCGCCAAGTCGGAGGCCGAGCAGGCTTCGGCCCGCCAGCTGTTCATGGACAAGCTGGAAGTGGACGAGGAAATCGCCGGCATCCTGGTCAGCGAAGGCTTCGGCACTGTCGAGGAAATCGCGTATGTCCCGGTCGGCGAACTGCTGGCCGTGGAAGGTTTCGACGAAGACATCGTCGAAGAGCTGCGCGCTCGTGCCCGCGATGCGCTGCTCAATGAGGCCCTGGCAGTCGAAGAAGGCCTTGAAGACGGCCAGCCGGCGCAGGACCTGCTGTCCCTGAAGGGCATGGACGAAGCCACCGCATATGCGCTGGCCGGCCACGGCGTGCGTACCAGCGAGGACCTGTCCGACCTGGCCGCCGACGAGGTCATGGACTTCGGCATCGAAGGACTGGATCAGGCGCGCGCCGCTGCGCTGATCCTGGCCGCCCGTGCCGAAGAGATCGCCCGACTGGAACGCGGCGAATGAGCCGGCAATGAACAGGGCCCTGAGCCGCTCAGGGCGTAGAATCCGCGCCACCTCCAGATGCGGGGGGGCGCCCACAAGATCATAGGATCCGAATGTCGCAGCAAACCACCATCCGCAAGCTTGCCGAACTGGTCAACACGCCGGTCGAAAAACTGCTGGAACAGCTGGCCGGTGCCGGCATGAAGTTCAGCGGTCCCGACCAGGTCGTGACCAGCTCCGAGAAGGTGAAGCTCCTGGGCTTCCTTCGTCGTTCGCACGGCAAGCCCGAGCAGGCCCCGGAAGAGAGCGATCAGTCTGCAAAGAAGATCACGCTCAACCGCCGGAAGCAGCAGGAAGTGACGGTCAATTCCGGTCGCAGCAAGACGACCGTGAATGTCGAGGTGCGCCAGAAGCGCACCTACGTCAAGGATGGTGCGCGCGCCATGACGCCGGACGAAGAGCGCGCCGACATCCTGCGCAAGCTGGAAGAGTCGCGCGCCCGCAACCTCGCCGAACAGCAGGCCCTGGCCGAGAAGGATCGTCTGCGCGACGAAGCCATCGTCCGTGCCCGTGAGGAAGAGATTGCGGCCAAGGAACGCGCAGAGGCCGAGAAGAAGGCTGCCGAGGAAGCTGCGGCCGCCGCCAAGGCTGCCGAGGCACTGGCGGCCGCCAAGCCCAAGCGCGCTCCGATCGATGAAACCGCGCCGCGTCCGCCGCGCACGCCGGCCGGCGCTCCGGCTGCGCCGCGCAGTGCGCCGCCGCCGCCGCGCAACGACGACCGCAACAACCGCAGCGCGCCGCGCAACGAGCGTGGCCCGGGCGACCGTTTCGCCGGCCAGATGCACCTGTCGGCTGCCGACCGTGCGCGTCGTGGCAACAGCAACAACAGCAACACCCGTGGTCGGCCGGGCGGCCGTAACCAGGCCGGTGGCCGTCGCGACATGTCGCGCGGTGGCAACAATGCCGGCCCGCACGCCTTCGAGCGTCCGACCGCACCGGTGGTGCGTGAAGTGGCGATCGGCGACACGATCACCGTGGCCGACCTGGCGCAGAAGCTCGCGCTGAAGGGCGGCGAGGTGGTCAAGGCGCTGTTCAAGATGGGCGTGATGGCCACCATCACCCAGTCCATCGACCACGACACCGCCGCGCTGGTGACCGAAGAACTCGGCCACAAGGCGATCCGTGCCAACGACAACGACGCCGAGGACGCACTGCTGGCCTCGACCGGTGAAAACCAGGGCGAAGCCACCCAGCGTCCGCCGGTGGTCACCATCATGGGCCACGTCGACCACGGCAAGACCTCGCTGCTGGATTACATCCGCCGCACCAAGGTCGCCACCGGCGAAGCCGGCGGCATCACCCAGCACATCGGTGCCTACCACGTGGATACGCCGAAGGGCGTGATCAGCTTCCTGGATACCCCGGGCCATGCTGCCTTCACCTCGATGCGTGCCCGCGGCGCCAAGCTGACCGATATCGTGGTGCTGGTCGTGGCCGCCGATGACGGCGTCATGCCGCAGACCAAGGAAGCGATCCAGCACGCCCGTTCGGCGGGTGTGCCGCTGATCGTGGCGATCAACAAGATCGACAAGTCCGACGCCGACCCGATGCGGGTCAAGAACGAACTGCTGTCCGAGCAGGTCGTGGCCGAAGATTTCGGTGGTGACACCCAGATGGTGGAGATCTCGGCCAAGACCGGCCTGGGCATCGACGACCTGCTGGACGCCATCTCGATCCAGGCCGAACTGCTGGAACTGAAGGCCGTCGACGAAGGCCGCGCCTCGGGCGTGGTGATCGAATCGTCGCTGGACAAGGGCCGCGGCCCGGTCGCTACCGTGCTGGTGCAGCAGGGCCGCCTGAAGAAGGGCGACTACCTGGTGTGCGGCATCCAGTACGGCCGCGTGCGTGCGCTGTTCGACGAAACCGGCAAGCAGCCGGAATTCGCCGGCCCGTCCATCCCGGTGCAGGTCCTGGGCCTGTCCGGCGTGCCGGAAGCCGGTGACGACTTCGTGGTGGTCGAGGACGAGCGCCTGGCCAAGGACGTTGCCCAGCAGCGTGAGACCAAGCGCCGTGAATCGCGCCTGGTCGCCACCGCCGGCAGCCGCATGGAAGACATCATGGCGACCCTGGGCAAGGGCGAGGGCCAGCAGGTCCTCAACCTGGTCATCAAGGCCGACGTGCAGGGTTCGGTGCAGGCCCTCAGCCAGGCGCTGGTGGCGCTGTCCAACGAAGACATCCGCATCAACGTGATCCACTCCGGCGTGGGCGGCATCACCGAATCGGACGCCAACTCGGCGGCCGCTTCGAAGGCCACCGTCATCGGCTTCAACGTGCGTGCGGATGCTTCGGCCCGTCGCATCATCGAATCCAACGGCGTGGACCTGCGCTACTTCTCGATCATCTATGACGTGATCGATCAGGTGAAGCAGGTGGCCTCCGGTCTGCTGGGCGTGGAGATCCGCGAAGAGATCATCGGTATCGCCGAGGTCCGCGACGTGTTCCGCAGCTCCAAGCTGGGCGCCGTTGCCGGCTCGATGGTCATCGAGGGCGTGGTCAGGCGCAACAAGCCGATCCGCGTGCTGCGCGACAGCGTGGTGATCTTCGAGGGCGAGCTGGAATCGCTGCGTCGCTTCAAGGAGAACGTCGAGGAAGTCCGCAACGGTACCGAGTGCGGTATCGCGGTGAAGGCCTACAACGACGTCAAGCCGGGTGACCAGATCGAGTGCTTCGAGCGTATCGAAGTGCCGCGCACCCTGTAATGCTGCAAGGTGGCTCGACCAACGGTCGGGCCCCACCATGGACCTGTAGCGCCCGACCGTTGGTCGGGCGACAATCGAATTAAAGGTAGCGCCCGACCGTTGGTCGGGCGACAATCGAATTAAAGGTAGCGCCCGACCGTTGGTCGGGCGACAACTGAACCAAGAGCTCCTCGTGCCCAAGACTTTCCATCGAACCGACCGTGTCTCCGCCCAGCTGCGCCGTGAACTCGGCACCCTGGTGCACAACGCCGTGCGCGAGCATGGGTTGCCCTCGGTGAGCGTGTCCGACGTGGAAATCACCCGCGACATGGCCCATGCCAAGGTGTTCGTCACCGCGCTGATGCCGGAACGTTCGGCCGAAGCCGTGGCCGGCCTGAAGGAGCTGGGCTACCGCCTGCGCATGGACCTGGCACGCGCGATGAAGCTGCGCCACGTGCCGGAGCTGCATTTCCACTACGACGACTCGGTCGACCGTGGTGAGCACATCGACAACATCCTGCGCGACCTGCCCGATACGCTGGCCGCGGAGAAGCGTCGCGAGAGCGACGAAGAATAACCGCGTGGCGCCGGGCATGCCCGGCGTTGTTGCATTCCGGCTGCGCGATGTCTGATGCAGACCGCGCTGCGGCAGTCGAGCATGGCTCGACCCTACAAAATTCTGCCATGACCCGAATTCAGTTCCGCCGCCTGGATGGCATCCTGCTGCTCGACAAGTCGACCGGCATGAGTTCCAACGCCGCCCTGCAGGTAGCCCGCCGCCTGTTCCGCGCCGAGAAAGGGGGGCACACCGGCAGCCTTGACCCGCTGGCCACCGGCCTGCTGCCGCTGTGCTTCGGCGAGGCAACCAAGATCGCCGGCCTGCTGCTCGGCTCGGCCAAGGCCTACGACGCCGAGATCGTGCTGGGCCAGACCACCGATACCGACGATGCCGAAGGCCAGGTGCTGCTGCAGCGCCCGGTGCCGGCCATCAGTGCCGAAGCGCTGCAGGCCGCACTGGCGGCGCTGACCGGCAACATCCGCCAGCGTGCCCCGATCTATTCGGCGCTGAAGCAGGGCGGTGAGCCGCTGTATGTGAAGGCCCGCCGCGGCGATGTCATCGAAGCGCCCGAACGCGAGGTGCAGGTACACGCCATCGAGGTGCTGGAGCAGCAGCCGGAACGGTTGCGGCTGCGCGTGACCTGCGGCTCCGGCACCTACATCCGCAGCCTGGCCCGCGACCTGGGCGAGGCGCTGGGCTGTGGTGCCCACATCAGCGCACTGCGTCGGCTCTGGGTCGAGCCGTTCCGTGAGCCGGTGATGGTCACCCTGGACCAGTTGCGGGCGATGGTCGAGGCGGGTGACGAGGCGGGCATGGACGCGCTGCTGCTGCCGCTGGCGGCCGGCCTGGCCGAGTACCCGCGGGTCGACCTGGATGCCGACCAGGCCCACCGCTTCTGCGTCGGCCAGCGCCAGCGCGATCTGTCCTGGCCGCGTGGCCTGGTGGCGGTGTTTGGTCCGGACGACGCTGTCCAGGGCCTGGGCCAGGTCGACGAAAGCGGCCTGCTGGCCCCGCAGCGTCGTTTCAACCTCTGACCGGGCCCGGGCGGTTCAGCCCCGGTCCTTGTCCCGGAAGCCCCCGACCGTTACAATTTCGCGGCCGTTTTCCGGCAGCCTGCCTGGCGCAGGTTTCATCCTCGTAGTCCACGGCGAGCCTGGCGGTGCGCGAAGCGCGTTCCTGCCGGCCACGCATCACAGAGAAAAAGAAATGTCGATCGACACCCAGAAGGTCATTGAAGACAACAAGCGCAGCTCGGCTGACACCGGCTCCCCGGAAGTCCAGGTTGCGCTGCTGACCGCCCGCATCGAACTGCTGACCGGCCACTTCAAGACCCACAAGAAGGACCACCACAGCCGCCGCGGCCTGCTGCAGATGGTCAACCGCCGTCGCAGCCTGCTCGACTACCTGAAGAAGAAGGACGTCGAGCGCTACAAGGCCCTGATCGAGAAGCTTGGCCTGCGTCGCTAAGCAACGAATCCCCCGCGGCGCAGCGATGCGCCGCGGTTTTGTTTTGTAGTACCGCAATCCCCGATTCAGGCCGGAACGATCCGGCCACCCGCTGGCGGCAAGGGTCGCCGACGGTCCAAATTCGCAGACAGCATCCCCAAGGACACCCTCCGTGGCAAAAATCACCAAAACCTTCCAGTACGGCAAGCACACCGTCACGCTTGAGACCGGCGAAGTTGCCCGTCAGGCCAGCGGCGCCGTCATCGTCAAGATGGACGACACCGTACTGCTGGTCACCGCCGTCGCCGCCAAGAGCGCGCGCGAAGGCCAGGACTTCTTCCCGCTGACCGTCGATTATCAGGAAAAGTTCTACGCCGGCGGCCGTATCCCGGGTGGTTTCTTCAAGCGTGAAGGCCGTGCGACCGAGAAGGAAACCCTGATCTCGCGTCTGATCGACCGTCCGATCCGTCCGCTGTTCCCGGAAGACTACAAGAACGAAGTGCAGATCATCGCCACGGTCATGTCGTTGAACCCGGACGTGGACGGCGACATCCCGGCCCTGATCGGTGCCTCGGCTGCCCTGGCCCTGGCCGGCACCCCGTTCATGGGTCCGATCGGCGCTGCCAAGGTCGGTTACAAGAACGGCGAGTACATCCTGAACCCGACCGTCAGCGAACTGGCTGACTCGCAGCTGGAACTGGTCGTCGCCGGTACCTCCAACGCCGTGCTGATGGTTGAATCCGAAGCCGCGCTGCTGTCCGAAGAAGTGATGCTGGGCGCCGTGACCTTCGGTCACCGCGAGATGCAGAAGGTCATCAACGCGATCAACGAGCTGACCGTCGAAGCCGGCACCAAGCCGTCGACCTGGGAAGCCCCGGCCAAGAACGACGCGCTGATCTCCGCCCTGAAGGAAGCCATCGGCCCGCGCCTGGGCGAAGCCTTCCAGGTGCGTGACAAGCTGCAGCGCCGCGACGCCATCTCGGCAATCAAGAAGGACGTGTTCGAAACCCTGGCTGGCCGCGTGGCCGCTGAAGGCTGGAACCCGGCCGAGCTGTCGAAGGAATTCGGCGAGCTGGAATACCGCACCATGCGTGACTCGGTGCTGGACACCAAGGTCCGTATCGACGGCCGTGCGCTGGACACCGTCCGCCCGATCGCCGTGAAGACCGGCGTGCTGCCGCGTACCCACGGTTCCTCGCTGTTCACCCGTGGCGAAACCCAGGCCATCGTGACCATCACCCTGGGCACCGCCCGTGACGGCCAGGTCATCGACGCCGTTGCCGGTGAGTACAAGGAAAACTTCCTGTTCCACTACAACTTCCCCCCGTTCTCGGTGGGTGAGTGCGGCCGCATGATGGGCCCGAAGCGCCGCGAAATCGGCCACGGTCGCCTGGCCAAGCGCGGCGTGCTGGCTGTCATGCCGTCGCTGGAAGCCTTCCCGTACACCATCCGCGTCGTCTCGGAAATCACCGAGTCGAACGGTTCCTCGTCGATGGCCTCGGTCTGCGGCTCGTCGCTGGCCCTGATGGACGCCGGCGTGCCGGTGAAGGCTCCGGTGGCCGGTATCGCCATGGGCCTGGTCAAGGAAGGCGAGCGCTTCGTCGTCCTGTCCGACATCCTGGGTGACGAAGATCACCTGGGCGACATGGACTTCAAGGTCGCCGGTACCGCTGAGGGCATTTCCGCCCTGCAGATGGACATCAAGATCGAAGGCATCACCGAAGAGATCATGAAGCAGGCCCTGCAGCAGGCCAAGGCTGGCCGTCTGCACATCCTGGGCGAAATGGCCCACGGCCTGACCGCTCCGCGTGAAGAGCTGTCGGACTACGCGCCGCGCCTGCTGACCATCAAGATCCACCCGGACAAGATCCGCGAAGTGATCGGCAAGGGTGGTTCGACCATCCAGGCCATCACCAAGGAAACCGGCACCCAGATCGACATCCAGGACGACGGCACCATCGTCATCGCTTCGGTCAACGCCATCGCTGCGCAGGCCGCCAAGGCCCGCATCGAGCAGATCACCTCGGACGTCGAACCGGGCCGCATCTATGAAGGCAAGGTCGCCAAGATCATGGACTTCGGTGCGTTCGTCACCATCCTGCCGGGCAAGGACGGTCTGGTCCACGTGTCGCAGATCTCCAGCGATCGCGTCGAGAAGGTCGGCGACGTGCTGAAGGAAGGCGATGTGGTCAAGGTCAAGGTGCTGGAAGTCGACAAGCAGGGCCGTATCCGCCTGTCGATGAAGGCCGTGGAAGAAGGCGACGCCGCCAGCGCCGAGTAATCGGTATTGCTGATTGTGCGGTGGGTGAGGACCGTTGGTCCTCACGCTTTCGCAAATGAAAAAGCGGGCTTCGGCCCGCTTTTTCTTTGCCTGGAATCCTGTGGATGAGGACCGTTGGTCCTTGCACTTACGCGCCTTCTTCGTCCTCCCCCAGCCACCAGACCTGGCCTGGCTCCGGGGCGCTCATCGGGTGCTCGCGCTGTTCGATGGCCTCCAGCACCCGGCTGGGGGCTGCAGCGACCCACACCGCCATGAGCTTTTCCACCGCAGCCCGGCCCTGTGCGGCCACGCCGAGGTCACGTTCGCGTCTCCATTGGTCTTCATCTAGCGCCTCATCACCATGCTGGTGCGGCGTGCCGTAGCTGCAGCGGCGGCACAGCCGGCGCACGGTGGCCGTCCAGTCCTCGACCATGCCGATGCCTGGCAGCGTGATGGCCTCCAGGGCAGCGATGTCATCGGCCGAATCACACTGCACGAACACGGTGAAGGTCGTCATGTCCGATGCCTGCAGGCGCTGCATCGCGTTGAACACCGGCACCTGGCGCTCGCCGTAGGTGCGATGGCCGGTTGATGCGCCGTCGTGCAGCACGATGTCGCCGAAGCGGAAGCCGCTTTCGGGCAGCGGTACGTTGTCGATGCGTGCACGCACCGGATCAATGCGGCTCATATACACCACTTCGGCATCGGACCACGGTGCCAAGCGCACACAGGCCACGCCGAAGTTGCCCTCGATCGGACCTTCGCCCTCGGGCAGGGTGATGCCACAGCGGGCCCATTGGTGGCGCGCTTCGGCCCAGTCACCGGCGCCGGTGGCGGCGATACCGGCATTCCACGCGGTGGCTTCATCGAACTCGCCGCGCAGCTGTTCTGATTGCCGGTTGTCCTGCAGCGAGGCAGCCCAGTCGCGCAGGTATTTGTGCGCCAATCCGCGCATGTAATGCAGATACGGCACTTCGGGAGCGAGTGCGATCAGCTCGCCGAACAGCGGCCACTGCCTGCTGCAGGTCGCCCTCGCGGAAGACGGCGTAGGCGCGTGCCTCCAGTGCCTGGTGTTCGTCGAGGATTTCGTCGTCCAGCAGGTCGCCGTCGTCAATGTCGTTGTGGTCGGTGCTCATGTCCATGCACGGTTGGAGGTCCGCGGCTACCTTAGCCGATGCATGGGAGACCGGCGTCGGTGTGTGTCCTGCTGCAGTGCATGACGGCAATCGCATGTCTGCCCCGATGTCGTCAAGGGATGCGGCGTGCCTGTCCACTGGACGACATGCCGCGACAACCGTCCCACAGCCCCATCCGTTTGCTAACGTGGCTGCGCCTTCGAACCGGGAGATCCCATGTTCCGCCAGACCGTGGCCGTCCTTGCCGTGCTGATTGCCGGCGCCCTGCCCATTGCCTTGCATGCCGCGCCCGCACAGCCGCCGATCTTCGGTGCCTACTACCCCGGCGGCTCGGCCGCGCGCTACCCGGTGTCGAGCATTCCGGCCGAGCGCCTCACCCACCTGTTCTACGCGTTCTCCACCATCGAGGACGGCCGCTGCACGGTCGGCGCCGAAGCGCCGAAGAATTTTGCTGCGCTGGCCGAGCTGAAGAAGGCGCACCCGCATCTGCGCACGCTGATCTCAATTGGCGGATGGGGCGCAGGTGGATTCTCCGATGCAGCGCTGACCGAGGCCAGCCGCAAGCGGTTGGTCGACTCGTGCATGGCGCTGTTCTTCGACCGCCATGCCGGCAGCTTCGATGGCGTGGACATCGACTGGGAGTTCCCGGTCAGTGGCGGACCGAAGGAGCTGGCGCACCGCCCGCAGGATCGCGCCAACCTGACCCGGCTCGCGCAGGCGTTCCGCGTGGCACTCGACGCGCACGGGCGCAAGGAGCGACAGCCGATGCTGCTGACCGCCGCGCTGGCCGCCGGTCGCCTGCAGACCGATGGCCCCTACGATCCAGCAGCGAGCTACGACCTGCCGGCGTTGGCCAAGGTGTTCGATTTCATCAACCTGATGAGCTACGACATGGGCACCGGTTTCTCGGCGGTGTCGACCTTCAATGCGCCGCTGCATGAAGTGCCGGCCGATCCGCTGGCCCCGGAGCTGCGGCGCTGGAACAACGTGGCCGGCGCGGTGCAGTACTACCGCGAGCACGGCGTGCCGGCCGAGAAGCTGGTGCTGGGCGTACCGTTCTACGGGCGCGGCTTCAAGGTCACCGGCGATGCAGCGGATGGTCTGTACCAGTCCTACAGTGCGCCGGCCGATGCCGGCGACTGGCGGGTGATCAAGGCGCGCTATCTCGATCAGCCGGGTTGGACGAAACACTGGCAGCCGCAGGCGCAGAGCCCGTGGCTGTACAACGCCGGGCAGAAGATCTTCATCAGCTATGAAGACCCGCGCTCGATCGGCCTGCGTGCGCAGTTCGCCCGCGAGCAGGGCCTGGCCGGGGTGTTCATGTGGGAGCTGACCGGCGACGACGAACAGGCCAGCCTGCTCAACGCCATGCTGGGCCCGTGGCAGAAGGCGCGCATCGGCGATTGAGCTGCATCAGGCGATGCCCGGCGCAATGCCGCAACGCCATTGGCCCAACCCCGCACAGCATGGCCACGCCCGCAGCGTTACGCTGCGGGCATGATCCATCTTGAACGCCTGGACCACCTGGTCCTCACCGTCGCCGACATCGACCGCAGCTGTGATTTCTACCAGCGCGTGCTCGGCATGCAGGTCGTGCGCTTCGGCGCGGGTCGTACCGCGCTGCAGTTCGGCCAGCAGAAGATCAATCTGCATGCGGCCAGTGCTCCGCTGCAGCCGCATGCGCTGCGGCCCACGCCGGGCAGTGCCGACCTGTGCCTGGTCACGCGCATGGCGACAGTCGATGTGCTGTCCCACCTGCAGGCGCAGTCCGTTGCAGTGGAGGAGGGGCCGGTTGCGCGCACCGGCGCGCTGGGGCCGATCGAATCGGTGTATTTCCGCGACCCGGATGGCAACCTGATCGAAGTGAGTCGTTACCCCGGCGAGGCATGATCCTGCTTGGGTAGCGTCGAGCTTGCTCGACGGTGCTTGGCGCGAAATCAACAGCTGTCGAGCAAGCTCGACGCTACAGGGGGCGTTGCGCGCAACGGTAGGTAGCGCCGGGGCATGCCCGGCGAAGGTTCAGTTGGCCCAGACGCTGTTGGGATCGCCGTTGCGGGCGCGGCGCTGGCTGGCCACTGCCAGGCGGGCAAAGCCGAAGGCCATGGCCAGCGCGATGGCGTCGACCCAGAACAGCGGCCAGTGGCCACGCGCGGCGGCGCGCCAGAGCCAGTCACCATTGAGTGCGCCGTGCAGCACCGGTACCAGCGCGGTACTGATCGCCGCCGCCCACAGCAACTCGCGTGCGGCCTGCGCCGGGCGTCGCAGCGCGGCCCACAGCGCACAGGCCGCCCAACTGCCGAAGCAGGCCCAGCGGATGCCGCGATCGACCGCCGTCGGCGCCAGCCGCTCCAGCACCAGCGCGGTGACGAACGCGACCGAGATCGCCACGCACAGGCCGATGCACACGCCGACCGTCGCCCGCGCCATGTTCACCCCGGCGCGCGGCTGCTGCGGCTGGCGACGCTTGCGCCGCGACTCGATCCACAGCAGGTTGCCCGAATAGAACAGGAACGCACCGCCAAGGCCGAGCAGGAAGTACAGCCAGACCACCACGCCGTTGCCGAATTCGCCGAAGTGCAGCGCGTAGGCGGCGCTGAGCGTGGCGTGGTTGGCGTCGCGCTGGCCCGGCAGCTGCGAGGCCAGAACGTCGCCGGTGGCCACGTCCAGCGCCACCGCGCCAAGCGGGCCGAGCGTACCGGTGGATTCGCCGGTGATCTCGATGGTGGCATTGGCATCGCCGGCATTGGCCAGCTTCAGGTAGGCCGGCTCGAAGTTGGCCACGCCCTGTGCGCGGGCGACTTCAAGCGCGCGCGCATGCAGCACGCGCAGGCTGCCCGGCGGTGCCGGAATGCCACTGGCATCGCGCACGGGCGCGGTGTCCATCGCCGTCGGCACCGCCTGCAGCGCCTTGCCGTCGTAGATCAACGGGTTGAGCAGGGCCATCTGCACGAACACCAGGCAGAGCAGGGCACCGGTCACCGCGAACATCAGGTGGAAAGGCAGGCTGAGCACGCCGATCACGTTGTGCGCGTCCTGCCACAGCTGCTTCAGGTTGCGGCCCGGACGCAGCGCGAACAGGTCGCCGAGCAGCTTCGGCAGATGGATCACCAGGCCGCTGAGCAGTGCCATGCCGTACAGCAGGCTGACAATGCCCATCACGTAGATCCCGGCCACGGGCAGGCCGAGGCTGTAATGGAGCTCGTTGACCAGTTCGGCCAGTCCGGTCTGCGGTGGTGTGGGGCTGCCGGCGATCTGGCCGGGCCAGGCATAGCGCCAGCTGCCGTCATCGGCCTGCCAGTACGCAAGCGGCTGCGGGTGTTCGGCGCCGGGGAAGGTCATGCCGACGTGGCGGCGTGCCTCCGGATGCGCAGCCAGCACGTCTTCCAGCAGGTACTGCGCATCGTCCAGCCCGGCGGGCAGTGCGGTGGCGGCTCCCGGGGTCTGCCACAGTGGCAGGTCGTGATGGAACAGGGTCAGCGCACCTGCGTAGAAGGCCACGAACAGGCCGAAGCCGGCCACCAGGCCGACCCAGGTATGCAGGGTGGTGAACGTGCGCAGGGTCTGCGAACTGAACTTCATGGGAGAGGTCTCATTGCACCGCGCCGGTCAGGCGCAGCAGCCCGAGCATGGCGAAGCCGGCAGCGGCGCTGCCACCCAGCACCAGCCAGGCGCGCAGCGCGCTGCGGAAACTGAACGCCCACAGGGCGGCCAGCATCCACAGCGGGATGAAAGCGATCAGGGTCGGCACCAGCGCCCGCTGCCAGGGGCCGGGCGGTACCCATGCCAGCAGGCCGGTCGCGGCTGCGGCCAGGAAGAAGCCGGCCACGACGCCAGCGAAGGCGCGCGGCCACATCAGGGCGACTCCGTGCCGGGACGGTGCCAGGCGGCCAGCGCCGGCAACAGCATCGCGGCCAGCATCCAGGTGCACAACATCGCCACCAGGCCGGCGGCAAAGCCGAGCTCGGCCATCCACAGCCACAGCGCGGCGGCAGCGGCGACCAGGCCGATCTGGCGGCCCAGGCGGCCGGCGCGGCGCAGGCGCGGCCAGCGGCAATGCGGCGAAGCGGCATAGAAGGCCAGCGCCGAGAACATCGCTGCCAGCATGCCCAGGCTGCAGAAGCCGAGCGTGGAAAGGCCGACGGTGATCATTGCGGGCGGCCGGCGCGGCAGCGGGCCGGCGAACGCGGGGCACGGGCGGGGCCGGCGGAAGCCGGTCGGAGCGGGTGGCGCATCACGGGGTCCTGGGGGAAAGCGGGCAGGCTGGCACGGAGCGGCCTGCGCCGACATGGTAATCATTGCAATTTCACGCCGCCAGCGAGGCACATTCAGCCGACCGTACGGTAGTCCTTGGGCTTTCCGGTGCGCTGGTTTAAGATCATCGTAGAACCCTGACTGGAACAAGGTGGCCCGCGCCCAGCGCCGGCCGAGCGTGCGACATGAGCACTACCACCGCCCACTGTTGACCTGCCCCCGAAGGCCCTGTGTTCCAGGCGCCCTCGCGGCGCTTTTTTATTGCCCGGGCGCCGCCCCGGGAACGCTTTCCAGCCCGCCCAGCGGGCCCCGCACGAAGCCACTGCGATGATCAACATTACTCTTCCCGACGGCAGCCGCCGCGAATTTGAAAACCCCGTCAGCGTCATGGAGGTCGCCCAGTCGATCGGCGCCGGCCTGGCCAAGGCCACCATCGCCGGTGCCGTGGATGGCGTGCTGGTCGATGCCAGCGACGTCATCGACCACGATGCCAGCCTGCGCATCATCACCGCCAAGGACGAGGAGGGCGTGGAGATCATCCGCCACTCCTGCGCCCACCTGGTCGGCCACGCCGTCAAGCAGCTCTACCCGGACGTGAAGATGGTGATCGGCCCGGTGATCGCCGAAGGCTTCTATTACGACATCTACTCCGAGCGCCCGTTCACCCCGGACGACATGGCCGCGATCGAGAAGCGCATGGGCGAGCTGATCGCCCAGGACTACGACGTCATCAAGAAGATGACCCCGCGCGCCGAAGTGATCGAGATCTTCAAGGCCCGTGGCGAGGACTACAAGCTGCGCCTGATCGAGGACATGTCCGAGGACATCCAGGCGATGGGCATGTACTACCACCAGGAATACGTGGACATGTGCCGTGGCCCGCACGTGCCGAACACGCGCTTCCTGAAGGCCTTCAAGCTGACCCGCATCTCCGGCGCCTACTGGCGCGGCGACGCGCAGAACGAGCAGCTGCAGCGCATCTACGGCACCGCCTGGGCCGACAAGAAGCAGCTCGAGGCGTACATCAAGCGCATCGAAGAAGCTGAAATGCGCGACCACCGCCGCATCGGCAAGCAGCAGGACCTGTTCCACCTGCAGGAAGAAGCACCGGGCCTGGTGTTCTGGCACCCGAAGGGCTGGGCGCTGTGGCAGGTGGTCGAGCAGTACATGCGCAAGGTCTACCGCAACAGCGGCTATGGCGAAGTGCGCTGCCCGCAGATCCTGGACGTGAGCCTGTGGAAGAAGTCCGGTCACTGGGACAACTACCAGGACAACATGTTCTTCACCGAATCGGAGAAGCGCACGTACGCGGTCAAGCCGATGAACTGCCCGGGCCACATCCAGGTGTTCAACCAGGGCCTGCACAGCTACCGCGACCTGCCGATCCGCTATGGTGAGTTCGGTTCCTGCCATCGCAACGAGCCGTCCGGCGCGCTGCACGGCATCCTGCGCGTGCGTGGCTTCACCCAGGACGACGGCCACGTGTTCTGCACGGAAAACCAGATCGAGTCGGAAGTGACGGCCTTCCACCAGCAGGCGCTGGCGGTCTACCAGCACTTCGGTTTCGACGAGATCCAGATCAAGATCGCGCTGCGCCCGGAATCGCGCCTGGGTGACGACGCCACCTGGGACAAGGCCGAAGGCGCGCTGCGCTCGGCGCTGACCGCCTGTGGCGTGGAATGGCAGGAGCTGCCGGGCGAGGGCGCCTTCTACGGCCCGAAGATCGAGTACCACCTGAAGGATGCCATCGGCCGTACCTGGCAGCTGGGCACCATGCAGGTGGACTTCATGATGCCGGGCCGCCTGGGCGCCGAGTACGTGGACGAGAACAGCCAGAAGAAGCACCCGGTCATGCTGCACCGCGCCATCGTCGGCTCGATGGAGCGCTTCCTGGGCATCCTGATCGAGCACCACGCCGGCCAGTTCCCGGCCTGGCTGGCGCCGACCCAGGTGGTGGTGGCCAACATCACCGACGCCCAGGCCGACTACGTCTCGGGCGTGACCAAAACCCTTGCGGAGCAAGGCTTCCGCGTCAGCTCGGATTTGCGTAACGAGAAGATCGGCTATAAAATCCGCGAGCATACGTTGCAGCGCGTGCCCTACCTGCTGGTCATCGGTGACCGCGAGAAGGAAAATGGGGCTGTGGCGGTGCGTACGCGTTCTGGCGAAGACCTGGGCAGCATGAGCCTGCAGGCCTTCATCGAGCGGCTCCACGCCGAGGGCGCGTAAGCAAAGGTCCGGTCCGGGCGCACAGGCACCCGGACCGGTTCGATACCCTTGGGAGAACGTAATATCAGCACCCCTGACAACAAACAGAACCGCAAGAATCAGGAAATCCGTGTGCCGCGCGTCCGCGTGATCGGCAGTGACGGAGAAATGATCGGCGTGTTGTCGCGCGACGAAGCGCTGTCCATGGCCGAAGATGAAGGCCTGGACCTGGTCGAGATCCAGCCGCAGGCCGATCCGCCGGTCTGCAAGATCATGGACTTCGGCAAGTTCAAGTTCGAAGCGCAGAAGAAGGCCAGCGAGGCCAAGAAGAAGACCAAGCAGGTCGAGATCAAGGAAGTGAAGTTCCGTCCGGTCACGGACGAGGGCGACTACCAGATCAAGCTGCGCAAGATGCGCGGGTTCCTCGAAGATGGTGACAAGATCAAGGTCAACATCCGTTTCCGTGGCCGTGAAATGAGCCACCAGGAACTGGGTCGCGAAATGGCCAACCGGATCGAGACCGATCTGGGCGAGGACATCGTCATTGAATCCCGTCCGCGCCTGGAAGGGCGTCAGATGGTCATGATGATCGCGCCGAAGAAGAAGACCTGAGGCCTGACGGGCCGCCTTCCGGGGCGCCTGGCTGAAGGGTTCAGGGTGAGGGGACGCCGCTGGCGTCCCTTTGCTTTTGCAGGACGCCGGTGAATCGCCGGTAAAGGGTTGCAGGGGCTGGTGGCAGGGCGGTTTTGCCTGTATCATGCCCGGCTCGACCCACCCAGGACGGGTCGTACGCCGATCATGGCAGGACGGAAAGAGCGGCCCAGGCCGCCGCCAGATCAGTCAGAAACCAGGGTCATATCCCATCAAGGACATTGCAATGCCCAAGATCAAGACCAACCGGGCAGCGGCCAAGCGTTTCCGCAAGACCGCCTCGGGCAAGTACAAGTGCGGCCACGCCAACCGTAGCCACATCCTCACGAAGAAAGCGACCAAGCGTAAGCGTAATCTGCGTCAGACGGGCCATGTCCGTGCAGAAGACGCAGGCCGTCTGGACCGCATGCTCCCTTACCTCTGAGGAACTGAAAAATGGCACGAGTTAAGCGTGGCGTACAGGCGCGTCGCCGCCACAAGAAAATCCTGGATCTCGCCAAGGGCTATTACAACGCCCGCCGCAAGGTCTTCCGCGTCGCCAAGCAGGCGGTCATCAAGGCACAGCAGTACGCCTACATCGGCCGTAAGCAGAAGAAGCGCAACTTCCGTTCGCTGTGGATCACCCGTATCAATGCGGCTGCCCGCATCAACGGCCTGAGCTACAGCCGCTTCATGAACGGTCTGCTGAAGGCCGGCATCACCCTGGATCGCAAGGTCCTGGCTGACATCGCCGTGCACGACGCAGCCGGTTTTGCTGCGCTGGCCGAAAAGGCCAAGGGCGCGCTGGCGGCATAAGTCCTTCCCGATGCCGTAACCGTTCACTCGGACGGTGTCAGGTCAAGGCAATGCATGGGGAAGGGCGCAAGTCCTTCCCCATTCTTTTTTGGGTCCCGGCGAGGCCACGACGGCAGCGCGGGGACGGCGGTGGCGACAGGGGTCGGCCCTTCGCGCATCGCGATGGCAGATCGACTGGAGTTCCAGCCCCCCATGAGCGACATCCAATCCCTCACCACCCAGGCGCTGGCCGATGTGGCCGCCGCACAGAGCCCCGACGTGCTGGAGCAGCTGCGCGTGGCCCTGCTTGGCAAGAGCGGCAGCATCACCTCGCAGCTCAAGCAGCTCGGTGCCCTGCCGGCCGACGAGCGCAAGGCCGCCGGTGAAGCGATCAACCAGGCCCGCGACGTGCTGACCCGCGCGCTGGGCGAGCGCAAGGCGCTGCTGGAAGATGCGGCACTGGATGCGCGCCTGGCCGCCGAAGCCATCGACATCACCCTGCCGGGCCGCAATGGCGACCGTGCCGGCCTGCACCCGATCACCCGCACCCTGGAGCGCATCACCGGCATCTTCGGCCGGCTGGGCTACGAACTGTCGGAAGGGCCGGAGATCGAGGACGACTGGCACAACTTCGAGGCGCTGAACTTCCCGCCGCACCACCCGGCGCGCGCCATGCACGACACCTTCTACTTCGGCGACGGCCGCCTGCTGCGTACGCATACCTCCGGTGTGCAGGTGCGCTACATGGGCGACCACGCGCCGCCGCTGCGCATGATCGCCGCCGGCAAGGTGTACCGCAGCGACAGCGACCAGACCCACTCGCCGATGTTCCACCAGGTCGAAGGCCTGCTGGTCGACGAGCATTCGACCTTCGCCGACCTGAAGGGCACGCTGGCCGAGTTCGTGCGCGCGTTCTTCGAGCGCGATTTCGAGATGCGTTTCCGTCCCAGCTACTTCCCGTTCGTTGAACCGGGCGCGGAAGTGGACATCGCCTGGCAGCAGCCCGATGGCAGCACCCGCTGGCTGGAAGTGCTTGGCTGCGGCATGGTGCATCCGAACGTGCTGCGCAACGTCGGCATCGATCCGGAGCGCTACACCGGCTTTGCCTTCGGCATGGGCGTGGAGCGTTTCGCGATGCTGCGCTACGGCGTCAATGACCTGCGCGCGTTCTTCGAGAACGATGTGCGGTTCCTGAAGCAGTTCGCGTAACGCACTAGGTAGCGCCGGGCCATGCCCGGCGGACTCAACAACGCAGGCCCAGGCGCATGCGCCGGGCCCACCAGGGTGACACCATGAAATTCTCCGAAAACTGGCTGCGCAGCCACGTCCCGACCTCCGCCTCGCGCGATGAACTGAGCGCGGTGCTGACCGCCATCGGCCTGGAAGTGGAAGAGGTGACCGCACTTGGCGAAGGCCTCGACCACGTGGTCGTGGCACGCATCGTCGATGCCGTGCGCCATCCCGAAGCCGATCGCCTGCAGGTGTGCAAGGTCGATGCCGGGCAGGGCGAGCTGCTGCAGATCGTGTGTGGCGCGCCGAACGCGCGCCCGGGCCTGGTCGCGCCGCTGGCGATGGTCGGCGCGCAGATCGGCGAGCTGAAGATCAAGCCGGCCAAGCTGCGCGGCGTCGAGTCCAACGGCATGCTGTGCTCTGCCAAGGAGCTGGGCCTGGACAACGATGCCTCCGGCCTGCTGGAACTGCCGGACGACGCACCGGTCGGCCAGTCCCTGGTCGAGTATCTGGGGCTGCCGGACGCCAGCATCGAGATCAAGCTGACCCCGAACCGCGCCGACTGCTTCAGCCTTCGCGGCATCGCCTACGACGTCGCCGCGGCTACCCGCAGCGAAGTGCTGGATTTCGCCGCCGATGCCATTGCGCCGGTCGGCAGCCGTGAACTGTCGATCCAGCTCGACGCTGGCGCCGAAGCGCCGCGTTACCTGGGCCGCGTCATCGAAGGCGTCAACGCCGCCGCCAAGACCCCGCTGTGGATGGCCGAGCGCCTGCGCCGCAGCGGCGTGCGTCCGGTCTCGCTGCTGGTCGACATCACCCAGTACGTGATGCTGGAGCTGGGCCAGCCGATGCATGCCTACGACCTCGGCACCCTGCAGGGCAGCATCGCCGTGCGCCGTTCGCGTGCGGGCGAGAGCCTGAAGCTGCTGGACGGCCGCGATGCCGCGCTGGACGACAGTTTCCTGGTGGTCACCGATGCCGACCGTGCGGTCGGCCTGGCCGGCCTGATGGGGGGCTTCGACACCCGCGTCACCGATGACACCACTGCGGTGTTCCTGGAGGCCGCGCACTTCGCGCCGGCCGCGATCATGGGCCGTGGCCGCAAGCTGGGCCTGCACACCGATGCCGGTCACCGCTTCGAGCGTGGCGTCGATCCGGCACTGCCGCGCACCGCCATCGAATACGCCACCCGCCTGGTGCTTGACCTGGCCGGCGGTACGCCGGCGCCGGTCACCGAGGCCGTGCGCGCCGATGACCTGCCGCAGCCGGCGACGATCGTACTGCGCCGCGCACGCATCAGCCGCGTGCTGGGCATCACCATCGACGACGCCGAAGTCGAGCGCATCCTGCGCGCGCTGGGCATGGACGTGGCTGCCACGGCCGAGGGCTGGCAGGTCGCCGCGCCGAGCCGCCGCTTCGACATCGCCATCGAAGAAGACCTGATCGAGGAACTGGCCCGCATCCACGGTTACGAGCAGATCCCGACCACGCTGCCGGGCGGTGCCTCGCGCGTGGCGATGCCGAGCGAGACCCAGCTGGACGCGCTGAGCGTGCGTCGCCAGCTGATCGCCCGCGACCAGCAGGAAACCGTCAACTTTGCCTTCGTCGACGACGCGCTGCTGACCCAGTGGCAGCTGCGCGACGGCCTGGTACCGCTGGCCAACCCGCTGTCGGCCGAACTGGCGGTGATGCGCCCGTCGCTGCTGCCGGGCCTGGTCGCCACGCTGGGCCGCAACGCCGCTCGCCAGTTGGGTCGCGTGCGCCTGTTCGAGATCGGGCGTGTGTTCGCCCAGCAGGCCGGGGACGCGTCGCTCGGCGAAAGCCGGCCCGCACCGCTGGAAACCCCGCGCGTGGCCGCCGCCGTCTGTGGTGATGCGCAGGCGGTGCAGTGGGGCCTGCCGACCCGCAAGGTCGACTTCCACGACCTGAAGGGCGACCTGGAATCGCTGGCTGCTGCCAGTGGCGCGCAGCTGGAGTTCCGCCCCTCGGCCCGTCCCTATGGCCACCCGGCGCGTTCGGCCGAGGTGTTCCGCGATGGCGTGGCGATTGGCTGGATCGGCCAGATCCACCCGCGCCTGGCCAGGGCGATGGACATCGAAGCCGACGTGTACGCCTTCGAACTGGACCTGGAACCGCTGACCGCCCGTCGCCTGCCGCGTGCAGGCGAGCTGTCGCGCTTCCCGGCAGTGCGCCGCGACCTGGCGTTCCTGGTGCCTGAGCAGGTGGCCTGGGCCGACCTGGCGGCGACCGTCCGCCAGGCCGCCGGCCCGCTGCTGCGCGACCTGAACCTGTTCGACCGCTATGTTGGCCAGGGCGTCGAGCCGGGCTTCAAGAGTCTCGCTATGGGCTTGATTTTGCAGGACAAGTCGCGCACTCTGACGGACCGCGACGTGGATGCGGTGGTGGCCGAGGCGGTCACTGCCATCGAGCGTGAACACCACGCCCGGATCCGCGGCTGAGCGGGCAGCACTCGGGGGTAGCAGGCAATGGCATTGACCAAGGCGGAGATGGCGGAAAAGCTGTTCGACGAAGTCGGTCTGAACAAGCGTGAAGCCAAGGAATTCGTCGACGCGTTTTTCGATGTGCTGCGTGAAGCATTGGAACAGGGACGTCAGGTGAAGCTGTCGGGCTTCGGTAATTTCGATCTGCGGCGCAAGAACCAGCGCCCGGGTCGCAACCCCAAGACCGGCGAGGAAATTCCGATTTCCGCCCGTACGGTGGTCACCTTCCGTCCGGGCCAGAAGCTCAAGGAGAGGGTGGAGGCTTATGCTGGATCCGGGCAGTAACCGCGAACTACCGCCGATCCCGGCCAAGCGCTACTTCACAATTGGTGAGGTCAGCGAGCTGTGCGACGTCAAGCCGCACGTCCTGCGCTACTGGGAAACCGAGTTTCCCAGCCTTGAGCCGGCCAAGCGCCGAGGCAACCGCCGCTACTACCAGCGCCATGACGTGCTGATGGTGCGGCAGATCCGCAGCCTGCTGTACGAACAGGGCTACACCATCGGTGGTGCCCGCCTGCGCCTGGATGGCCCCGATGCCCGCGAGGAATCGGCGCTGAGCAACCAGATCATCAAGCAGGTGCGCATGGAGCTGGAAGAAGTGCTGCAGTTGTTGCGCCGCTGATCCCATTTCCATCGTAATCCGCTATACTTCACGGCCCGCCGCACTGGCGGGCACATCGCAGCATCAGTCGGGGCGTAGCGCAGCCTGGTAGCGCATCTGCCTGGGGGGCAGAGGGTCGTCGGTTCGAATCCGGCCGTCCCGACCACTGTGATGAATCAAGGAGCCTGCGCAGCAATGCGCGGGCTTTTTTGTGCGCTCTGCAGATGCTGATCAGTCTTCCGCGAAGCGGTAGATGAGTTCCGGATCGCCTTCATCCAGGCCATGCACGATGCCGCTGCCCACGAAGCCGGCGGCAGCGAGCAGGCGTTGCATGCCCGTGTTGGAGGCATTGGTCGAGGTGAACAGCTTGCCGCCACCGCGCCACGTGATCGCGTGCCCCAGCAGGATGGCGCCGATGCCCTGGCTGCGCTGTTCGCGCGCCACCATCAACATTTCAATGAAGGCTTCGCCAAAGAAGTGGTGATGGATGACCAGGTAGCCGACGATCTTGCCGTCCTGCTCGGCGACCTGCACGACGCCGTGCGCCAGCCAGTCGGCAATCTGCATGATCCGCCGTGGGTCAGTGGCTGCCACGCTGTCGAGCGCGATCAAGGCATCTGCGTCCTGCGGAATGCCGTCGCGCAGGTGCGGAGAAGAGGACGTCCGGTTCATCGCGGGCGCAGCTTCAGCAACAGGCCGCCACCCGACACAAAGCAGGCGAGCAGGACGGCAATCGACAGCGGCAGGTGGAATTCACTGCGACCGAACAGGGCAAAGGCCAGATGGATCAGTGCCGTGCTAATGCCCAGCCCCCCGCAAGCCAGTGCATAGCTGCGCGCCGTGGATGTGCCCAGCACGATCTGGCGATAACCCCAAAGCACGGCGCCGACTGCGAACAGGTTGAACAGCAGGAAGCCCTGGATGCCACCGGGGACATGGAACATGGCCCATTCCTGCCAGAATGCAGCGTCGATCTGATGCAGGATCAACGCCAGCAGCGTCGCCAGATACCATCGTTCCATGTCGTGCTCCCTGCCGTGCAGGCCATAGTCTATCGACTCCGCCTGGCACGCACGCCTGCTCGATGCAGCCAGCGCGCGGCCGGCAGTCAATACACACGAAACTCGGCACGGCAGCCGTCGCTGACCCACACCCCACGGCGGTCCCAGCCCCAGTTGCGGTCCTCGATGCAGGCTGTCACCGATTTCTGCCTGACCAGCCGTACCTCATGGCGCACGCGAATCCGGCACTCCTTGTCCTTGTTCTCGTAGGACTCGCAGACCAGGCGTTCGCCCTCGTTGTCGCGATCACGGCTGCGGCCACGTCCCGGCCAGCGGCCGTGTTCGTCGGCAACGAACTCGGCGCGGCAGCCGTCGGTCACCCACAGCATGCGACGGCTCTGGCCCCAGTTCTGGTTTTCCACGCAACGGGTCACCGACAGCTGCCTGGCCAGGCGCATCGGTCCCTCGATGGGGCATTGCTCGGTCTTGTTGAACTGGGATTCGCAGCGCAGCGCTGGAATGTGATCAGTGTCGTAGTCCTGGGCGGCCACGGCGGTGGCGGCCAGCAGCAGGGCAAGGGCGGCGCCGGTGATCGGCAGCAGCGGGCGAAGGGTCATGGGGGGGGCCTCGGGCGGGGATTCGGGCGGCAAGAATGACCCAGCACGGGGCCGTCGGAACGCATCGTTCCGGAAGCGGCTCAGGAGGGATTTAGTAGTGCGCACCAGCCCATGCAGAGGCTTACATCCCGTATCATCGCTGCACATCCGATCGCATCGGTTTACACCTTCTTACATGTCTTCCACGCCTGTCGGCGCAGCCTGTGGCTGCCGTCACTGGTGTGCGGGCGGCCTGCGGGGGAGGATGCGCGGACCACGACGACCACAGGGGGTTGCGTTGATCAGCAGTACCGTCATTCATCGCTCGGCCGACGCAGGTGGCGCCGAGGTGCGGGTCCTGGACACTACGTTCAAGGGCAAGCATGTGTTCGTTGCCTGGGGGCTGCGCGGGCCGGAACTGACCCGCAGCGCGGACCCGGCTGCCACTGTGGCTGCGCGCAAGGCATTGCATGCCGTTGCCGGGCATAGTGAAGGGCCGCGCAGCCCGGAAGTGTTCATCGCCAACCAGTCGGCGGTGGCGATCACGGTCTATCGGCTGCTTACCGACGCACGCTCTGGTGACGCCATCTTCTTCCTGTGCGATTCACCGGCGGTGGTCGAGTGGCTGATCACCGCGCTGGAAGTGCAGGGCGCGGACTGATTCCGCGCTCCGGCGCGCATTGATTCAAGCCAGGGCCGTGTCCACGGCGGCCCGCGCATGCAGGGCGGTGGTATCGAACAGCGGCACTGCACTGTCCTCCGGGCGTACCAGCAGCATGATCTCGGTGCAGCCAAGAATGATTGCTTCGGCACCGCGCGCCACCAGTCGCGCGATCACGCCGGCATAGACCTGTCGTGAGTGCTCGCTGACCACACCAGCGATCAACTCCTGGTAGATGATGTCGTGCACGCTGCGACGATCATCGGCTTCGGGTACCAGCACCTCCAGTCCGAAGCGATCCTGCAGCCGGCCGCGGTAGAAGTCCTGTTCCATGGTGAAGGCGGTGCCGAGCAGGCCCACCTTGCGTGCGCCTGCCTGCACGATGGCCTGGGCGGTGGGGTCGGTGATATGCAGCAGCGGCAGCGTGCAGGCCGCCTCGATGCGATCGGTCAGCTTGTGCATGTATTGGTGCAGATCAGCAGCAGGTCGGCGCCGCCCGCCTGCAGGCGCCGCGCGCCATCGACCATGTGGTCACCCAGGGTGTCCCAGTCGCCCTCGTGCTGCAGCTGCTTGATGCCGGCGAAATCCACCGACCACAGCAGCAGCTGTGCCGAGTGTGCACCGCCGAGCCGCCGCCGTACCTCCTCGTTGATGAGCCGGTAGTACTGGGCCGAGCTTTCCCAGCTCATGCCACCAATCAGGCCAAGGGTCTTCATGCGCCGCTCCGTGCCAGGAGCCCTCATTGCAGCACAGATGGTGCCCGGTTGCCGATGGCGGCGATCTGTAACCACCACATCCATGCTGCGCTGTGTGTGCCGCGGCAGGCCCGGCGCACTCTATGCTGGTTGGATCTTCTGAAGTGGATGTGCGCTATGGCCCTGCATACCTGGTGGTGGTTCCTCGCCACGGTGTTCGTTCTGTGTGGTACGCCGGGGCCGAACATGCTGCATATCCTCGGTCGCAGCGTCGGGCTGGGGTTCCGTGGCAGTGTGCCGGCGATGGCCGGCTGCCTGCTGGCGATGCTGCTGGTGCTGGCGGCCTCCGCAGCAGGCCTGAGTGCGCTGCTGCATTCCTCGCCGATGCTGTTCGAGGTGCTGCGCTATCTGGGCGTGGCCTATCTGGCCTGGCTGGGCCTGAAGGCATGGCGTGACAGTTGCCGGCCGGCACCGCCGGTGACGGTCGATGCTACGCCGCCGGTTGCGGCCTCGCTGGGCGCGTGGAAGGTGTTCCGTGGTGGCCTTCTGGTGGGCCTGAGCAATCCCAAGCTGCTGCTGTTCGCGGCGGCGTTCCTGCCGCAGTTCGTCGACCCATCACGCGACCAGGCGCTGCAGTACAGCGTGCTGGTGGCCACCTTCGCCGCGTGCGAACTGTTCTGGTACGTGATGTATGCGGCCGGTGGCCATGGCCTTCGCCGCTGGTTGGCCAAGCCGTTTGCGCGACGCTGGTTCGAGCGCCTGGTGGGCAGCGTGTTCCTGGCGTTTGCCGTCGCGCTGCTGCGCTTCCGTCCGCGCTGATTCACGCCGCGCACGCGGCCTGTTCACGATTGCCACATCGGCCACGGCCTAGCCTGATCGTCCAGTACGCAGTCCCCGCAGGGAAAGGTTTGACATGATCAAGTGGGCCATCATCTTCGCCGTCATCGGTGTGATCGCAGGCGTGCTCGGCTTCGGTGGCATTGCCGGTGCCGCGGTCGGTATCGCCAAGTTCCTGTTCTGGGCCGGCATCATCATCGCCGTGGTGCTGTTCCTGCTCGGCATGACCGTAGCGAAGAAGGTCAGCTAGCGTTGATCGCGCAGCAGTGTGCTCAGTGCGCGCTGCTGCGCGAGAACAGGTTGATCACCAGTACGCCGGCGCAGATCAGGCCGATGCCGGTCAACGCCGGTGCATCCAGGCGCTGCTTGAACACCACCAGCCCGATCAGTGAGATCAGCACGATGCCGACGCCGGACCAGATTGCGTAGGCGATGCCGGTCGGGATCGACTTCATGGTCATCGACAGCAGGTAGAAGCACAGCCCGTAGCCGACCAGTGCGCCCAGTGTCGGCGCCAGCCGGCTCATGCCGTCGGATGCCTTCAGCAGTGATGTGGCAATCACTTCCAGCACGATGGCAGCGGCAAGGTAGAAGTAGGGATTCATCGAGCGCTCCAGCTCACTGCGGGTCGCACAGTTTCAGGGCCTGTTCGGCCATGGCCAATGCATTGGCACGTTCTTCCTCGTCCAGCGGACGCCCATAGGCCGTGGCCCAGTAGCCATCGGCAGCGCAGCGCGCCGCGTACAGCCGTGGGTCGCCGGCTTCGCCAGGGAACTCGGCCAGCATCGCGCGCTTCCAGTTGCGCCAGTGCGCAAGCAGGCCCGGTTCCATCAGGTTGCCCAAGGTCAGGCCGATGTCGTTGTCCTGCTCCTGCTGCAGCAGATGCTCGAAGTTGGCCTGCACATAGGCGCGGCTGAAACGGCCATGGCCTTCGGGGTTTTCCTGCAGCAGGGCGCGCACGCGCGCTTCGAATTCTCCAATCAGCGCTCCGATGGCTTCATCCACCAGCACCTGCTTGCTGCTGAAATGATGGAACAACGCACCCTTGCTGACACCGGCGGCCTGCGCGACGTCCTGCACGGTCAGCGCGGCCAGGCCGTTACGGCCGATCACTTCAATGGTGGCCTGCAGCAGTGACTGGCGCACGCTGTCGGGCGCCTTGCGGCGCGAACGGGAGGGGGATGCGGACATGGCGGGAAGAAACCGACTGGACGGTACGATTGTAACGCAGGCCCGCCGCGTTACCGCGCGCTGCCGGCCATGGCCGGCAGCGGAACCCTCATGCGTCGACGCGGGCGAAACGCGGTTGCGGTCCGTGCTCGCCGGGCACCTGCTCGACGAACATGGCGTACGGGCGTACCCACAGGCCACCTTCGCCATACAGCGCGCGGTACAGCACCATCGGCTGCAGGGTCTCGCTGCTGCGGACGATGTCGAGCACTTCGTACTCGCCACCCTTGAAGTGGCGGTAGCGGCCTGTGGCCAGGGTGGGGAGCGGACTCAGCTCAGCCATGGGCGGCGCGACTCACTTGCGCGCCGGGCTGGCCGGCTTCGCGCAGTAGGCATCGATGGCTTCGGCGGTGTTGGCCAGGCCCTGTGCCTGCGCCAGTTCCCACGGACGTTCGCAACGCTGGCTGAGCTCGCACCACTGGTAGCCGGCCGAACCGATGCAACCGTGGGCATCGCGGTCGCCACCGACCTTCGGCGTGGCGGGTGAAGTGGCCGCCGTATCGGCACGCGCAGCGGCCTGATGCTGGTTGGCACAGGCGGACAGCACCAGCAGGGCTGGAATCAGAAGAAGCGCTTTCATCGGGCGGGCTCCGTGCCTAAAGCGACAGTGTCTGTCGCAAATAGCCCTGCAGCAAGCGCTCAGTGCATGGCGGCGCGGATCAGTTCCTCGATCAGCACGAGGTAGCTGGCCACGAAATAGAACTTCAGCAGCGTCCAACGCTGCTGCGAGAAGAAGGTGCGCATGTGGAAGGGGCCCCTGTTGATGACGGTAGTGTGAAGCCCGGCTGACTCCGTGACAAGAATCACGGAATGAACAGGCTAAATGGACTCAGGGATGTGAGGGCAGGCAAGGGCTGACCGGAGGGCGCGGCATTTTCGTACAAATCTGATGGGCCACCCCTGAGGTGATCGCTAGCCTGAAGGTGTACCGGCACGTGGACCGTCCGCCTGCCGTCGCATCCTTCCATCCGCAGGAGCCCCTCATGGTCATTACCGTTCAACGCAACGCCCGGCACTGGTCCGTGCTGGATCCGCAGGTGCATGACGCAACCCGATATGCGCGGGGCGCCGAGGCTTTCGATGTCGCCGCGGCGCGGGCCCTCGAGCACCACCGTCGCACCGGCCAGCGCAGCACGGTGCGGGTCGAGGCGCTCGGCAGCGCGGTGGATGCCCTGCACGTAGGAGACTGACGCCGGTCATTGCGGTGCAGTCAGCTACGGTTGCGTTGTTTGAATGGGGAAAAACCGGCGTCACGCGCCCCCCTGTGCGCCGTGCCGCGAATCCCGGATGCTTGCGCCATCGTATTCATCTGGAGATCTCGATGGGCAAGGCACTCACCTGGCGTACCCTGGCCTGCACCCTGCTGCCGATGCTGGCGGCGGGTAGCGCCCAGGCGCAGAGCTATGGCTACGGCTATGACGACGACCGCTACGGTGGCCGCGAAGGCAGCGGCATCGTGCGCTGCGAGTCGATCAAGAACCGTAGCAACGAGTGCCGTCTGGAGGGCCGCGCGCGGATGATCCGCCAGTTGTCCGGCTCGCCGTGCGTGGAAGGTGAGACCTGGGGCCAGTCGCGCTATGGCGTCTGGGTGACCCAGGGCTGCCGCGCCGAGTTCGTCGGCGAGTACCGTCGTGGCGGTGGCTGGGGCAATGGGGGGGGCTGGGGCAACGGCAACGGCAACGGTTGGGGCGGCGGTGAGGTGATCACCTGTCATTCCAATGGGCATCGCCAGGAGTACTGCGACGCCCGCATCCGCCGCGGCGTGCGCCTGGTTCGCCAGGATTCGCGCAGTGCCTGCATCGAGGGCCAGACCTGGGGCTGGGATCGTCGTGGCATCTGGGTCAGCGACGGCTGCCGGGCACAGTTCCAGGTGAACTGAGCGTGCCCCTCTAAAATCAGAAAAATCTGATACAGCTCACATTTTGAATTGCCGTATCTTCTGCGATCAGGGCATCTCTGTGTGTCCCTGATCTGTTGCGACGATGCCTGCCGTGATCGGCAGGAATGTCCCGCTACCGTCGATACGCTGCCTCAAGGAGTGAGCCGCATGTTGATCCGCCTGCAATGCGAACAGCGCCAATGGCGCGTGCTGCATCCGGACCGGCCGGAGCCGATCGATTTCCGCGACGGTGCCCGCGCCTTCGACTTCGCTGAAACCCTGGCGCGCCTGCACTTTGTCGATACCGGGCAGCGCGCCGCGGTGCGCGTGGAAGCCAGCGGCGCCTTCGTTGAAGCGGTCAGCTACGGCTGAGGGCGGGGGTGTCAGGCCAGATCCTGTTTCCTGGCCCCGCTATCCACGCCATGCGCGGATCCACTGGGTGGCAATCGGTCTCAGCCCGCCGCGCTCAGCGGCGGGGTACCTGTGGCCAGCTGCGGCCAACGCTTGAGCACGGCCGCACGGATGCCCGCGGCGTCGATACCTGCTTCGGCCAGCAGGTCCTCGCGGCTGGCATGGTGCTGGTAGCTGTCGGGCAGGCCCAGGTGCAGGATCGGGCGCAGCACGCCTTCGGCATTGAGCAGCTCGCCGACGCCTGAACCGGCGCCACCGGCCACCACGTTGTCTTCGATCGTCACCAGGCCCTCGTGCTGGGCGGCGACAGCCAGCACCAGCTCGCGGTCCAGCGGCTTGATGAAACGCATGTTGACCACGCTCAGGCCGAGTTCGCGGCCGACCTGCTCGGCGGCGGCCACGGTGCTGCCGAAGGCGAGCAGGGCAATGCGGCTGCCCTGCAGGCGCAGTTCGCCCTTGCCGATCGGCAGGGTGGACAGGTCGGTGCCGGCTGCAACGCCGGTGCCGGTGCCGCGCGGGTAGCGCACGGCGGCCGGGCCCGGGTGCTGCAGGCCGGTGCTGAGCATCTGCCGGCACTCGGCTTCGTTGGACGGTGCCATCACCACCAGGTTGGGCACGCAGCGCAGGAAGCTCAGGTCGAGGTTGCCGGCATGGGTCGCACCGTCCGGGCCGACCACGCCGGCGCGATCGATCGCGAACAGCACGTCCAGGTCCTGGATCGCCACGTCATGTACCAGCTGGTCGTACGCGCGCTGCAGGAAGGTCGAGTAGATCGCCACCACCGGCTTGCCACCCTGGGTGGCCATGCCGGCGGCGAGGGTGACCGCATGCTGTTCGGCAATCGCCACGTCGAAATAGCGCTGCGGGTATTCCTTGCTGAAACGCACCAGGCCGGAGCCTTCGCGCATCGCCGGGGTGATGCCGTACAGGCGGGGCTCGGCGGCGGCGGCATCGCACAGCCAGTCGCTGAACACATCGGTATAGGTCGGCTTCTTGGCACCGGCCTTGGCCACCAGGCCCTTGTCCGGATCGAACGGGCCCACGGCGTGGTAACCGATCTGGTCGCCTTCGGCCGGCTCGTAGCCCTTGCCCTTGGTGGTCATCACGTGCAGCAGCTTCGGGCCCTTGGAGGCGCGCAGCGTCTTCAGCGTGGACAGCAGGGCGGGCATGTCGTGGCCGTCGATCGGGCCGGTGTAGTGGAAGCCCATCTCCTCGAACATCGTGGACGGCACGAACATGCCCTTCCAGTGTTCTTCCCAGCGCTTCACGAAACGCGCCGGGTTGTTCTTCTTGTCACCGAGGATCTTCTTGCCGCCTTCGCGCAGCGCATTGAGCGTGCGGCTGCCGGTGGCACGGCCGAGCATCTTGGTCAGGCCGCCGACCGCCTCGGAGATCGACATGTTGTTGTCGTTGAGGACCACCAGCAGGTTCGGTTCCGGGTCCATGCCGCCGGCGTGCATCAGCGCTTCGAAGGCCATGCCGGCGGTCATCGCACCGTCACCGATCACCGCCACGATCTTGCGGTCGTCGCCTTCGGACTGGCGGGCAATGGCCATGCCGAGTGCCGCCGAGATCGAGGTGGAGGAGTGGCCGACGCCAAAGGTGTCGTATTCGCTCTCCTCGCGCTTCGGGAATGGCGCGACGCCGTCCTTCTGCTTGACGGTGTGGATCTGGTCGCGGCGCCCGGTCAGGATCTTGTGCGGGTAGGTCTGGTGACCGACGTCCCAGACCAGCTGGTCGACCGGAGTCTGGTACAGGTAGTGCAGGGCCACGGTGAGTTCGATCACGCCCAGGCCGGCGGCGAAGTGGCCACCGCTCTTGCCCACCGATTCGATGAGGTAGGCGCGCAGTTCGTCGGCAACCGCCCTCAGTTCGGATTCGTCGAACGTGCGCAGGTCATCCGGCGTTTGGATGCGCGCGAGGCGGGGATAGCGGGCAGAGTCGATCATCATGTTCGCACTTTTTCTGAATGCCCATTTTCGCCCTCAAACGGGGGTGGGGCAAGCAAACGCCGCCGTCCGTGACAGGACGGTGAGGGTTGCATTTTCAGGCGTTCAGGTGCTCAGTTTCGATCGCTTGGGCAATTGCGCCTTCAGGAAGGCCATCTGGTCGGCCAGGATGTTGCGGTTGGACAGGATCAGGTGCTCGATCCAGCTGGGCCGGTAGGGCACGGCCAGCAGCGGCATTCCGGCCTGCTGCGGGGTGCGGTCGCTCTTGCGCGAGTTGCAGTGGAAACAGGCGGTGACCACGTTTTCCCAGCAGTCCAGGCCGCCCTTGGACAGTGGCACGACGTGGTCGCGGGTGAGCGTGGGGCGGTTGAACTGCTGGCCGCAGTACATGCACAGGTGGGCGTCGCGGGCGAACAGGGCCGGGTTGGTCAGGTTCGGCGTGGGGTCGATCGCGCGGGAGCGGGCATGGCCACGCGCGGCGATGATCGGGTGCAGGTCCATGCCGCTCTGCAGGCCGCTGAAGCGATTGGTGCCGCCGTGGATGTGCAGGCAGGGATCGCCCAGCGTCCAGGCCACCGCTTCGCGGGCGTAGAGGCACGCCGCATCCTGCCAGGTGATCCAGTCCAGTACGCGTCCGTGGGCATCAAGCGAGAGCAGCCGGACCGAACCGGGGCGATGCAGCGTCGTGGCGTTGGGCGATGCTTCGGCGCCCGGAGCAGAAAACGGAGCTCCGGCTTCGATCAGACCCAAGCGTGTAGTGTCTGTCTCCATCGGGAGAACAGCTTATACCTGAATGTTGACGATTTGTGTATCGCCTGTCGGCGATACGCAAATCGCAACGATTCAGGTCCGCGCATTCCTCCTAATCCCCCGCACCTGTCGGTGCGCCCCCTTTAGCAACCCAGCCCGCCGTTGGCGCGCTGGGTTGCCCGCGCATTCTTCCTAATCCCCCGCACCTGTCGGTGCGCCCCCTTTAGCAACCCAGCCCGCCGTTGGCGCGCTGGGTTGCCCGCGCATTCTTCCTAATCCCCGCGCCTGTCGGCGCGCCCCCTTTAACAAAAGGGGGCTCTTCTCCAGAGGGATTTAGGGGGTTCTCATCCACGCGTGGCGTGGATCTGCAGCAGCGGAAATCTGTCGAAGGCGGGGTGGGTCCGGTTGCGGGGGCGTGAGCGCCATGGATGGCGCGATCGAGGCTAAAGGAACGTATTTGCGCCGTCCCCCGCAATTGGACCCACCTCGCCATCCCGCAGGAAGCCAGCTATTGCGGTTGCCGGCCAGCAGCCCGGCTCAGGCGCCGAAGCGCTCGTCGTCCATCGCCATCAGCGGGGCGGCGCCGGCCTGGATGGCGGCGGCGTGGCTGAGGGTGCGCGGCAGCACGCGGGCGAAGTAGAACCGCGCGGTCTCGCGCTTGCCCTGGGCGAAGGCGGCGCCGTGCGCGCTGGCGTCGGCGGCGGCCACGCTGCGGGCCCACCAGTAGGCCAGCACCACGTAGCCCGAATAGAACAGGTAGTCGTAGCTGGCTGCGCCCAGTTCGTCCGGATTGCCGGCCGCGCGCTGCAGCACGTCCAGGGTCAGCTTGCCCCATTCGGCGGCCTTGGCGCGCAGCGGGCCGATGAACTCGGCCAGCGCTTCGTTGCCCTCGTGTTCCTTGGCGAAGGCTTCGATCTCGGCCAGCATCAGCTTCAGGCCGGCGCCCTGGCTGGAGGCGGTCTTGCGGCCGATCAGGTCCAGCGCCTGGATGCCGGTGGTGCCTTCATACAGCGTGGTGATGCGTGCATCGCGGGCCAGCTGCTCCATGCCGTGTTCGCGGATATAGCCGTGGCCACCGAAGCACTGCAGCGCGTTGTAGGTGTTCTCGATGCCCCATTCGGTCTGGCAGGCCTTGGAAATCGGGGTGAGGAAGCTGACCAGGGTGTCGGCGCGCTCGCGCTCGGCGGCGTCCTCGGCGTGGTGGGCGACGTCGATCAGGGTGGCGGCGTGCAGGGCCAGCAGGCGGCTGCCCTCGACCAGTGACTTCACCGTCAGCAGCATGCGGCGCACATCCGGGTGGACCAGGATCGGGTCGGCCGGCTTGTCCGGGAACTTGGCGCCGCTGAGGGCGCGTGACTGCAGGCGCTCACGGCTGTACTTCAGCGCGTTCTGGTAGGCACGCTCGGACAGGCCGATGCCCTGCAGGCCGACACCCAGGCGCGCGGTGTTCATCATGGTGAACATCGCCTGCAGGCCCTTGTGCGGCTGGCCCACCAGGTAGCCCTGCGCACCATCGAAGTTCATCACGCAGGTGACCGAGCCCTTGATGCCCATCTTGTGCTCGATCGAACCGCAGCGCAGCGCGTTGCGCTCGCCGACATTGCCCTCGCGGTCGACCTTGAACTTGGGCGTGACGAACAGCGAGATGCCCTTGGCGCCCGGAGGGGCGTCGGGCAGCTTGGCCAGCACCAGGTGCACGATGTTTTCGGTCAGGTCGTGCTCGCCGGCGGTGATGAAGATCTTGGTGCCGGTGATCGAGTAGCTGCCGTCGGCGTTCGGCTCGGCCTTGGTCTTCAGCAGGCCCAGGTCGGTACCGCAGTGCGGCTCGGTCAGGCACATGGTGCCGGTCCAGCGGCCCTCGATCAGCGGTTTCAGGAAGGCCTCGTGCTGCCAGGCCTCGCCGTGCTGCTTCAGCGCTTCGATGGCGCCGTGCGAGAGCAGCGGGAAGTTGCCCCACGCCAGGTTGGCGGCGTTGATCATTTCGTTGAGCGGCACGCCCAGAGTGTGCGGCAGGCCCTGGCCACCCAGTTCCGGCGAGGCGGTCAGGCCGGTCCAGCCGCCATCGACGAACTGGTCGTAGGCCTGCTTGAAGCCGGGCGGGGTGGTCACTTCACCGGTGGCCTGGTCGAGCACGCAGCCGATCTCATCGCCAACGCTGTTGAGCGGGGCCAGCACGGTGGCGCTGAAACGGCCAGCTTCTTCCAGCACGGCATCGACCACGTCGGCGGTGGCGTCGGTGAAGCCCAGGCGGGCGAACAGGGGTTCGACCTTGAGCACGTCGTGCAGGGCGAAACGGAGGTCGGAAAGCGGGGCGGTGTAGCTGCTCATCGGTACGTCTCGATTTGATCAGGGCAGGGGAGAGCGGCGCCAGGCGCCGCGACGGAAGGTGGGAATCAGCGCAGCACGCCCGGCAGGCCCGGGGCCTGGTTGAGGGTGCTGCGGCTGCTGATATCGAAGCTGCGCTGCTTCTTTTCCTGCGGCGTGGCCGCGACTGTTCCCTTCAGGCCATAGGCCAGGGTGCGGTTGCCGGCCAGTGCATCGGCCACCACCAGGCGTGCGGCCGAACTGGGTACCAGGTCGACGTTGATGACGTCGGCCGAGGTGCCGCCGATGGAAATGCCCGGCTTGGCCTGCAGGGTGCCGGCGTCGCTGTCGCCAACGGTCAGCGCCAGCGAGACATCGTCGAAGGTCATCGGCATCGAGCTGAAGTTCTGCAGGCGCAGGGCCACGGTCCAGTTGCCGTCGGCGCGCACGGTCAGCTGCTGCAGGCTGGCCGCCGGTTCCGAAACACGCTTGACGATGCCGTTGCCACAGGCGGCAAGGGCGAGGGTACTCAGGACGATCAAGGCGATACGGAAACGGTGGAGCATGGGCGCAGGTCCTCTGGAGGCGGTGCGTTGGAATAAGCATACTACGGCGTATGGTCGTTTGGATCGCCTGTGGCGACCCGTCGCAGAGGGTAGCGCGTGAAGATGGCGGCTGGGCGTGCGCAGCGCTGGATCTTCGGGCGCTCGGTGCGCGTGCGGATTGAATTGCAGTTCAATCGGCAGGCGTATCGCGAAGCGGGGCCATCAGGCGCAACGGGGCCAGGTCGTAGCCCATGGCTTCGGCTTTTTCTTTCAACTGTTCGAACCGGGCGCGCTCCATTTCCGGCAGGCGCGAGAGAATCCACAGGTATTTCCGGTCCGGTTCACCGACCAGCGCCCACTGGTAGTCCGGGTCCAGTGCCAGCACCCAGTAGTCCGCCCAGACCAGTGGCACCCAGCTCAGCCAGTCCGGAACGAAGCGCACCTGCAACTGGCCTGGATGGCCGGCCACCGGGCGTGCCACGCCTTCAGCGACCACGCGTTCGCCGTCAGCGTTGCGGCAGGCATTGGTGACACTGATGCGGCCATCGCGGCGCAGCCCGTAGTTGGCGGTGATCTCGCCGACGCATTGCTTCTGGAACGACACCGGCAGGTGCGCGATCTCGTGCCATTGGCCTGCGTAGCGATCGATGTCCAGACTGTCGACCGCCCGCAATGGCTCGGCGGCGATCACCGGGGCGGCGGCCAACAGCAGGCAGGCGAGCAGGGTGGGGCGCAGTTGCATCGGCAGGCTCCGGCAGGAATCTGCAGCGTAGGTGCCGCGCCGGCTACCGGTGTAAATGTTTCGTCAACCAAACGGCGGTGGCCTGGCATGGATCGACGCCGTGGAAGGGGCCAGCGCCAGGTAGATCCACGCCATGCGTGGATGGCAGGTCGCAGGCAAAAAAAAGACCTGCATTTCTGCAGGTCTCTGAAGATGGTGGCCGAAGACGGAATCGAACCGCCGACACGGGGATTTTCAATCCCCTGCTCTACCAACTGAGCTACTCGGCCAAATTGTGTGGCGACCGCGGTGAATGCGGTTTCCGGAAAAAAAAGACCCGCATTTCTGCAGGCCTTCGAAAGTGGTGGCCGAAGACGGAATCGAACCGCCGACACGGGGATTTTCAATCCCCTGCTCTACCAACTGAGCTACTCGGCCACATGTTTCGTAGCAGCGAGGTCGCTGCCAAGGAGGCGTATATTACGGAGGTCGGCAGTCTTCGGCAAGCGTTTTGCCAAGAATTCTTCACATTGCCGTCTGCGCGCCTGCAAGTACTTGATCCGCCGTCGAGGTGCAGGGCGGGAAGGGCCTGGAATCGATCCGGGCGCCCCGGCGCGATCCTGATCATCCCCTGTGGCGGAAATCAGCAGGCCGCGGTGATCGGCAATGCCGCAACGGCAAGGCCTGTGTCGGTGCCGCGTCTGGGCGGGCGATGGAACGCTGTTTTCGTGGCCGTTTCCGGCGATCGTTTGCTGGCCTCGCGTCCGCAGGGCGCGCCCACGGCAGCCGACTTCCGCCTTGAACAGGCGACACTGCCGGCCTTGGCGAAGGGTGAGGTGCTGCTGCGCAACCGCTACCTGTCGCTGGACCCGTACATGCGTGGACGCATGGACGAGGGCCCCTCGTATGCCGCGCCGGTGGCCATCAATGCGGTGATGGAAGGCCAGACCGTGGCCGAGGTGCTGCAGTCGAAGGCAGACGGCGTGTCGGTGGGTGACCTGGTACTGGCGCCAGGCGGATGGCAGACCCATGCGGTACTGCCGGGCAAGGCACTGGGGCGTCGCCTCGATCCGGCCGGGCTGCCACTGAGCACGGCGCTGGGCGTGTATGGCATGCCCGGATTCACTGCGTATTCCAGCCTGCATGAGATCGCCCGCCTGAAGCCGGGCGAGACGCTGGTGGTCGCGGCCGCGACCGGTCCGGTGGGCGCAACTGTTGCGCAGCTGGCCAAGCTGCAGGGCGCGCGCGTGGTCGCCATCGCCGGTGGTGAAGCCAAGCGTGCCTACCTGCAGACGCTGGGCGTGGACGTGGCGCTGGATCATCGTGCGGCCGACTTTGCCGAACAGCTGCGCGCGGCGGTGCCCGCGGGCATCGACGTGTATTTCGAGAACGTGGGTGGGCACGTGCTGGATGCGGTGCTGCCGCTGCTCAACGACTTCGCCCGCATTCCGGTGTGCGGCACCATCGCCACCTACAACGAACGCGGCGTTGAACAGCCCGGGCCGGACCGGCTGCCAGCGCTGTTCAGCCAGATCCTGCGCCAGCGCCTGACCGTGCGCGGTTTCATCGTGCACGACTTCAACCATCTGTGGCCGGACTTCGAGCGCGAGATGCCGCAGTGGCTGCGCGAGGGCCGCATCCAGTACCGCGAGGATGTGGTGGAAGGGTTGGAGAATGCGCCGGAGGCGTTCTTCGGGCTGCTGAAGGGGCAGAACTTCGGCAAGCTGGTGGTGAAGCTGGATTGAGTGTCCGCCGGGCATGGCCCGGCGCTACCGCCGGGCGTGCCGACCAAGGTCGGCACCCACTTCAGGCAGTCGAGGCCTTTTCCCGGCGCAGCAGTTCGCGCTTGCGCGCCACGCCCCAGGCGTAGCCGGACAGGTCGCCGTCGCGGCGTACGACGCGGTGGCAAGGGACGGCCACCGCCAGTGGATTGCTGGCGCAGGCGCGAGCCACCGCACGGCTTGATCGCGGGGCGCCGATGCGCGTGGCGATGTCGGCATACGAGGCGGTCTGGCCACGTGGGATCTGCTGCAACGCCTGCCACACGCGCTGCTGGAAGGCGGTGCCGCGGATATCCAGCGGCAACGTGGCGCCCCGCGTCGGGTCCTCGACCAGACCTACCACCTGTGCCACCAGTTGTTCATAACCGCTGTCGGCACCGACCAGCTTGGCCTGGCGGAAGCGGTGCTGCAGCGATTGCAGCAGCGCTTCCGGATCGTCGCCGAGCAGGATCGCGACCACGCCGGTGGCACTGCTGGCCACCAGCACGCTGCCCAGTGAGCTTTCGGCAAGCGCGAAGTGGATGACTTCGCCGCGCCCCCCTGCGCGCCATTGCTTCGGGGTCATGCCCAGCAATTTCGGTGCGTTCTCGTAGAAGCGCCCGCTGGAACCGAAGCCGGCATCGTGGAAGGCATCGGTGATGCGTTCCTGCTGTTGCAGCCCAGTGCGCAGGCGGTCGGCGCGCAGTGCCGCAGCGTACTGCTTCGGGGTCAGCCCGGTTGCCTGCTTGAACAGGCGATGCAGGCGGGTCGGGCTGCAGCCTGCGATGTCGGCCAGTTCCTGCAGCGAGGGTTCGTCGAGGCTGGCCTGCAGGTGGCGGCAGACCCGTTCGACGCGGGCGTCGGTGGTGGGGGAGGCGGTGCTGTCCATGGGCGGATTCTGGCACGTGCCGCAGCCACGAAAACTCCGTTTCCTGCACTTGCCAGCGAGGCCCGGAAACGGAGTGTTGGCAGTCCAGAGGCAGGGCATCGTTGCGGCCACTTCACAACGGATGCCACGACCATGCGCCTGAACAACAAGATCGCACTCATCACCGGAGCCAGCGCCGGCATCGGCCGCGCCAGCGCGCTGCGCTTCGCTGCCGAAGGGGCAAAGCTGGTGCTCAACGCACGGCGGCCGGAGCCGCTGCAGGCGCTGGCCGAGCAGATTCGCGCTGCCGGTGGCGACGCCGTGGTGCATGCCGCCGACGTCGCCGACCCGGGCACGGCGCAGGCGCTGGTCGATCTGGCCCAGCACTCATTCGGCGGCCTGGACATCGCTCTCAACAATGCCGGCATGCTCGGCCCGGGCGTGCCGGCGGCGGAGTTCCCGGTGGACGCCTGGCGCGAGGTGATGGCGACCAATCTGGATGCCGCCTTCCATGCTGCACGCGCGCAGTTGCCGGCACTGCTGGCGCGCGGCGGCGGCTCGCTGGTGTTCGTTGGCACGTTCGTTGGCCACACCGTGGGATTCCCGGGCATGGCGGCCTATGCGTCGAGCAAGGCCGGGCTGATCGGCCTGAGCCAGGTGATCGCCGCCGAGTATGGCGCGCGCGGCGTACGCAGCAACGTGTTGTTGCCTGGTGGCACCGATACCGAAATGGGCCGGCAGGCCGCACCGACCGGCGATGCCCGCGACTTCGTGCGCTCGCTGCACGCACTGAAGCGCATGGCCGAGCCGGAGGAGATCGCCAACGCGGCGCTGTTCCTGGCCAGCGATGAAAGCAGTTTCGTTACCGGTACCGCGATGCGCGTGGAGGGTGGGGTGTCGATCACGCGGACCTGAGTGGGGTTACGAGCGTGGTACGTAGCGGAGGCCGCTGCTGGCCACGAAGCCCTTCGGATCGAACCGGGCCCAGGCTTCGCCCCAGTCGAACCGCGCGCGGCCACCCGCCAGCTTGCGGCCCAGTGCCGCGCCCAGCGTGCGGCACATGAAGGCGGCTCAGAGTGCGGTCGGTGTGATCTGGTACGTCCCATCACGGGTGAAGCCGAGCCGCAGCTTGAGACGGTCTCCAGCGACAACGTCGAAAGCCGCTTCGCGCATATGCGCGGTACGGCTCACGATGCCGCACACACCGGTGCCCGCTGGGCCGGCACCCAGGATGTGCTTGCCCGAAGGGATGTACACCGTCATGGTCTGCCCATTGTCCACGTGTGCTGCCACTTTGCCATCGACGTAGAAGGCGACAGGACACTTTGATCCGGCCAAGCCAACATCCCGGGTCACGATGACCGTTCCGGTGTCAGTGTCGGGCTGGGCGTAGGCGAAGATCTGACTGGCCGGGACGGGCTTTGCCACCTCTGTCGCGATGGGGCGGGTGGCCGAACAACCAGCGAGCAATGCGACGACGGCGGCAGCTGCAAAAAATCCCTTCATGAGTGCTCCTACGGTAGCGATGAGACGTCGTGGTGGCATTTCACGGCATTATCACGAGCCCGACGCCAAACAAAAAGCCCCGAGGAGACCCTCGGGGCTTTTTGTTTGCTTATGAAGTGGTGGAGCCAAGGAGGATCGAACTCCTGACCTCGTCATTGCGAACGACGCGCTCTCCCAGCTGAGCTATGGCCCCACGGCAGGGTTTCAGTGTAGCGCTGCCTGCCGGGCTTGCCAAGCGCCGGGCCGGGACGGTGGTCGCGCCGCGTCGGCTACCGCCCCTGACCGGTTCAGGACAGGGCCCGGCGCAGCAGCGCGCCGGCACGACGTGCTGCCACGTCGGTGCTGGCACTGACCGCGTGCAGGTGGATGCAGGCGTGGATCATCCCGGGCAACCGCTCGAGCGTGCAGTCGACACCTGCCGCCTGCAGCAGCCGTGCGTATTGTTCGGCCTCATCACGCAGCGGGTCGTGCTCGCAGCTGAGCACGGAGGCCGGCGCCAGCCCATGCAGATCCGTTGCATGGGCAGGCGAGGCCAATGCCGGCGGTGTGGCCGGATGACCGAGATAGGCCTGCCAGCAACGCTGCATCAGTTCGGCGCTGAGGTAGTAGCCAGTGGCGTAGTCGCGGTAGGAATCGCTGCCCATCCTGGCGTCGAGTGCCGGGTACAGCAGCAACTGGTGGCACGGTTGCGGCAGGCCGAGATCGCGCAGCAGCAGGCAGCACGCGGCGGCCAGATTGCCACCCGCGCTGTCGCCGCCGATCGCCAACCTTTGCGGGTCCAAGCCAAAGCGTTCGGCGTTGGCCTGCAGCCACGACCAGGCGTCGGCAACGTCGTGCAGCGGCAGCGGGAACGGGTGTTCCGGCGCCAGCCGGTAGCCCACGGCGACAATCACGCAGCCGCTGGCATTGGCCAGCGCGCGGCAGGGGCCGTCATAGACCGCCAGCGAACACTGGAACCATCCGCCGCCATGCGCGAACAACAACGCCGGTGCCGGTCCATCGGGCAGCCCTTCCGGTGTGTAAAGGCGCACTTCCAACGCGTGGCCGTCGCGTGCGATCACCGCATGCTCGATCACATGCGCAACCGGCTGCGGCGCGCCCTGCAGCTGAGGCAGCGCGCTCTCGCTGATCGCACGCAGCTCGCGCAGGTCCTCCGGCAGCGGATGGGCCGCAACGGCATCGACGAACTGCTGCAGCGCGGGTTCAAGCTGCATGGCGCGCCTCCTGCAGGAACGGCAGCAGCTGCGCCAGGAACGCCTGCGGCGCTTCTTCCATGATGAAGTGGCCGCAGCCCGGCACGATGCTGCCGCGCACGTTGTCGGCATGCGGTTGCAGGGTCAGCATCGGCGCATCGGCGGTGGCGTGCTCGGCGCCGATGGCCAGCACCGGCATCGCCAGCCGGCGTTGCGCACGCTGCTTGTTCTGGCGGATGGTTTCCGGAATCGCGCGGTACCAGGCAAAGCCGGCCCGCAGCGCGCCGGGGCGGCTGTAGGCGGCGATGTAGGTGTCGGCGGCCACTGCATCGCGGCGATACGACCAGCGGTCGAACATGAATTCCAGGTAGGCGCGCTCGCGACCGCTGATGAGTGCCTCGGGCAGGTCGGCCACCTGGTTGAACATGAAATGCCAGAGGAAGATGTTGTCGGCCGGTGCGGCGAAGATGCCCGGTTCCGGCGCCAGACCTGGAATCACCGCTTCGGTCACGGCCAACTGGCGCACGGCCTGTGGCTGGTCGCTGGCCAGTGCATAGGCGATCCACATGCCGATGTCATGGCCAACCACCTGGTAGCGCTCGTGGCCCAGCGCCCGCATGGTCTGGTGCAGCACGGCGGCGGCACTGCCGGTGTCGTAGCCGTGGCTGGGGCGATCGGATTCGCCGATGCCCGGCGGATCGACCGCGATGGCTTCGAAACCGGCCTCGGCCAGGGCGTGGAGTACGTGGCGCCAGGCATACCAGGTCTGCGGCCAGCCGGGAATCAGCAGCACCGGCTCACCGCGGCCGGCGGAGACGCAATGCACGCGCTGGCCATCGATGCGCAGGTAGTGGTGGCGCAGGGCGTCGTCGCCGGCAGCGCCAGCGGGAAGGGAAGTCGTCATGGGGGAGTGCTCCGTGGGGGCTCAGGCGATGCCGAGCATGTGCTGCATCTGCGCGGTGCTGATCGGTGCACCGGCGAAGTCGTCGAAGATCTTGTCGGTGACCGGAATGATGTGGTCGCGGATGAATGCAGCGCCTTCGCGTGCACCGGCTTCCTGGTCCTTCAGGCAGCACTCCCACTCCAGCGTCGCCCACCCCTGGTAGTCGTACTGGGCCAGCTTGGAGAAGATCGACTTGAAGTCGACCTGGCCATCGCCCAGCGAGCGGAAGCGACCGGCCCGTTCGGTCCAGTCGGCGTAGCCGCCATAGATGCCCTGGCGGCCGCTGGGACGGAACTCCGCATCCTTGACATGGAACATGCGGATCAGCGGGTGATAGATGTCCAGGTACTCCAGGTAGTCCAGCTGCTGCAGCACGAAGTGGCTGGGATCGAACAGGATGCGGCAGCGCTGGTGCTGGCCGACGCGTTCGAAGAAGCGCTCGAAGCTGGTGCCGTCATGCAGGTCTTCGCTGGGATGGATCTCGTAACAGAGGTTGATGCCGTTGTCCTCGCAGGTATCGAGGATCGGCCGCCAGCGGCGCGCCAGTTCGTCGAAGGCGGCATCGATCAGGCCCGGCGGGCGCTGCGGGAACGGGAAGAGGTAGGGCCAGGCGAACGAGCCGGAGAAGGTACCCATGTCCTGCAGGCCCAGCCGGCGGGAGGCACGGGCGGCCAGGTGCAGTTGCTGCTGCGCCCATTCGCTGCGCGCCTTCGGGTTGCCGCGCAGTGCTTCCGGCGCGAAGCCATCGCAGAGTTCATCGTAGGCCGGATGCACCGCCACCAGCTGGCCGAGGATGTGGGTGGTGAGCTCGCTGACCTGCAGGCCGTGCTCGGCCAGGGTGCCGCGGATGTCGTCGCAGTAGTCCTGGCTGTCGGCGGCAGTGGCCAGGTCGAACAAGCGTGCATCCCAGGCCGGGATCTGCAGTGTCTTGAAACCGTGGCCAGCGGCCCACTCGGCAATGCTGGCAAGTGAGTTGAACGGGGCCTGGTCGCCGGCGAACTGCGCCAGGTGCAGGCTGGGGCCCTTGAGGGTCTGCATGTGTTGCTCCAATTGTTTGTCGATCGACAAAGAATAGGCGCGACCCTCGCGATGGTCAACACCCGCGTTACACTGCGCGCCTCACTGGAGCAGGCAGGCAGATGGCAGGGCGACCGCGCGAATTCGACAGGGACCAGGCGTTGCGCAAGGCGATGCTGCTGTTCTGGCAGCACGGCTACGAAGGCACGTCGATGTCGGCACTGGTCGAAACGCTGGGCATTGCCTCTGCACGCATCTACGCCGCGTTCGGCAGCAAGGAGCAGCTGTTCCGCGAAGCCGTTGCGCTGTACGAAGAGGGTGAGGGTGGTTTCGCGCCGCGCGCGCTGGAGCAGGCCACGCTGCGCGAGGCGATCGGGTCCATGCTGCGCGAGGCGGTGCTGACCTACACCCGTCGTGGGCGTCCGCATGGCTGCCTGGTGGTGTCCTCGGCCAGCAGCGTTTCGCCTGACGGCGAGGGCGTGCGGGACTGGTTGGCCAGCCATCGTCGCCAGCGCACGGCGGCGATCATCGCGCGCCTGCAGCAGGCGCAGTCCGAAGGGGAGCTGGCCGGCGATGTGGCGGTGCAGGCACTGGGCGATCACTTCGCTACGGTGCTGCACGGCATTTCGGTGCAGGCCCGTGACGGGATCAGCCGCGAGCGACTGCTGGCGATGGTCGATGTGGCGTTGGGGCCGCTGCCCTGAGTCAAGCCTTCAGGGCGTGCGGAATGCCCGGCGACTGTGCCGAAACCGCTTGTTTCGCCGGGTTTGGGGGTCGCGCAACGAAATCGTAACAATTTGGGGGATAATGGCCGCTTGCGCAGTTTTCCCCCTTTTTGCCGCCCGGCCCGCGCAGGCCGCACGGACGCCTCCTCAGAGCATTGCATGCCCTCCCATACCGATTCCCGCCGCCTGTCGGGTCTGTCGTCTTCCCTTGTTTCCTTCCGCCGCCACCCGCTGGCCTTGGCCTGTGCCGGCCTGGCCCTGGTCGGCAGCTTCGGTGCCGCCGCGCAGGACAGCGCGCCGACCCCGACCGGGCTGGACACGATCACCGTGACCGCCGAACACCGCGAGCAGAACCTGCAGGAAGTGCCGGTCTCGGTGGGCGTGGTGCAGGGCGAGCGCATGCGCGACTTCACCGCCGGCGGCGATGACACCCTGCTGGCGCTGTCCGGCCGCGTGCCGAGCCTGTATGCGGAAACCACCACCGGCCGCATCTTCCCGCGCTTCTACATCCGTGGCCTGGGCAACATCGACTTCTACCTGGGTGCCTCGCAGCCGGTGTCGATCATCCAGGACGACGTGGTGCTGGAGCACGTGGTGCTGAAGTCCAACCCGGTCTATGACGTCGACCAGGTGGAAGTGCTGCGCGGCCCGCAGGGTTCGCTGTTCGGCCGCAACACCACCGCCGGCATCGTCAAGTTCGACACCCTGAAGCCGACCCAGGATTACACCGGCCGCGTCAGTGCCAGCTATGCGACCTATAACAGCGTGTCGATCGACGGCGGCTTCGGCGGCCCGATCAACGACATCGCCTCGTTCCGCGTGTCGGCCCTGTACCAGCACCGCGACGACTACGTCGACAACACCTACCGCGGCCCGAGCGCCGACGGCACGGTCAGCCCAAAGAAGAACGCCATGGGCGGCTTCGATGACCGCAACGTACGCGCGCAGCTGCTGCTGACCCCGAGCGACCAGTTCTCGATCCTGGCCTCGGCCCACGCCCGTGATTACGAGGGCACCTCGACCCTGTTCCTGCGCGGTGCGCTGACCAAGGGCTCGAACAAGACCGACGTGCCGCGTGACAAGGTCGCCTACGACGAAGCCGACAACAACCCGCAGGCCTACAAGACCTACGGCGGTTCGGTGAAGGCGCGTTATGACTTCGGCGCGATCGACTTCACCTCGATCACCGCCTACGAAACCACCTCCGGCTACAGCCGCGGCGACACCGACGGCGGCGCCGCGGTGAACTTCCCGGTCAACGGCGTGCCGAACGGCTACGGCCAGTCGATGGGCCGCATCCGTGACCTGGACCAGTGGACCCAGGAATTCCGCCTGGCCAGCCATGATGACAGCGCCCTGCAGTGGCAGGCCGGTGCGTTCTACTTCAACGGCAGCGACACCACCGACTTCTACCAGCGCGCGTGGTTCCTGCAGGGCGCGGCCCGCAACCCGAACAACTGGGTGCGCCTGCGCAACAAGAACACCTCGTGGGCCGGTTTCGGCCAGCTGAGCTACGCCTTCACCGACAAGTTCACCGTCACCGCCGGCCTGCGCCAGACCAAGGACGAGAAGCACACCCGCCTGCTGAAGACCGCGGATACCGCTGCCGGCGTGGTTACCTACAAGGGCCGCACCGACGTCAGGATGTCCGACACCACCCCGAGCTGGGATCTGAGCGCGATGTACCAGATCACGCCGGACGTGAGCGTCTACGCCAAGGTCGCGCGTGGCTTCCGTGGCCCGACCATCCAGGGCCGTTCGGCGGTGTTCAATGCCGATTTCACCACCGCCGATTCCGAGACGATCCTGTCCTGGGAAGCGGGCGTGAAGAGCAGCCTGTGGGACAACCGCCTGCGCCTGAACGCCACCGCGTTCACCTACACCGTCAACGACATCCAGCTCAACGGCAACGATTCGGACGGCAATGGCGTGCTGTTCAACGCCGACAAGGCCAAGGCCTACGGTTTCGAAGCGGACATGGAGCTGCGCCCGATCCCGAACCTGACCCTGAGCGCCGGCCTGAGCCTGCTGCACAGCGAGATCAAGGACAAGCGCGTGTATGCGCAGGTCTGCGGCCTCAACGGCCAGGTGGTGTGCACGGTGAATGACCCGACCATCAAGGTCGGTGCCAACACCTTCGCCCAGATCGACGGCAACCCGCTGCCGAACGCGCCGAAGTACAACGTCAACCTGGCCGCCCGCTACGACTTCCCGGTCAGCGACGCGGGCACCATGTTCGTGTCCACCGACTGGAACAAGCAGGGTTACACCAGCTTCGTGCTGTACGACAGCAAGGAGTTCAACTCCAAGGGTGACTTCGAGGGTGGCCTGAAGATCGGCTACTCGGGCAACTACGGTGCCTACGAAGTGGCGCTGTTCGCGCGCAACATCACCAACGAGAAGAACCTCAAGGGTGTGATCGAGAACTACATGGCCGCGGTCTACAACGAGCCGCGCACCGTGGGTGTCTCGCTGAACATGAACTGGTAATGCGCTGTCGCGATGGCGGGGCATCCCGCCATCGCACTGCTGGAATGCAAAGGGCGGCCCGGTGATCCGGGCCGCCCTTTTCGTTGCTTCAGACTGCAGTGAGGTTGCTGTCCTGGCTGCGCTGGCCGAAGGTCAGGGCCCAAGTGGCGCTGTCCACCTGCTGCCGGTCCTGTTCCTGCTGCTTGCGTGCGCGGCTGGCACCGAACCAGCGGCCTTCGCCGTTGATCAGCGGTGCCATGCGTACCACGTCCACATACTCCGGATCGATCTCGCTGGCACGCTGCAGCCAGGTCAGAGCGAGGAATGCATTGGCCGGGACGCCGTTACCGAAGTGGTAGATGTCGGCCAGATAGCCTGCGGCCCACAGCTTGTCGTCGTCGTCGCCGCGCCACCACAGTGGAATCAAGGCGCGTTCGACCGCTTCGCGCTTGTGCGCGTCGTTCCGGCCATCGAATGCCAGGCAGGCCAGGTTGCGGCAGGTTGGGCCCCACACGCGCTCGCCGGCCTCGGCCTCATCCAGGCAGCGCAGGTACAGCTCGCGCGCACGCGCTTCATTCTCCGCGCCGCCTGCGGCGACGAGACGGACGGCCAGGTTGTAGGTGGCGATCAGGTCGCCGCCTTCCACCGCACGCTCCTGCCAGTAGGCGGCCTTTTCCACATCGGCGAACTGCGGTTGGTCGCGGCCACCGAGGCGGCCCTTGTACAGGTCGCACAGCGCCGACATCGCGCCGGCGTCGCCATCGTCCGCCATGCGCTGCAGCAGCGACAGGCCTGCGGCTTGCGAAACATCACAGAACAGATTGGCGGCGAACGTCACCGCCGAGGTGTCGTCCTGCTGCGCAAGCTTCAACGCGCGCTGCAGCAGGACACTGGCGCGTGTCGGGTCGCTGGCCTGGCCGAGCAGGCCATGCTCGATGGCGGTGGCGGCCCAGAGCAGGCCGATCGCCGAATCGCCTTCGCGCGCGGCATAGTCCACCACCTGTGCGAACAGTGCTTCGGCACCGTCGACATGGGCGAACCAGGTGCAGGCCTCCAGGTTGCCGAGCCCCTCATGCAGGACCACATCGCGGTCCAAGGTCCATGCCTGCTGCAGATCTTCAAGCACCGCCTGCATGTGGTCCGGATCCCACTGCACGACGCCTTCGCTGTCTTCAACGCGGCCAAGCCGGTAGCGCAGCCCGGCGCGCTGGGCCAGCACCTGCGCGCGCAGGTGGCGGTCCAGGTGCCAGTCGAGGATCTGCGTGTAGGCGCGCTCGTGCGCGGCCACGGCCTCAGCATCCTCACGGTGGGGCAGATCGCCCATCCAGTCCTGCTCCTTGTGCCACCGCAGCGCGTTGCTCTGCGCCAGTTCCAGGCCACGGCACCAGCCACCCTCGATGAAGTTCTCCATCGCCTCATGGCTGCCGCCCCAGCGCGGGTACAGGAAGTACAGGGTGTCTTCCAGCGTGGCCAGATCGTCCGGGCGCTGCTCCAGCACCAGGCGCATCCAGTACGCCAGTGGTGCGTCGAAATCGTCCTGGCTGCGCTCGCGCAGCAACGGGGGCAGCGTATCCGGCAGCGTCTGCAACGGCGTGCCGAAGCGCGACAGCAGCTGCAATGCCTTTGGCCAGGCTTGAGGGTAGTGCTCGGCCAGCGTGGCGTCATCGGATGCGGCGGGTTCCCCGGCCTGCAGCGCACGCAGCCAGTTCGGTTCGCGCAGGTAGCTGGTGATGCGCTTGATGCCATCCAGCGCCAACGCAGGTCGTGGCGACAGCGGCATCGCCTGCAGGTAGGCGTGCACGGCATGGTCGCGGGCCAGCTGCGCCGCCAGCCACTGGCTGTCTTCGACCAGTGCGGCAACATCGGCGCTGCGCAGTTCGCCGGCAGCGTCCTGCCAGCAGGCGCCCAGGCAAAGCCAGGCGTAGTAGCTGCCGGGGGCGGCCGAGGCCCACTGCTGGGCCTGTTGCAGGCGGGCTTCCAGCGTCAGCGTGGCGTCGTGCAGGTTGCGCAGCCGCCAGCGGATGCCGGGCAGCGCATTCTCTCCCTGCAGCCAGGCCAGCTCATGTGGAGCAAGCAACGCATCCAGTTCGGCATAGCGCCGTTCCTGCAGCGCAGTGCGCGCCTGCACGCGCCAGGCAAGGTCTTCGGGGGAAAGCCCGTCTTTTGCAAATCCGTTTGTCATTGCTGCAATCCAGCGAGTACGAGGCTGGACATTAGAAGCGCGGTCGTTAGCGGCGGCAAGCAGGACATGCGGCTGCCGTGTCGGTGGCATTCAGCAGGAGGCTTGAAGGTGAATCCCGTCACCCGGGACAGGCGTTCGCGTTGCGGATCGTCCATGTGCAGCGGAAAGGCAAGCAGCAGCTCGGGCCGGTAGGCGAGTGTGCCCTGGCCCTGTCTCTACGCCTCGATTCCGGGAAATAGCCGTGCATCAGGGCGTGCGGATGCAGCCAGGGTTCGAGCTTGTCCTGCTCGCTGGCAGCGGGGGCCTGTTCGATCAGGCGTGCCGAAAGCGCGAGGTAGTGAACCGAACGGGCCAGGTCCAGCCTGCCCGTCAGCGCCGCGTAGGCGTTGAGCTGGCCGCTGCGATCCATGCAGGAGTGTCGCCGGCCAGCAGCGTGACGATCGTCCATCGCAATATGCCGGAAGAGGGCCATGCAGGCATGCAGCAATGTCCTTGTCCAGCATTGGCAGGGCCGCCCCGTGAGGCGGCCGATGCGGGTTGCTAGTTCGCCGGCAGCAGCGCCTGCAGGCGCGACTCCAGTTCCTGCTGGCGCCAGCCGGCCAGTGCGGCGGGCCATTGGCGACGTTCCAGATAGCTTTCCAGGTGCTTGCGCGAGGCAAGGATGCCATCTGGCAGTCCCAGTTCGCGGCTGCGTTCGGCCACGGCATCCTGCAGCTTCTTCAGCGCCTGCTTGTTGCTGTCGTTGGCCGGCAGCGCCAGCGGCGCGTCGGCTTCGTCGGCCAGCGGCGTGGACAGCGCCTGCCACACGGCGCCGGCCAGTTTGCGCGGTGCCTTTGGGAACTGCTCGAACAGCTTGCCCAGCGCTGCCTCGTCGGCCGGAGGCGTGCGCGCCAGAGTGGCGGCCAGTTCGTTGTCCAGGATCCAGCTTCGCGGGCGGTCGCTGCTGCGTGCCTGCACATCACGCCAGCGCAGCAGGCGCAACAGGCGGTGCTGCGCGGAGGCATCAAGGAACTGTGCCGAGCGCATCGCCAGGTGCGGCCAGCGATCTTCATCGTTGGCGACGCTGGCCAGCAGGCGCTCGCCATCGTCGTGCAACCACTGCTGGCGGCCCAACGCCTGCAGCCTGGCATCAATGGCGTCGTGCAGCGCGAACAGGTGCTCGACATCGTCGGCGGCGTACTGCAGCTGCGATTCGGACAGCGGGCGGCGCATCCAGTCCGAGCGGGTCTCGCCCTTGGCCAGTGCCACTCCGGTGATCTCCGCGACCAGCTTCTGGTAGCCCATGCCGCCGCCGATGCCGGCCAGCGACGCCCCGATCTGGGTGTCGAACAGCGGTCGCGGCAGCACGCCGCAGGCCCACCTGAAGGCAACCAGGTCTTCGCTGGCGCTGTGCATTACCTTGGTGATGGATTCATCGGCCAGCCACGGCGCCAGCGCCTCGGTCATGCCCGGAATCAGCGGGTCGATCAGCAGGATGTCCTGCCCGACCGCCATCTGCACCAGGGCCAGCTGCGGCCAGAAGGTGCGTTCACGGATGAATTCGGTGTCCAGGCCGATGCGGGTCGGGCGCTGCTGGAAGTACGCATCCAGCTCGGCGGGGGTGGTGATCCAGGTTGCCACGGGTCAGGGCCTACTACTCGGGTTTGCTCAGGCAGGGGAGAATAGCCTAACGTCGGTCCGCGTCTGTGCCGAAGGAGGCTCTGCTTGCGTTTTCCGTTGTCGCCCGTGCTGTGCACCGCCCTGGCCGTGGCCCTGGCCGGCTGCACGCCGTCGCCGTCCGCGCCGGCGGAACGGGCCGCCAGCGAAGAGGCGCGCGCGGCCGAGGGCGCCGACACCGGCGCCAATGCCAGTTCGCAGGCCGGGCAGGGCAGCGTGACCATCGCCGGTGAAGATGCCGCCGAGGACGTACAGCAGTGGACGCCGCCACGGGTGGACCGCCAGGGCCGCAGCCTTGCCCAGTTGCGGCGCGCCGCCGAGCAGGCGTTCGCTGAAGGCCGGCTCTATGAAGATGCGGATGCCGCCATTCCGCTGTGGCTGGCGGTGCAGGAAGAAGACCCGGATGACCGCCAGGCCCGGCTGGGCCTGCAGCGTGCCCGCCAGCGCCTGCAGCAGCAGGCCGACGCCCTGCTGGTGCGGCCGCTGAAGCAGCGTGAGGCGCTGGCAGAGGCCAGCCGCCAGGCGCTGGTGTTGCTGACGCTGGCGTCAAAGGACGAAAAGGTGCGTGCGCTGCAGGGACGGGTGGAGCTTGCCCAGCGTGTGGTGGCTTACAACCGCGCCGGCGAAGAGGACCTGCGCTCGGACCGGATCGGTGAAGACGGGGATGGGGCCATCAGCAACTTCCGTGAGGCGCTGGCACTGGATGAGGACAACAGTCGTGCACGGCAGGGACTGGCCGCAGCCGAAAGCGGGCTGATCCGCCGTGCCGAGGACGCTGCACGCACGCGCGATTTCGCGAGCGCCGGCACCTGGCTGGCCGAAGCCAGCAAAGTGCGCGATTCGTCACCGACGATCGCCGACGCCTTCGAACGCATCGAGCAGATCCGCGCCGCCACGCTGCTGCAGCTGCGTGATGACGGACTGCGTGACCTTGCCACGCCACAAGGCCTGAAGCCGGCGCGCGAGAAGCTGGCCGAGGCGCTTCGCATCGCTCTGCCGGGTGATGCAGTGGTGGGCCAGCTTCGCGAGCGCATCGACCTGGCCACCCATTACGGGAGCTTCCGGCCGGGACAGGTGTTCAGTGATGCGATGCGCGATGGGGGGCGCGGACCGCAGATGGTGGTGGTGCCCCACGGTGGCTTCCAGATGGGTGCAGGCGATGCCGAGCCGGGCTCGAGTGATGCCGAGCGTCCGTCGCACTACGTGCGCTTCGATCGCGGCTTTGCCATGGCGATCACCGAGATCACCGTCAGCGATTTCGAGCGCTACGTGAAAGCCTCCAATGCGCGCCCGCGCGCGACCCGGCGTGGCCATTCGGTGGTCTACGACGAACGCAGCGGCAATTTCATCCGCCGCAGCGGCGTGGACTGGCGTTCCGACTACGACGGCGGTCGCGCGCTGGGCAACTCGCCGGTGATGCACGTCAGTGTGCGTGATGCCGAGAATTATGCGGCGTGGCTGTCCGAGCAGACTGGCCGCAGCTACCGGCTGCCCAGCGAAGCCGAGTTCGAGTACGCGCTGCGCGCTGGCAGCAGTGGCCGCTATCCGTGGGGCGATGCCGGCGTGCCGCCGCCAGGCAGCGGCAACTTCACCGGCAGCAAGGACGTTTCGCCTTCGGGACGGCACTGGCACAACGCGTTTATCGGGTACGGCGATGGCTGGTGGGGGCCGGCGCCGGTGGCCAGCTTCCAGGCCAATGCCTTCGGTCTGCACGATATGGGCGGCAACCTCAGCGAATGGGTGGCCGACTGCTGGCATGCCAGCTACCGCCGCGCACCGTCCGATGGCGTCGCCTGGTTCAATCCGGGCTGCCGGTCGCGGGTGATCCGCGGTGGCAACTGGGCCAATGCCCCCGAGCAGACCCGCGCGGCCTGGCGGCAATCCCAGGATTCGGATACCACCAACGCCCGCATCGGCTTCCGCCTGGTGCGCGGCATCTGAGCGGCACCCGGCTTCACCCGCTGCGGGCAGAGGCGCACTAAGATTGCGCCGTGCCCGCCAGCCGGCGGGGCCAGCAGGAAGTCCCCCGATGCGCAACGATCCCTTCTCCCGCTCGTCGCAAGGCCCACAGCGGCGTGGCCTGTTCGGCAACATCCGCTGGTGGGTGCTGCTGCTGGCCGCCGCCTATGCGCTGTTCTACTGGTTCTCCAACCGCACGGTCGATCCGTACACCGGCGAGAAGGTGATGATCGACAGCAGCCTGGACGCGCGCCAGGAAACCGCGCTGGGGCTGCAGGCCTACCAGCAGATCCTGTCGCAGGAACGGCCGATGGACCCCAATGCACCGATCGCGCGCGATGTGCGTGACATCGCCCAGCGCCTGATTGCCAAGGTCGATGTGGTGGAGACCGCGCTGGCCCAGGAGCACGGCGTGCAGCCGGCGCATTTCGCGCGGGATTTCCAGTGGGAAGTGAATGTGATCCCGTCCGACCAGGCCAATGCGTTCTGCCTGCCGGGCGGCAAGATGGCGGTCTATACCGGGCTGGTGCCGGTAGCACGCACCCGCGATGCGATGGCGGTGGTGATGGGGCATGAGATCGCCCATGCGCTGCTGCGCCATGGTGCACAGCGCATGGCCCAGCAGAAGCTGACTCAGATCGGGCAGGTGGCCGGCGCCGCCAGCGGCATGGATGCGCAGCAGCAACAGATGATGATGTCGGCGATGGGCTATGGCTACCTGCTGCCGTATGCGCGCAGCCACGAGACACAGGCGGATGAAGTGGGGCTGATGCTGGCCGCAGCGGCGTGCTTCGATCCCCGCGAGGCGGTGCCGCTGTGGCAGCGCATGGGCCAGGCCAGCGGCGGCCAGTCGCCACCGGAGTTTGCCTCCACCCACCCGAACCCGGGCACCCGCATCCAGAACCTGCAGGCGCTGATGCCGAAGGCGCTCGAGTACCGGCAGAAATTCTGCGAGCAGGCAAAGTAAGGGGGGCGGCAGGGCTTGCAGCCCTGCACCCGCGGTAGTGCCGGCCGCTGGCCGGCAGCAGCAACAGCAACAGCGTGCATTCCGTGGGATGGCGGGGTGGGTCCGGTTGCGGGAGGCGCCGCATGTTCGTCCGTGTAGACTTGGCCGCGCCCCCCATCCCGCGGACACCCCCGCAACCGGACCCACCCCTCCTTCGACAGATTCTCGCGATCTGTCGGAATGGCGTGGGGTCAGATCCGTTTTCCTACGGAAAACGGATCTGACCCCGAATTGATTCGATATCTGACAGAGATTCATCCACGCATGGCGTGGATCTACCGACCGTCATCGGGAAACTGTCGAGGGTGGGGCGGTGTGGCTGTGCAGGACCGTTGGCGCCATGGATGGCGCCATCGAGCCCCCAGGGGTGAGGGCGCTTCGTTTGCGAAGCACTGCTTCGCAAGCGCCCGAACGCACAGCCGCCAGCGGCTGGGCCGGACCGCGGAGCGGGGTTTACGGCGTGTCCTGCACAGCCACACCGCCCCGCCAAACCATCAGCAATCCAGAGCCGCTTTGGCTGTTGCTTCGGCCGTTGCTTGAAGCCTCTGCAGGTGCAGGGCGCAGCCCTGCCGAACACCCCTCTACTTGACCTGCACGTCGATCACGCCGTCGCCAACGCGGGCCTGCAGCGCGTCACCGGGCTGCACCTGGTCGACCTTTCGTACCAGCGTGCCATCGTCAGTGCGGGTCAGGATGCTGTAGCCACGGGCCACGGTGGCCAACGGGCTCACCGCTTCCAGTGAACGCGCCAGTCCGCGCAGTCGCAGTGCATCGCGCTCCAGCAGACGCTGCATCGCTGCCTGCGGCCGCCCGCGCAGGGCAGCCAGGCGGCGCTGCATCGCGTCGAGCTGGCGTTGCGGATGGCGCCCGCGCAGTACCGCGGCCGCATGGCGCAGGCGTGCGGCACGGCGCTCCTGCTGCTGGTTGAAGACCGCATGCAGGCGCCGGCCCAGATCGAGCTGACGGCGGCGCAACAGGTCCAGCCGCGCCTGCGGGCTCTGTGCGTTCAGGCGCAGCAGGGCGCGGTCGGCACGCTGCATCGCCTGCTGCATCGCATGCCGTTGCAGCTGCACCATGCGCGCGGCCGTACGGCGCAGGCGCAGGGCCAGTTCGCGCTGGTCCGGTACCAGCAGCTCGGCTGCCACCGACGGCGTTGGTGCGCGCAGGTCGGCGGCAAAATCGCTGAGGCTGAAGTCGGTTTCATGGCCCACCGCCGACACTACCGGGGTGCGGCTGGCGGCGATCGCGCGGGCCAGTGCTTCATCGTTGAAGGCCCACAGGTCTTCCAGTGAACCGCCGCCACGGGTCAGCAGGATCACGTCGTAGCGGCCACTGGCATCGGCGGCCTGCAGCAGGCGGGTGATCTGTGCAGCGGCGCTGCTGCCCTGCACCAGGGTCGGCAGCAGGTCCACTTCCAGCAGCGGGAAGCGGCGGCCGAGCACGCTCAGCACGTCGCGCACGGCGGCGCCGGTGGGCGAGGTGATCACCGCCAGGCGCTGCACGTGCGTCGGCAGCGGCCGTTTGCGTGCCGGGTCGAACAGGCCTTCGGCCTCCAGGCGTGCCTTCAGCTCTTCGAACGCGCGGCGCAGCGCGCCTTCGCCGGCTTCCTCCATGTGGTCCAGCACCATCTGGTACTCGCCACGGGCGTCGTACAGGGTCACCTTGCCGCGCACCAGCACGCGCATGCCTTCGCGCGGCACGAACTTCAGGTACTGCGCCTTCATCCGGAACATTGCCGCGCGCAGCTGCGCACGCGCATCCTTCAGGGTGAAATACAGATGCCCGGAGGCGGGACGCGCCACGCTGCCCAGTTCGGCCTCGACCCAGATCGCCGGGAAGCTGCCTTCCAGCAGGTCGCGGGCCAGGGTGTTGAGCTGGCTGGGGGTGAGGATGTCGTTGTTGCGTGGCTGCATGGGAACGGCGTGCTGCGGGCGGAACGGGGGCTCAGGATCGCACGTCAGCGCACCGTGTGCTGGCCCAGCGCCCACTGCACGTGTTCACACACCAGCGGCGAGGGATCATCGACGCGGGTATGCAACGCGGCCAACGCTTCGGCCGAGGACGGTGCATTGCCCAGTGCCACGGCGATGTTGCGCAGCCAGCGTTCATGGCCGCTGCGCCGGATCGGGCTGCCTTCGGTACGCCGCAGGAATTCAGCTTCGTCCCAGGCAAACAGCTGGTCCAGACGGGCAGTGTCGAGGTTGTTGCGCGCGCGGAAATCGGCTTCGTCGGTACGCTTGGCGAACTTGTTCCAGGGGCAGACCAGCTGGCAGTCGTCACAGCCGTAGATGCGGTTGCCGATCAACGGCCGCATGTCTTCGGGGATGGCACCGTCGTGCTCGATGGTCAGGTAGGAAATACAGCGCCGCGCGTCCAGCCGCTGCGGGCCGGTGATGGCCTGGGTCGGGCAGACATCGATGCAGCGCGTGCAGGTGCCGCAGTGTGCCGTGGCCGGTGCATCGATCGGCAGCGGGATATCGATGTAGATCTCGCCGATGAAGAACCAGGAGCCGCCATGGCGGTCGATCAGGCAGGTGTGCTTGCCGATCCAGCCCAGGCCGGCATTGCGCGCCAGTGCGCGTTCCAGCACGGGCGCCGAATCGACGAACACGCGGTAGCCCAGCGGTGCCACTTCATTGTTGATCTGCGTGGCCAGCTTCTGCAGGCGGTTGCGCATCAGCTTGTGGTAGTCGCGGCCCAAGGCGTAACGGGCCACGTAGGCGCGGCCCGGGTCGGCCAGGGTTGCCCAGGCTTCGGTGTCGTCCTTGTGGCTGTAGTCCATGCCCACCGAGATCACCCGTACGGTGCCGGGCAGCAGCTCGGCCGGGCGCGCGCGCAGGGTGCCGTGGCGCGCCATCCAGTCCATCGTGCCGTACAGGCCCTGGCCCAGCCAGTCGGCCAGGTGCGCCTCATCCTCGCCCAGCTCGATGCCGGCGATACCGCAGCGCTGGAAGCCATGCGCACGCGCCAGTTCGCGGATGCGCTGCACGGCCTGGGCCGGATCGACAGGGACGGGGGCGGGGGACATGTGCACCAGTATAAAATCCCCGCATGGCCAACCTTGCCGATCTTTTCGATTCCGCTGCCGCGCGTGCGCTTGATGCGCAGGCCTCGGCGCTGGCCGCCGAGGGTGGTTGGGGTCTGATGGCGCAGGCCGGCCAGGCCGCCTGGCAGTGCCTGCTGCAGCATTGGCCGCAGGCGCAGCGGATCGGCGTGGTGGTCGGAGCAGGCAACAACGGTGGCGACGGCCTGGTGCTGGCCCGCCATGCACGGAAGGCCGGGCGCGCGGTGACGGTGATCGCCTTGCCGGGCAAGCCACCGGCGACGTCGCTGGCACAGCGTGCAGCATCGGAATTCACGTCCGACGGCGGCACCATCACTGATTTCGACGGCGCGCTGCCCGAGGCCGATATCTGGGTTGATGCCCTGTTCGGTCTGGGCTTCGATCGCGCGCCGGAAGGCGCGGCGCAGGCGCTGATCGCCGCCCTCAACGCGCAGACGGCACCGGTTCTGGCGCTGGACGTCCCCAGTGGCGTCGATGCCGACCAGGGCGCCGTACCGGGCGAGGCGGTGAAGGCTGCTTTGACCCTGCAGTTCATCGTGCCGCATCGCGGGCTGTATACCGGCGATGCGCTGGATCATTGCGGGCGGAAGGCGTTGGCGCCGCTGCAGCTACCCACGGCCGCATGGCAGGGCGTGTCACCCGCCGCAGAGCACTGGACCCAGGCTCGCTTGCCGGCACTGCTGCCGCCGCGTCGTGCTAATACCCACAAGGGCGAATCCGGGCATGTGCTGTGCGTCGGCGGCAACCATGGCAGCGGCGGGGCCATCGCGATGGCGGCCGAAGCGGCACTGCGTGCCGGCGCGGGACTGTTGAGCCTGGCCACCCGGCGCGATCACGTCGGCCCGTTGCTGGCTCGGCTTCCCGAGGCGATGACCCATGCGCTTGAAGATGGCGATGTGCTGCCGGCGTTGCTGGACAAGGCCAGGGTGGTGGCGATCGGCCCCGGCCTGGGCCAGGACGAATGGGCACGCGCAATGTTTGCGCAGGTGCTGGACAGCGACAAACCGCTGGTGGTTGATGCCGATGCACTGAATCTGCTGGCGCAGGATCCGCGCGCGCTGCCGGAGGCGATCCTTACGCCACATCCGGGCGAGGCCGCGCGTCTGCTCGACTGCAGTACCACTGACATCCAGGCCGATCGCTACCGCTGTGCGCAGGCGTTGGCCGAGCGCTTCCACGCCGTGGTGGTGCTGAAGGGCGCGGGCAGCGTCGTGACGGCGCCCGGGCAGGTGCCACGGCTGATTGCTGCAGGCAACCCCGGCATGGCCGTGGGGGGCATGGGCGACCTGCTCACCGGCATCATTGCCAGCCTGCGCGCGCAGGGCCTGGCCGCCTTCGACGCTGCCGCCGCTGGCGCACTGCTGCACGCGCTCGCCGGCGACGCTGCGGCCGCCGACGGCGCGCGCGGCATGCTTCCCACTGATCTGCTGGTGCCGCTGCGGCAACTGGCCAACCCGGAACGCTCTTCATGACTGAATTCTTCCTTGCCGACAGCGATGCCACCGAACTGCTCGGGCAATGGCTGGCGGCGACCCGACCGCCGCAGGCGCTGATCGAACTGCGCGGCGACCTGGGCGCCGGCAAATCCACCACCGCACGCGCACTGCTGCGCGCGCTGGGCGTGCAGGGCGCGATCCGCAGCCCCACTTACACCCTGGTCGAGCGCTATCCGCTGGCCAGCGGTGGCGAGGCCTGGCACCTGGACCTGTACCGGATCGGCCAGGCCGGCGAACTCGATTTCCTGGGCCTGGACGAGGGCAGCGCGGTGTTGTGGCTGGTGGAATGGCCGGAACGCGGCGCTGGCGCGCTGCCGCCGACCGACCTGGTGGTGGCGTTGGAGATCGAGGGGCAGGGGCGTCGCGCCCGTCTCACCGGAGCCAGCGACGTCGGACATGAGTGGCTGAAGCGGCTTCCGCAAGGGGGCGACTTGCAGGCCATTTCTGTCGGCTGACGAGAACAAAGACCGGCAGGTTACGGATTATTAAGGAAAAAGGTGTTGCATTCCGTTCAGCGCGGTGATTGAATCCTGAGCCATGCGCCCGGGGAACCGTCTCATCGCTATCTGTGCCGCCGTCGGACTGGGTCTGGCGAGCGTCAGCGCGTGGGCCGGTGAAGTCCGCCAGGTCCTGCTGAATACCGGCGCCACCGGCACCCGTGCCGAGATCTCGCTGGTCGGCAGTGGCGGCTACAAGACGCTTTCTCTGGCCGGTCCGAACCGTCTGGTCGTCGACTTCCCTGACTCCAGCGCCATACGCAACCTGAAGATGCCGGCTGCGCAGGGCGTGGTCACGGCGGTGCGTACCGGACAGCCGGTGCCGGGGACCTTCCGTGTCGTTTTCGACCTCGCTGAATCGGTGGCGCCGTTCCGCCCGCAGATGCAGCGGGAGGGCAATGAATCCAAGCTGGTGATCGAATGGCCGGGCGATGGCCCGGCCGTGGCCGCCAGCCGTCCGGCAGCGACACCGGCGGTGCAGCCGCAGGCACCGGTGGCGACGCCCGGGCCGACCCCGGCTGAAAGCGCACAGTCGCGTTCCGATGCCGCACGTGCGACCGCACTGCTGACCGCGCAGGTGCGGCAGCAGGCCAGTGCCACTGCCGCCGCACCGGCCACGCCGACCCCGGCGCCGTCCACCGCGCCGGCCCAGGTTGCGGCGGCCGGTACCGTGGCCAGCAGCTCACCTTCTTCCTCGCCGGCCGCGATCCTGGCCGGCCAGCGCACCGCCGCCGTGGTGACCACGCCGCCGGCTACCGTGCCTGCACCGGCGCCGACGCCGGTGGAACCGCCGCGCCCGGCCATGCCCAGCGATGCCTCGCGCATCCGCATGCAGGCCGGCATGCGTCATCTGGTGGTCGCCATCGATCCCGGCCATGGTGGCCAGGATCCCGGCGCGATCGGCCCGACCGGCAAGCGCGAAAAGGATGTCACCCTGGCGGTGGCGCGTGAGCTGGCCCGCCAGGTCAATGCGACGCCGGGCCTGAAGGCCTATCTGACCCGCGACAGCGACGTGTTCATCCCGCTGCCGATGCGTGCGCAGAAGGCACGTGCAAACAAGGCCGACATCTTCATTTCGATCCATGCCGACGCGGCCGAAAACCGTTCGGCCACTGGTTCGTCGGTATACGTGCTGTCGACCAAGGGCGCCTCTTCGCAGCGCGCCCGCTGGCTGGCGGACAAGGAAAACGCGGCCGACCTGGTGGGTGGCGTGCGCCTGCAGCAGACCGAAGGCACGCTTGCCAACGTGCTGCTGGACCTTGCCCAGAGCGGTTACATGAAGGCGTCTGAAGATGCCGCCGGCCACGTGCTGGGCGGCCTGAAGCGGATCGGCAACAACCACAAGCCGAACATCGAACGTGCGAACTTCGCCGTGCTGCGCACCTCGGACATGCCGGCGATGCTGGTGGAAACCGCGTTCATCTCCAACCCGGACGAAGAGCGCCGCCTGATCGACCCGGCCTACCAGCGCAAGATCGCCGGCGCCGTGCTCGATGGCGTGCACACCTTCTTCAGCCGCCAGCCACCGCCGGGCACGCTGTACGCAGCCCGTGCCCAGGCCGAGATCGACGCTGCCGGGACCATGGCCGGCGGCAGCAAGTAACCCGCCGAAGGCAGGTTGCTGCTTTCTGTAGCGTCGACTGTCAGTCGACTACGCGCGCAGCGCGGGGTTTTCGCCGCCCGGCGGAGGGCAGTCGACTGACAGTCGACTCTACACGGGGCGGCTCCGCTATCATCAACCCATGAAGTCTGCTGCCCATCCTCTCCCATGAGCGCGCCCGGACCGCGCCCGATCCGGCCGTTGCCGGAAATCCTGATCAACCAGATCGCCGCCGGCGAAGTGGTCGAACGTCCTGCGTCAGTGGTCAAGGAGCTGGTCGAGAACGCGATCGATGCCGGTGCCAGCCGCGTTGATATCGATCTTGAAGAGGGCGGTGTCCGCCTCATCCGCATCCGCGACAACGGCAGTGGCATCGCGCCGGAACAGCTGCCGCTGGCGGTCTCGCGCCATGCCACCAGCAAGATCGCCGATCTGGACGATCTTGAATCGGTGGCTACGCTCGGTTTCCGTGGCGAAGCATTACCGTCGATCGCCTCGGTCAGCCGTTTCACCCTGTCCTCGCGTCGCGCACATGACGAACACGGTTCGGCGCTGCAGATCGAAGGCGGCAAGATCGGCGAAGTGACGCCGCGCGCGCACGCGCCGGGCACTACGGTGGAAGTGCGCGAGCTGTTCTACAACGTACCGGCGCGGCGCAAGTTCCTGCGCGCCGAGCGCACCGAGCTGGGCCATATCGAAGAATGGTTGCGTTCGCTGGCGCTGGCGCGGCCGGATGTCGAGCTGCGGGTGTCGCACAACGGCAAGGCCTCGCGCCGCTACAAGCCGGGCGATCTGTATTCCGATGCGCGCCTGGCCGAAACGCTGGGCGAGGATTTCGCCAACCAGGCCGTGCGCGTCGACCACAGTGGTGCCGGCCTGCGCCTGCACGGCTGGATCGCGCAGCCGCATTATTCGCGCGCCAGCGCCGACCAGCAGTACCTGTACGTCAACGGCCGTTCGGTGCGCGACCGCAGCGTCGCCCATGCGGTGAAGATGGCTTACGGCGATGTGCTGTACCACGGCCGCCAGCCAGCCTATGTGCTGTTCCTCGAGCTCGACCCGACCCGCGTTGACGTCAACGTGCACCCGGCCAAGCACGAGGTTCGCTTCCGTGATTCGCGGCTGGTGCACGATTTCGTCTACCGCACGCTGAAGGACGCGCTGGCTGATACCCGCGCCGGCATGTCGGCGCAGGAGATCGGTGCGGGTCCGGTGCATCCGGTGGACGCCGCTGCTGCACCGATGACATCGAGCGCGGGCGCATCGGGTTTCGGGCTGGCGCGTGGACCTGCGCCCGGTGCCGGCTCGGGTGGCGGTGGTGGTGGTTTTTCCGGCTGGCGCCCGCAGCAGCCCCTTGGACTGCAGGTGGCCGATGCACCGGCGGCCTATGCCGCGCTGTATGCCGCACCGGCCGGTGCCGAACGCGGTGCTGCGCTGCCGCCGATGCCGGCCGAGAACGGACTGCCGGTGACCAGTGCCGACGCCGGCGTACCGCCGCTGGGCTACGCGATCGCGCAGCTGCACGGCATCTACATCCTGGCCGAGAACGCAGAAGGCCTGATCGTGGTCGACATGCATGCCGCGCACGAGCGCATCGGCTACGAGCGCCTGAAGAACGCGCACGATGGTATCGGCCTGCAGTCGCAGCCGCTGCTGGTGCCGATCACACTCGCCGTGGGCGAGCGCGAAGCCGACACCGCCGAAAGTGAAGCCGAAACGTTGGCGGCGCTCGGCTTCGAGGTGACCCGTGCCGGTCCCGGATCGCTGCACGTGCGCAGTATTCCAGCGCTGTTGGCGCATGCCGAACCGGAGGGGCTGCTGCGCGATGTGCTGACCGACCTGCGCGAGCACGGCCAGAGCCGCCGCGTGGCCAGCGCACGTGACGAACTGCTGTCGACAATGGCCTGTCACGGTGCGGTGCGTGCCAACCGGCGCCTGACCGTGCCGGAAATGAACGCGCTGCTGCGCGACATGGAAATCACCGAACGGTCTGGCCAGTGCAACCACGGCCGGCCGACCTGGGCCCGTTTTTCGCTGGCGGAGATCGACCGCTGGTTCCTGCGCGGACGTTGAGGGGAGCATCGATGCGTTATCGGGGAATGGGCGGCCTGCTGGCCGCCTTGCTGTTGGCCGCGTGCAGTCCGGCAACACCGCCGGCGCCGAAGGTTACCGAAGATCCGGCCTATGCGGCCGCGCAGCAGCAATGGCGGGTGGCCCGCTACCAGGACCTGACCCGGCCCGATGGCTGGACGGCCCTGGTCGGCCTGCACTGGCTGCAGAACAAATCACACTTCGTCGGCAGTGGTGCCACCAACGGCATCCGCCTGACGGTTGGCCCGGACAAGCTGGGCCTGCTGCGTCGCGAGGGCAGCCAGTGGTGGTTCACGCCCGAAGCCGGTGTGGATGTCAGCCATGATGGCCAGCCGGTGCGCGGCCGTATCCGCATCGACACCGACAAGGATCCGCAGCCAACCCTGTTGGCCTTCGACGGTGGCAAGGGCCAGCTCAGCATCATCCGGCGCGGGCCGCGCGATGCGCTGCGGGTCAAGCATGCCGATGCGCCGGCGCGCCGTGATTTCGCCGGGCTGGAGTACTGGCCGGGTGGCCCGGACTGGCAGGTGCAGGCACGCTTCATCCCGCATCCGGCGGGCAAGACCCTGCCCATTGTCGACATCACCGGCCTGACCACCGAGATGCCCAATGCGGGTGCGGTCGAATTCGAACGCGACGGCCGCACATGGCGGCTGGAGGCGATCGGAGCCACCGGGCAGCCGCTGTTCCTGATCTTTGCCGACCGCACCAGTGGCCGCGGCAGTTATCCGGCCGGGCGCTACCTGGATACCGATGCGCCGGCAGCCGACGGCACGCTACGCATCGATTTCAATCATGCCTACAACCCGCCGTGTGCATTCACCGCCTATGCCACGTGCCCGCTGGCGCCGCCGGAAAACCGGCTGGACCTGCGCATGGAAGCGGGCGAGAAGGCCTACCACCTGTCTGAAGGAGAGGGCTGAGATGCCGTTGAAGGGACTGTTCCGTGCAACGCTGCTGATGGCAGCGTTTGCAATCGCACCGCTGGCACCGGCGCGCAATGCACCGGCCACCGACGCCGCGGCCACGGCGGCGGCCAAGCCGCCGGTGCCGCTGCTGTGGAAGGTGACCGGCCCGGGTGATTCACGCGTATACCTGCTTGGATCATTCCACCTGTTGAAACCGCAGGACTACCCGCTGTCGCCCGATGTCGAGCAGGCCTTCGAGGCCTCGCAGCGGGTCGTGTTCGAACTGTCGCCGGAGGACATGCAGTCGCCGCAGCTGGCCAGCCGCATGGTGCAGGCTGCAGTGCGCACCGATGGCAGCGAGCTCAAGCGCGATCTCGACGCGGCCACCTGGCAGAAGCTGCAGGCGTTCGCATCCGAGAACAAGCTTCCGTTGGCACAGATGCAGGGCATGAAGCCCTGGTTCGTCGGCCTGAGCATTTCGGTCGGGCAGATGCAGAAGATGGGCCTGGACCCGGCGCTGGGCCTGGACCGTCATTTCATGGAGCGCGCGCAGAAGACCGGCCGCAGGACCGCTGGGTTGGAAGACATCGATACCCAGATCGGCATGCTCGACGGCATGACCGTGCAGGAGCAGCGACAGATGCTGTCCGAGGCGCTGGATCAGGCGGGCAAGGGCGATGAGCAGGCGCGCCAGCTGCATGATGCCTGGCGGCGAGGCGATGAGCGCGTGTTGTGGACGAAGATGGCCGCGGAAATGCGCCAGCAGTACCCGCAGCTTTACCAGCGCATCAACACCGGGCGCAACGATGCGTGGGTACCGAAGCTGCTGCCGTACCTGCAGGCCGGGCAGGGTGGCACGCTGGTGGTGGTCGGTACGCTGCACCTTCTGGGCGGTGACGGCGTGGTCGAGAAGCTGAAGGCGAAGGGCTACAAGGTCGAACGCGTATGCACGGGGTGCAAATCGAAACGTTGATGCTCCCCCGGGGCACAAAACAAAGCGGCGCGCCATTGGGCGCGCCGTTTTCGTATCTGCCGATACATCGGCTCAGCGGCGGGTCTTGCCGCCGGTGCCGGTACCGGGTTCGTTGGGCTTGTTGCCGGTACCGGTGCCGGTACCCGTGCCACCCGGTCGCGGACCACCGAAACCGGTGCCCATGCTTCGCTGGAATTCCTGCCACAGCTCCAGGTTGCGCTCGGTCAACTGGTTCATCATCGCCCACGGGGTCTGGCCCAGCAGGTTGCCCATCTGCTGGCGGAACTGCTGCTGCTGGTCGAGGAAGACCTGCATGCTGCGCTCCAGGTAGTTGCCCATGAAGCCCTGCAGGGAATCGCCGTAGAAGCGGATCAGCTGGCTCAGCAGCTGGGTGGACAGCATCGGTTCGCCGTCCTGTTCCTGGTCGGCGATGATCTGCAGCAGGACCGAACGGGTGAGGTCGTCGCCGCTCTTGGCGTCACGGACTTCGAAGTCTTCACCGTCCAGGATCAGCTGGCGCACGTCCTCGATGGTGATGTAGCTGGAGATCTCGGTGTCGTAGAGACGGCGGTTCGGATACTTCTTGATGATGCGGGTCGCAGCCATTGAAGCGGTCACTCGTCACAGTAGATGCGAAGCATGGCGCAGTGCAGCAGCCGTTGCAACCGCCTCAGCCCCCGCCAGGCTTGGCTTTCACAGGGGATCATGTTGCGCAACAAGGGTTTGCGTGCTGCGCAGCATGACCATCGGCAGGGGCGGCGGGTGTGCGCCGCCGAGGCCGGCGCGGCTTACCAACCCATATGGTGGCCGCCATTGATGTCCAGGTTGCTTCCGGTGATCCACGAGGCTTCCTCCGCCACCAGGAAGGACACCCCGTAAGCGATTTCCTCCGGCTTGCCGAGGCGCCCGGTGGGAATGTCGGCGACGATCTTGGCGCGCACTTCTTCCGGCACCGCCATCACCATGTCGGTCGCGACGTAGCCGGGCGAAATGGTGTTGACGGTAATGCCGAAGCCGGCGTTCTCGCGTGCCAGCGAGATGGTGAAGCCGTGCATGCCGGCCTTGGCCGCCGCGTAGTTGGCCTGGCCGTACTGGCCCTTCAGGCCGTTGATCGAACTGATCTGGATGACCCGGCCCCAGCCGCGGCGGCGCATGCCCTCGATGACCGGGCGGGTGACGTTGAACACCGAATTGAGGTTGGTGTTGATCACATCGTGCCACTGGTCCGCGCGCATGCGATGGAACGTGGTGTCGCGGGTGATGCCCGCGTTGTTGACCAGGATCTCGACCGGGCCCAGCTCGGCCTCGACGGCGCGCACCAGCGCTTCGGCGCTGCCTGGATCGGAGACATCGCCCGGGAAGATCGACACGCTGTAGCCGCGTTCGGTCATTGCCTGCTGCCAGGCGCGGGCCTTGGCCTCGTCGCGGTAGTTGGTGGCGACCCGGTGGCCCTGGTCGGCCAGGCGTTGGCAGATGGCGGTGCCGATGCCGCCGGTTCCGCCGGTGACCAGTGCGACGCGAGATGTCATGGAGTGTTGTCCGGGTGTCGGGTGGGGGAAGGGGGATTCTGCAACATCGGCGCGGAAAGTGCGCCGGCTGGCAATAGGATGTCGGTCCGCGGCAGTCGTGCCGGGTCGAAGGCCTGCCGAGCGGTGGCCAGCAGCGTATCCAGGTCGTGCGCAGGTTCCAGCGCCCCGGGTGCCTGGCCGAGCAGCTTCCAGAGCTGGCGCAGCACGGGCAGCGGGTGCGAACTGTCCACCGGCAGCGCCGCCAGCGACTTGGACAGTTTGTGGCCCGGCGCATCCAGCAGCAGCGGCAGGTGCCAGTAGCGCGGCACCGCCAGCCCCAATGCCTGCTGCAGCAGGATCTGCCGCGCGGTGGAGTCGAGCAGGTCGGCGCCGCGCACCACTTCGGTCACTCCTTGTGCGGCGTCATCGACCACCACGGCCAACTGGTAGGCCCAGCAGCCATCGGCGCGGCGCAGCACGAAGTCGCCGACTTCGGCGTGCACGTCCTGCTGCTGCGGGCCGCGCAGGCCATCGTCGAAGTGCACGATGCTGCCCGGTGGCACGCGGAAGCGGACGGCAGGGTCCGGTCGAGGTTGCCGGGCGACGCAACGAGGGTGGATGCCGCCGTTGGCGGCCAGGTCGCTGCGGCTGCAGTGGCAGACAAAGGCCTGGTCGCTGGCCAGCAGCACGTCCAGCGCGGCCTGGTAGGCCTCGCCGCGGGTGCTCTGCCAGAGGATCGGGCCATCGTGGACCAGGCCGAACGCGGCCAGCGCCCGCAGCTGTGACTCGGCGGCGCCGGGCACGGTGCGTGGTGGATCGACGTCTTCGATGCGCAGCCGCCACAAGCCGCCGTTATGTCGCGCGAGCAGCCAGCTGCCGAAGGCGGCGAGCAGGGATCCGGGATGGAGCAGGCCGGTCGGCGAGGGCGCGAAACGACCGCAGGGAATGGGGGAGGTCATGCTGGCTGAATCGTCGGTCAGGTTGGCGCTTGAATTCAAGCTGACCACACCGCAAATTGACCGGTATCGACCCCTTCCGAGCCGGATTTTCCCATGTTTACCCGCATTGCCCTGTTCCTGGCGACCAACTTCGCGGTCCTGATTCTCGCCAGCATCGTGATGTCGTTGCTCGGGGTCAATCCAAGCCAGATGAGCGGCCTGCTGGTCATGGCCGCGATCTTCGGCTTCGGTGGCTCCTTCATCTCGCTGCTGCTCTCCAAGTGGATGGCCAAGCGCTCCACCGGTGCGGTGGTGATCACCGAGCCGCGCAACCAGACCGAGCGCTGGCTGCTGGCCACCGTCGAGCGCCAGGCCAAGGCGGCCGGTATCGGCATGCCCGAAGTAGCGGTGTACGAAGGCCCGGAGATCAACGCCTTCGCCACTGGTGCCAACCGCAACAACGCGCTGGTGGCGGTGTCCACCGGCCTGCTGCACAACATGAGCGAAGACGAGGCCGAAGCGGTGCTGGGCCACGAGATCGCCCACGTCGCCAACGGTGACATGATCACCATGGCGCTGCTGCAGGGCGTGCTGAACACCTTCGTGATCGTGCTGGCCCGCGTGGTCGGCGGCATCATCGACAGCGCGCTGTCGGGCAACCGCGAAGGCGGCGGCCGTGGCTTCGCCTATTACATCATCGTGTTCGTGCTGGAGATGGTGTTCGGCCTGTTCGCCACCATGATCTCGATGTGGTTCTCGCGCCACCGCGAGTTCCGCGCCGACGCCGGCGGTGCCTCGCTGGCCGGCCGCCAGAAGATGATCGCCGCGTTGGAGCGGCTGCAGCTGAACCACGGCCAGAGCACGCTGCCGACCCAGATTGCCGCTTTCGGTATTGCTGGTTCGACGGCGAAGAAGCTGTTCATGAGCCATCCGCCGCTGGAAGAGCGCATCGCCGCGCTGCGGGCGTCTACGGTGGCGTGAGCTTTCACTTGTAAAGCAGTGCAGGAACGCCTGGCCTCGCGCCGGGCGTTTTTGTTTTGCGCGCGCACGCATTGGTGGCGCCAGGCGATGCCTAGGATCATTTCCGCGACCGCGGAGGGGTGTCACTTTCTTTGCGCGCAAAGAAAGTAACCAAAGAAACGCTCCGCCGGTCGCGAGCCGTCGCTACGCGCCGGTACCCTGCGCTTCTCGGTGAATCAGGGGGCGGCGCCGAACTCGCTGCGCTCAAACACCGGCGCCTCTCCGCCCCTGATTCCCCTGCGATGCTCGGCTCGCTCAAGGCGGACTGGAAGTCAAGTTCAACGGCAAAAGCATCCACGCGTGACGTGGATCTTATCTCTTGCCAATCTGGCACCTTGGGTGCCGAGAGCCCGGCGTGGGCGACCGTGTGGATCCAGGTCTTGCGACCGAGAAGTAGCTTGGGTCCCCACGCCGGATTCTCCCTGAACCGCCCGAACAGTTGGTT